>NZ_CP132230.1:1590000-1852500 GCF_030732225.1 Streptococcus iniae | reverse complement strand
AAGCAAGCGGCAGTGATTATGGCACGAAAAGAGAAGTAATCACTGCTAATAAGGATAAATATAGCATTTCAGCTATGTGTCGTTGGTTGAACATTCCTCGTTCTAGCTATTACTACAAGACTGTTAAACCAGTCTCTGAAGCGGAACTTGAAGAAAATATCAAAGCTATTTTTCTCGAAAGTAAGGCCAGATACGGTGCTAGGAAAATCAAGAAATGTTTGGAAAATGAAGGTATCCAGCGGTCTCGTCGTCGGATTCGTCGCATCATGCACAGACTCAACTTAGTATCTGTTTATCAGAAAGCAGTCTTCAAGCCACATTCAAAAGGTAAGAATGAGGTAGCTATTCCTAATCACTTAGCCAGACAATTTCATCAAGAAAAGCCTCTAAAAGCTTTAGTGACAGACTTAACCTACGTTCGTGTCGGTAATGGCTGGGCTTATGTTTGTTTCATTATGGACCTCTACAACCGTGAAATCATTGGCTTATCGGTTGGTTGGCACAAGACAGCAGAGCTGGTGAAACAAGCGATTCAGAGTATTCCTTACGCTCTGACCAAGGTCAAGATATTCCATTCGGACAGAGGAAAAGAGTTCGACAATGCCTTGATAGATGATGTGCTTACAGCCTTTGATATCAAACGCTCACTTAGTCAAGCAGGTTGTCCTTACGACAATGCCGTAGCTGAGAGCACCTATCGCGCTTTCAAAATAGAATTTGTCCACCAGGAAACTTTCCAGACGCTAGAAGAATTGGCCCTTAAAACCAAGGACTATGTCCACTGGTGGAATCACCACCGCATTCATGGTAGTCTAAACTATCAGACGCCCATGACCAAAAGATTAACGGTCTAATAAAAACACTTTATAAATCTTGTACAGAAAACTGTTGCCTTTTCATTAGTTTATTTCATGGTCTAATAGCAGTGTTTCAATGCCATTGTTATCGACGATGTAAACTCTTAGGGGGAGAAAAGGGTCATAGCTAAAGTGGGTATCAAAGGCGATTTTAAGCTGTTTTTCCTTATCTTGGTATTCAATGACAAGGTGATTTTTAATTGACTTGCTAAAGGTAAATATTAAGAGGTTTTCAAGAGGAAATACACCTTTGAGATAGTTATCAATAATATACCAAAAATGGTCAATCAGTTCTTTAGGCATTGCCGTTGCTGCCCCGAAACTGGCATAGCGTCTTTGTGTTTTTTGAAATGCCATATTTGCCTCCTTTATCAAATAAATCAAAGCACCCCAAATTGGAGTGCCAGACAACTATTAACGATTCTTAAGTTCAAGATAACGTTTGTACCAAATGTTTATATAGGATTTTGAAAATGGTCCTTTTTCATTATTAATCCAATCAACTAGAATTTTCACATTTTCCTTCAGGATAAAATCAATATCATTTGAATACTGCATTTTCTTTTTGTGATTTTCATATTCATCGACATCAAGTAATCTTTTTTCACCATCTGCAAATACTTTAACATCTAAATCATAGTCAATATATTTTAGGGCTTCTGCGTCCATTAGATAGGGGCTAGCAAGATTACAGTAATAAGAAATGCCATCATCTCTTATCATTGCGATGATATTGAACCAATATTTTTTATGAAAATAGACGATTGCTGGCTCTCGTGTAACCCATCGTCTACCGTCGCTTTCGGTAACTAATGTATGATCATTAACACCAATGAGAGCATTTTCAGTTGTCTTTAGTACCATAGTATCACGCCAAGTGCGGTGTAATCTACCATCATGCTTATAACTTTGAATTGTAATAAAGTCGCCTTCTTTAGGTAGTTTCATGCCTTTCCAACTTTCTACAATTAAACTTATCACACATATTTTATCATAAATCTAAAATAAAATCACTCTTTTTAGAGTGATTTACAGGTAGTCGCGTAAGATTTGTGAGATGCTGTCACTGTTAAAACCTTTTCGATAAAGACTTTGGAAGAGTTTCTGTTTGAGTTCATGTCCCTCATATTTGCGACTATATTTTCGCCATTGTTTATCGAGTTCTTTTTCTAAAAGTGATTGACTTTGTTCGTGATCCTCTTCAATTGCTAAGTCTTGGCTAACAGATTTTGCTTGTTCATAAGAAAAGCCTTTATTGACTAAGGTTTGAATCACTTTTTCTTCCAGGGCTTTGCTTGGTAATTTGTTTTGGTATTTTTTAAGGGTTTTTCCAGCTACTTTTTCAGCTAGTGGGTAAAAATCAAGGTTTACTAGAGCATCTGTGATATCAGAAAGGCTGATGCCTTTTTGGAGAAGCTTTTGCTTGATAACAGCAGGACCTTTGTCACCATTTAAAGCGTTTTGATTGAGATAGGATGTGACATATTTGGTGTCATCTATCCACTTGTCTTCTTCAAGACTGCTTAGAATTTTGTCTAGGTATTCTTTAGAAATCTCGTGTTTTATCAAGTAGTCTTTGACTTCTTTTTTGGTACGAACTTGGAAGGAGATAAAATAAATGGCTAAATTTTTCCCATAAGAGAATTGTGAGAAGCTTTTGATTTCTGTTAGGGTTTCAGGGCTGATGGTCATGCCTTTACTTAACATAAAGCGCACAATGGTATCTTCTGTGATATAGAGCTGTTCAGAGTCGTCTAGCTCTAGGAGGTAAAGTCTTTTTTTCTTTTCGATTTTACTTATTTTCATACTCAATATTATAACAAAATAATGGTAAAATAGTATGTGCACAGTATTGTTTGAATAGGATTGCTTATGGGATAGGGAGAATGTGATGTTTGAGTTAAAAGAAAAACAAAGGATACCTTTGAAAATTAAACGAATGGGGATTAACGGTGAAGGAATAGGCTTTTACAAAAAAACGCTTGTTTTCGTACCAGGGGCTTTGAAAGGAGAAGATGTTTTTTGCCAAATTACTTCTGTTAAACGAAACTTTGTAGAAGCGAAGCTATTAACCATTAATAAAGCCTCAAAATTTAGGGTGGATCCCAAATGTAAGGTTTATAAAGAGTGTGGTGGCTGTCAGATTATGCATTTGGCTTACCCAAAACAGCTTGAATTTAAAGATGATGTGATTCGCCAAGCTCTGAAGAAGTTTAAACCAAAAGGTTACGAGTCTTATACTATTAGGGCAACTCTTGGGATGACGGAGCCTTGGCATTACCGCGCTAAGTTGCAATTTCAAACACGTGCTTTTGGAGGTAAGGTTCAATCTGGACTTTATGCAGAAGGGAGTCACCGTTTGATTGCAATTGATGATTGTAAGGTGCAAGATCAGTTAACTCAGGATATTATTAACAGTGTAACGAATCTACTTGACAAGCATAAATTGCCTATTTATAATGAACGCCGTATTGACGGTGTAAGGACGGTTATGATTCGTAAGGCTATTGCAAGTGGTCAGGTTCAGTTGATTTTTATTAGTAGTAAAGAATTACGCCTAGTGCCACTTGTCCAGGAGTTATGTCAAGCTTATCCTGAAATAAAAACCATTGCTTTAAACATTAATTGGTCTAAAAATAGTGATATTTATGGTGATAAAACGGAGATTATTTGGGGTGATGATACGATTTCAGAAGAGGTCTTGGATTATCACTTTCAATTATCGCCAAGGGCTTTCTATCAATTGAACCCTCAACAAACATCTGTTTTGTATGGTCAAGTAGTTGAGGCATTAGATGTCTCTGCCAATGATCATATTATTGATGCTTATTGTGGTGTAGGGACCATAGGATTTGCTTTTGCTGATAAGGTAGCATCTGTTCGTGGTATGGATATTATTCCAGAAGCCATTTTAGATGCCAAGAAAAATGCTGCTGATATGGGATTTGATAATACCCATTATGAAACTGGTAAGGCTGAAGAGATTATCCCTAAATGGTATCAAGAAGGTTATAGGGCGGATGCGATGATAGTTGATCCCCCTAGAACTGGACTTGACCAAGCTCTTTTAAAACTGATCTTACAGTATAAACCTGCAAAAATGGTTTATGTTTCTTGTAATACCTCTACACTTGCTAGAGATTTAGTGGAACTTGCTAAGATTTACAAGGTTGATTACATTCAATCTGTAGACATGTTTCCACACACAGCAAGGACCGAAGCTGTAGTGAAATTGACCCTAATTTAATAGACTTAGGCCATCCTATTATTGGGGTGGTTTTATAATGATTTTTTTAGCATTATTAAAAATTGCGAAAATCATTGTTCCATGTTACTATTAGTGGTGGAGAACAAGAGAGGTGTTTATGGAAAAAGTTAGTGTTATCATACCTGTTTTTAATGGAGAGAAGTATCTTGAAGCCTGTGTTAATAGTGTCTGTCAGCAGTCATATCCTTCACTTGAAATTTTGATTATCAATGATGGATCAAGTGACAGATCTGGTTTAATTGCTGAACAATTAAAAGCTAAAGACAAGCGTATTAAAATATTACATAAAAAAATCAATGAAGGTCTTGGTGCGGCTAGAAATAGTGGCATCGATATGGCAACGGGAGACTTCATTGTCTTTGTTGATTCTGACGATTGGATTGATGCCAATCATATTGAAGACTTGTATACTTTATTGCAAAAAACAAATAGTCAAGTAGCTGTTACTAATTTTACAAGGTATTTTGAGGATGAAAACAAGTATGAGATTCATCTTTTAGATGATGATTATTATGAAGCAATTTATTCTCCAGAAGAGTGGTTTGCTTTTCAATATGGGCAAGGGCATCATTTGAGTCTTTGTTTTACGGTTCCCTGGTCAAAGATTTACAAGAAATCCTTGTTTGAAAATGTTCGTTATTATACCGGAAGATTTGGTGAAGATGACCGAACGACTTGGAAACTCTATTTATTAGCAGATCGGATTGCTTATATGCATCGGTCGAGTTTAATATACCGCGTTAATTCTTCTAGTATGACGCAACAAGTTGCTCTATCAACAGTATTTTCAGCAGAACCTGTTTTTGAAAGGCTTGCAACCTTAACTTTATTAGGCTTTGATGTATCAAAGGAGATTGCTGCATTTAAATGGCGGGCACAAATTAATCGTGATGAGATGTTGGCAAGTGGAGATATTGCTTCTTATAAGGATTTGCAGTATAAATTAGCGCTAATTGAAAAGTATAAGAAATAGTGGGTGTTGTAAAATGAGAGTATATGTGACAAATCTTAATGGACAAGCGTTGAGTAGTACTGCACAACTCGGGCAAAATATGGTGACTGATATTGCTGTTAGCTTGGGCTATCGTGAGTTAGGGGTTTATTCTTATCCGATGGATTCTGATACTGAAATGGAGTTGAGTAAACGACTAGACGGTATTATTGCTGGGGTACGACCTGGTGATGTTGTTATTTTTCAAACACCGACCTGGAATTCGACAAGCTTTGATGAGAAGTTAATGGCTAAATTGAAATTATATGAAGTCAAAGTTGTTATTTTTATTCATGATGTTGTGCCATTAATGTTTGCAGGCAACTATTATTTAATGGACAGCACTATTAACTACTATAATAAGGCTGATGTTGTTGTTGCACCAAGTCAAAAGATGCTTGATATTCTGTTGGAACATGGTTTACAAGTTTCAAAAACAATTGTTCAAGGGATGTGGGATCATCCGACACAGGTACCAGAATTACCGGCAACCTTTAAAAAAGTGATTCATTTTCCAGGCTCTCCTGAACGGTTTAGTTTTGTTAAATCTTGGCAATACAATTTGCCTTTGCATTTATATGCTTGGCAAAAGGTTGATTTACCAGCAAATGTGACTCCAATGGGTTACCGGCCAGATGAACAGTTGGTCATGGAAATGTCTGGAGGAGGTTTTGGTCTTGTTTGGATGGATGACCATGACAAAGGCTATCAAAAGCTCTACTGTCCTTACAAACTTGGGACATTTTTAGCTGCTGGGATTCCAGTAATTGTTCAAGAAGGTATAGCAAATCAGGATATTATTGAAAATAATCAATTAGGTGTTATTGTTAGAAGTCTTGATGAGGCCGTTGAGGTTATTGAAAATATGTCTGAAGAAACCTATGAGGCTTTGGTGAAAAATGTTAGACGCTTCAATCCATTATTACGGCAAGGTTTTTTTACGCGAAAATTATTGACGGATTCTGTTTTTAAAGCATTATGTGATTAAGGAGAGTTATGGATTCACTAGATAAGATTAAGGTTTATCCTATTCTTGAAAGTTTAGATTTTATTATTGACAATAATGCATCAGTTGCTCGTTTTGGTGATGGTGAAATTGATATCATGTCGGGCCATAGTATTCCTTATCAAACCTACGATGAGGCTTTGGCTGGTCAATTACGTGATATTTTGCGTTCCCCTAGTAATGAGACATTTTTAGTTTGTTTACCAGATGTTTTTAACCATTTGGAGCGCTACAACAGCAATGCGCGTGTTTTTTGGGAAAAACATTTTGAAAGATATGCTCCTTTTTATTTAGAAAATTGCCAATCCGATTGGTATGGTTCAACATTTATTTCCAGACCATACATTGATTTAGAAGATAAAAGTGTAGCTGCTCAAAGCTTTTCCAAATTAAAAAAGCTTTGGGAAAAGCGAGATGTCTTAATTGTTGAAGGAGAAACATCTCGTTCTGGTGTTGGTAATGATCTTTTTGCAGATGCTCATTCAATTTCTCGGATTATCTGCCCTTCAAAAAATGCTTACAGTCATTATGCTATGATTTTGGAAGAAGTTTTACGATATGATAAAGACTATCTTGTAGTAATCATGCTTGGTCCAACTGCAAAAGTATTGGCTAGAGATTTGAGTCAAAACGGTTATCAAGCTATTGATTTAGGACATATTGATTCAGAGTATGAATGGTTTAATATGGGTGCTAGTCATAAAGTGAAGTTATCACACAAACACACAGCTGAATTTAATTATGATGACAATATTGAGCCAGTTAATGATTTAGACTATCAAAGCCAAATTGTTGCTTATGTTGGTCGAGAAGAAAATGATGAAGAGGTCGAGACAACTAATGACGAATTGATTAGTATCATTGTTCCAGTTTATAATGTGGCCCCTTATTTAAGGCGTTGTCTTGATTCCTTATTGAAACAGGCTTATCATCATTTTGAATTGCTTTTAATTAACGATGGTTCAACAGATAGCAGTGCTCTGATTTGTGAAGAATATGCTGCTAAAGATAGTCGTATTAGTGTATACCATCAAGAAAATGCGGGTCCATCTGCTGCTAGAAATAAAGGCATTGCACTTGCTAAAGGAGTTTATCTGACTTTTGTAGATGCAGATGATTTCGTGGTGGAGTCCTATTTAGAAGATTTGTACCTAGCCTTGACAAAAAACGGGGCAGATATTTCTATTTGTAACTTTAATTCCTATAATGAGGAACGTCAGAGTTATCTTTTCTCAATCACATCGGAGAAATATTTTGAAAAAGTATATTCAGTTGAAGAATGGTTAAATCAAGAGAATACAGCTACCAACAATCTATTTTTGACCTTTACTTTTTCACCGACAAAGCTATTTAGGCGTGACTTATTTAACGGGGTTTACTTCCCAATAGGGCGTCTTCGTGAAGATGATGCCACCATTTATAAACTTTATTTGAAGGCAAATAAAATTGCTTTTATTAATCAGGGTTCTTATTTCTATTCTCAACGCTCAGAAGGGCTATCACGCAAAAGCATGTTAGATGATATTTCCTCTATGATAAGCAATGCTGAAGAACGCATCGCCTTATTAGTTACAATGGGGTATGATACGAGTGAACATGTGAAGTCTTATGTCAAACGTTTAGAAAAGTGTCAGAGGGATGCTTTATTGGCTGGACAAATTGACCTTTACAATCAACTGTCAGCTAAGCTAGACTTGGTTCAGAATTTTA
Organism: Streptococcus iniae; assembly: GCF_030732225.1. Classification (NCBI taxonomy): domain Bacteria; kingdom Bacillati; phylum Bacillota; class Bacilli; order Lactobacillales; family Streptococcaceae; genus Streptococcus; species Streptococcus iniae. The sequence goes on along the minus strand of NZ_CP132230.1, from coordinate 1,844,668 downwards.
GAAAGTGAGAGTGAATGGATAAAATTAGTGTTATTGTTCCTGTCTTTAATGCTGGCCCTTTTCTTGAGAAATGTCTGCAGACGATTGTTAATCAAACTTATGACAATCTTGAAATTATTTTGGTAAATGATGGCTCTACAGATGGTTCTGCAAAAATTTGTGAAGATTACCGATTAAAGGACTCCAGAATCAAACTTATTCATAAAAAAATGGGTGGAGGAGGAGTTGGTGCAAGTAGGAATACAGCTTTGTCATTGGTAACAGGTGATTACATTCTTTTTGTTGATAATGACGATTGGCTGGAGCTCAATCATATTGAACTGCTTTATCAAGCTTTGGTTAGGACGCAAAGTGATATTGCTGTAGCCAATTTTACGGCGTATTTTGAAGAAAAAAATACTTTTGCTTTTCATCTGAAACAAGAGGATTATTTTCAAAAGGTTTATAGTCCAAAAGAGTGGTTTCAAGAACAATACAATGGTCAGTTTTCTTTTAGCCAATGTTTTACGGTTCCCTGGTCGAAACTCTATAAGAGGGCCCTTTTTCAAGACATTGTATATCCTGAAGATGAAAAGGTAGAAGATGACTACACAACTTGGAAACTGTATCTTATGGCAGATAAGATTGTTTATAGTAATCAGGCGATTTATTATCACCGAAAACGCTCAACAAGTGTGACAAAGACAGTCGATCTTAGACATGTTTTTCCTTTGAAAAGCATTGAAGAACGTGTGACTATTTTGGCATTGATTGGTTTTGATATTTCTAGGGAGCTTCAGGCTTATCGTTGGCGACTAGATTTGCATAAGACAAGTTATTGCGAAGCAGGAGATATGCAAAATTATCAAAAATGTCTGCAAACCATATCGATTTTAGAAAAATGGTATGGTCACTAATGGTTGAAACGGGATTGCTTTTTGATGTCTTGTTAAAAGTATTCATTAGGTGAAGTTGTATGTTTTTTTAAAAAAGGTTATGAGGGTATGATGCAAGAAAACTATTATCCAGTGGTTTTAGCTGGAGATTATGGCTATATTAGGCAGATTGAAACAACATTGAAGTCCTTATGTTACCATAATAAACATGTAAAAGTTTATATTTTTAATCAAGATATTCCTTTGGAATGGTTTATCATGGTACGGAAACATCTGAATCAGATGGGCTGTGAGCTGGTTGATATCAAATTATTAGATGAACAGCTTGATAAAAAATGGACAGCGGGATTTCCTCATATCAATTACATGGCTTTTGCACGGTATTTTATTTCTGAGAAACTTGAAGAAGATAGGGTCTTATACCTTGATAGTGATATTATTGTAACAGCAGATATTACTCATTTGTTTGATCTGGATGTAAGAGAGTATTATGGAGCTGCAGTAAAAGCATTACATGGCATGACTGGGATTTTTAATTCAGGTGTTATCCTAGTCAATAATGAAAAATGGAAAAAAGATGGTATTTTTGATTGCTTGATTGAAACCACTATTAGAGAGTGGCAGTCGGTTCCCGAAGGTGATCAATCTATTTTAAATATAGTGTTTGCGGGGCAGTGGCTACAGTTATCAAATACTTATAATTTTCCAATTGGTTATGATTATGGTGCAAGTTTAAAAAGAGAGTTTGGAGTTTTTGATTTGCCTATTGAGCCACTTCCAACAATTTTGCACTATATTTCTCCAGATAAGCCTTGGAATACTTTTTCGTCAGGTCGTTTAAGACAAGTTTGGTGGGATTATTGCGCATTAGAGTGGTCAGAGATTGTGACACACATAGGAGAAAATCCAATAAAACAATGCAAGCCAAAGTTTTCAAGTTTTACAGTGACAAATTCTCAGGAATTAGAAGAGATTGAAGCTCTCATTCATTGTTTGCCAGACTGTCAGTTTCATATTGCGGCCTATACTGCAATGGGACCTGCACTTTTACAATTAGGCCAGTACCCTAATGTTGTTTTACATCCTAAGATAATGTATCAAACGGTAGAGCAATTAAGTCGAGAAGTAGATATTTATTTTGATATTAATCATGGAGAGGCATTTAAAGATGTTCTAGAAATGGCTGTCAAAGCAAATACACCAATAATAGGCTTTAGCTATATGAGTCATGTGTTGCCTGATGAGGCAATGATCTTAGCAGAGGGACCTGATGAAATGGTTGCTGAAGTCAAAAAACAAACAGCATTTAAATCGTAACCTTATCTTAAAAAAGAATCATTCCTAATATGCTGGGAATTGCTAAACTTAGAGAGAAAATCTAAGTTTGGTGTTCGTAAATTAGTGAATTATTCTTTTTTTATTTTGTTTGTGATAATTCTTTGTAAAATGTATAGTATAATATTTTTCAAAAGTGCGTAAAAGAGTTACAATCTATTTTAGAGGTATAAGTATTGATGATTGAAGTTAGGGAATCGTTTTTTGATGTCAGTACAAGTATTATATGGGTAATTTTCAGAATTTGTAATAATGAATAATTTTTGTATATGCTAATCAAGAGTTTAAAAATAATTATGATTTTTACCAAAGTTGATGTATGAAAGGAAGCATTTAAGCTATCAGTTAGTGTATCTTTCATTGCATTGTTTTTTTCAGAAAATTTAATATTTGATATTGAAGTTTCATCTAAAAATGTTATAATTTAAAAATATCAAAAAATTAGAAAAAACATATATGGAGAGAGACATATATGGAGAGAGAAAATGGGGAAATTTAATAAATCGCATTTTGTGGAGTCTTTTCGCAATACTCGGGTAAAAATGCACAAGTCAGGAAAAGGCTGGGTTAGAATTGTGATATCACAAGTTGGTCACATTCGATTGGGTCAAAAAAATCCTGATGTAAATACTGTTCGCATTGATGAGTTGGGGAAGGATCATATTTCAGCGAACACAATACTAAGAGGAGCCACTGCATTAGCAACGCTTGCGGGAGGAGCCTTTTTGGGTTCAGATCATGTCTTTTCTGATGATACTGTAGTTAATGCACAGTCTTCAGATATGTCAACTGTTAATTCTGATTCTGTACCAATGACATCAACAAATACGACAAGTACGTCACAAGATATTTCCTATACCATAAATTATACAGATTCATCATCAGGGCAAATTATTTATTCAGAAGTTCAAACATATACTTTAAAATCTGGAGAAACAGTAGATACTGCTTTAGTAACAGTTAGTGCTGATTTAGATAGTCATCAGGAACTTTCAAACTATCAATTAGTGGATACCAATCAATCCAGTATTACAGCAACCTTATCTTCTGTAAATAAGGTTTATAACTTTACAGTTGAAGCACAGTCAACACTTTATACAGCACCAGTTACAAAATCGACATTAAATATTCAATCAGCAGCAATTACAACGGCTACACCTGATTTTCATGATGCTAATAACCGTTATCAGAATATTACAACAACTGTCCATCCTGATTTTGTATTAAATGGTTATATTCAAGCAGATGGAACCGTAAAATGGATTGCGACCTATAGTTACACAAGTACTTCAACAGCTACATATCCTGGGATAAATATTCGTATGGATGGTATGGATTTAGTAGGAAGTGTGACATGGAATGGTGTAGCCATGAACGATATTACTTCAAATGTCATCACAACATTGTCTACATATACAGACTATACTCAGTCAAAATTATACAGTTCATTAACAAGTACACCTTATGCAGAAAGTTTGTTCTTTTCAAACAGTGTGTCAACTGTTCCAAATACTGTTTATACTATTGAGTTTACAACAAAACTTGAAGCTGGATTTACCTATGATACCTTTCGTATGAGAACAACTGCTTCGTTAAGTACTCAAGCAAATAATACTTATTATGCACAATATGACTATAATACAAGTGGGGCTAAGCCGTATTCAGCTTATATGTCTCCATATACAGCAAGCAATCAACAAGAAGTTGTTAATATTGATAAACTAGATAAAACATCGGATTTCACTTCAAATTCGACATCTCGATCAACGTCGACTTCAATTTCGGCTTCGCAATCGCTATCAACGTCAGTATCCCAGTCAGCCTCAACCTCAAAATCAACTTCTTTATCAACCTCACAATCGGCCTCAACGTCTAAATCCTTATCGCTTTCCCAGTCAGCTTCGACCTCGCAGTCGACATCTTTATCAACATCGCAATCAGTCTCGGGCTCTAAATCTTTATCGCTTTCCCAGTCAACTTCGACCTCACAGTCGACGTCTTTATCAACCTCACAATCAGCCTCGGCATCTAAATCCTTATCGCTTTCCCAGTCTGTATCACAATCGACGTCTTTATCAACGTCTCAGTCAGCTTCGACCTCGAAATCAATTTCGGTTTCACAATCGGTTTCAGTCTCTGAATCAGTCTCTGAATCAGTTTCTGAGTCTATTTCGGAATCAGTAAGCGAATCAATCTCGGAGTCGACGTCTGAATCCTTGAGTGAGTCTATTTCGGAGTCAACGTCTGAATCTCTAAGTGAATCGATTTCGGAGTCGACGTCTGAATCCTTGAGCGAATCCATTTCTGAGTCTACATCCGAATCCTTAAGTGAATCCATTTCAGAGTCGACATCAGAATCCTTAAGTGAGTCCATTTCTGAGTCGACATCTGAGTCAGTAAGTGAGTCAATCTCAGAATCCACGTCTGAATCCTTGAGTGAATCCATCTCCGAGTCGACCTCCGAATCCCTGAGCGAATCGATTTCAGAGTCAACCTCTGAATCCTTGAGTGAGTCTATTTCAGAATCGACGTCCGAATCCTTGAGTGAATCTATCTCCGAGTCGACCTCAGAATCTCTAAGTGAATCGATTTCAGAGTCGACGTCCGAGTCCTTGAGTGAATCGATTTCGGAGTCCACGTCTGAATCCCTGAGTGAATCGATTTCGGAGTCCACGTCTGAATCCTTAAGTGAATCCATTTCGGAGTCGACCTCCGAATCCCTAAGTGAATCTATCTCCGAGTCGACGTCCGAATCCTTGAGTGAATCGATTTCTGAGTCCACGTCTGAGTCTCTAAGTGAGTCGATTTCCGAGTCTACATCAGAATCTCTAAGTGAATCGATTTCTGAGTCTACGTCCGAATCTCTAAGTGAATCAATCTCAGAGTCGACCTCCGAATCTCTGAGTGAGTCCATTTCAGAATCCACGTCCGAGTCTCTGAGCGAATCAGTTTCAGAGTCCTTAAGTGAATCTGTCTCAGAATCGACGTCTGAATCCCTGAGTGAATCGATTTCTGAGTCCACATCTGAATCCTTGAGTGAATCGATTTCTGAGTCCACGTCTGAATCAGTAAGCGAATCGATTTCGGAGTCGACCTCCGAATCTCTAAGTGAATCCATCTCGGAGTCGACGTCTGAATCCTTGAGTGAGTCCATCTCGGAGTCGACGTCTGAATCACTGAGCGAATCGATTTCGGAATCAGTTTCAGAGTCCTTAAGTGAATCTGTCTCAGAATCGACGTCAGAGTCAGTAAGTGAGTCAATCTCCGAATCTATGTCTGAATCCTTGAGTGAATCGATTTCTGAGTCCACGTCTGAATCAGTAAGCGAATCGATTTCCGAGTCGACTTCCGAATCCCTGAGCGAGTCCATATCCGAGTCTACATCAGAATCTCTAAGTGAGTCCATTTCGGAGTCTACGTCCGAATCGCTAAGCGAGTCCATTTCGGAATCCACATCTGAATCCTTAAGTGAGTCCATTTCAGAATCGACGTCCGAATCCTTGAGTGAGTCTATTTCAGAATCGACATCTGAATCCCTAAGTGAATCTATCTCCGAGTCGACCTCCGAATCTCTAAGTGAATCAATCTCAGAATCCACGTCAGAGTCTCTGAGCGAATCGATTTCGGAATCAGTTTCAGAGTCCTTAAGTGAATCAATCTCAGAATCGACGTCCGAGTCAGTAAGTGAATCGATTTCTGAGTCCACGTCCGAATCCTTGAGTGAGTCCATCTCCGAGTCAACGTCTGAGTCACTGAGCGAGTCCATTTCTGAGTCCACGTCAGAATCCCTGAGTGAATCGATTTCGGAGTCGACCTCAGAATCTCTAAGCGAATCAATCTCAGAATCGACATCTGAATCCTTAAGTGAGTCTACATCTGAGTCAGTAAGTGAGTCAATCTCTGAGTCTACATCTGAGTCAGTAAGTGAGTCAATCTCAGAATCGACATCTGAATCCCTAAGTGAATCTATCTCCGAGTCGACCTCAGAATCTCTAAGTGAGTCCATTTCGGAGTCGACCTCAGAATCTCTAAGCGAATCAATCTCAGAATCGACATCTGAATCCTTAAGTGAGTCTACATCTGAGTCAGTAAGTGAGTCAATCTCTGAGTCTACATCTGAGTCAGTAAGTGAGTCAATCTCAGAATCGACATCTGAATCCCTAAGTGAATCAATCTCCGAGTCGACCTCAGAATCTCTAAGTGAATCCATTTTGGAGTCTACGTCCGAGTCCTTAAGCGAATCGATTTCGGAGTCCACGTCCGAATCCCTGAGCGAGTCCATTTCTGAGTCTACGTCCGAGTCCTTAAGCGAATCCATTTCGGAATCGACGTCTGAATCCCTGAGCGAATCGATTTCGGAGTCTACATCAGAATCCTTGAGTGAATCAATCTCAGAATCGATTTCTGAGTCCACGTCCGAATCGCTAAGCGAGTCTATCCCAAGATCTAATCACCCCAAATCTCTTCCTCATACTGGTGAAGAGTCAACATCTATTGCAACAGCATTAGGAGCAGGATTACTTTTTGCTGGTTTGTTTGGTCGAAGACGTAAAAAAAGGGAAGAAGAATCTTTAAGTGAATCCATTTCAGAGTCTACGTCGGAATTATTAAGTGAGTCCATTTCAGAAACTTTGTTAGAATCCGCTTCTGAATTGATTTCAGAGTCCTTATCAGAAATAATGCGATAAAAGGTTATTTTTGGAAAGTTCTTTTGAAATTTAAAAGAAGACTAGCACAAAAATGTTATTATCACACTTTCTTTTTTTAAAAAATACTCTAAAAAGCTATAGAATTAACGGTTTTGACACTGAAATTCTATAGCTTTTTATTGTAGTCGGAAACATTTGTCCAGCCATTTTGATTTTTTGAATGTGATATTGAACAGGTGTTGAAAAACTGTTAACTATCTTTTGGTTTTGGATGAAAACGCATATGACTATTTTTCCTTAATTTGAATGTCAGCTGTTAACTAATTTTAGTGAGATGAGAATAAAATATTACTTGTGATAATGTTTTTTATAAGACAAAGATAAAAATAATAGTTATTTCTAATAATGGAGGGATTATGCAATAAACGGGGGTCTAATTTTGATTGCTTTTTTAATGAAAATATGCTATGATGAAATGATTATTTATGGAGAGAGAAATAATGAAAAAATTTAATAAAGTTAAAGTTGCAGAATCGTTTCAGAAAACACGGGTAAAAATACACAAATCGGGCAAGCGGTGGATTCGAACAATTATGTCACATGTGGGATTGATTCATCTGTTTAAGGGGGGAAGAGATGAATCTGACATTCAAAGTGATAATTTGGAACGAGGAGGAATTTCAAGTGCCACTGTCCTCAAGGGGGTTGCAGCATTAGGTACTTTAGCTGCAGGAGGGTCTCTTGGGGTAGATAAGATTTCTGCTGAGGATTCCGTCCTTGTTTCTGATGCTTCAAGTTCGACTTTTACAGGAACAGATGTAGTGTTAATGGCTTCAGGTTCCTATACAAATGGCAGAGCAGCTACCTTGAATATGTCGGTTCCGAAATCTTCAACAGCAGCTAGTTATGTTTCAAAAGCAGGTGTTCAATTAGAATCTCTTTTAATTGTGGATAGTGGTTTTACTCCAGTTTTAAAAGGGATTCAATTTATTTCAACAACAACGACATCAACAACTTCAACAACAACAAACTTTGTAACAGTAGCAGAAGCAGTATCCTATTTGCAAGCACATCCAAATGCAATCGGAACCATGAAGTATTATTATGAAATCATTGATAATTCGACTGGTACTACTCATGTTTTGAATGATGGACAAGCAGAAGTAGGTAATTTAAATTATCAAATTACAAATATTGCTCCAGTTGTTTCTAAAATAGATATCTATACTTGGCGAGGAACACAAAAATATGTTGAGTATCCAGCTTCCGATCCAGATGGAACCATTAGTAATGTAATATTTAAAAATGCCAACAATACAAACACTTCTAATAATATTGGAAATTTAGCTTTTTCAGTTCAAAATGGAAAGGTTATTTATAGTGGGTCAACAACCTCAACCACAAAATTAGGACGATATCCAGAAAGTATTGATGTTGCTGATAATGCTGGTGCAATAACTAATTCAGGAACTATTTATATCTACGTGTTAGATGCTTCTGGGGGGAGCATCACAAAAGAATGGAACCAAACTGTTACTGAGCAAGAAATTTTAGATAAAGCAACTATTTTAGCAGGTGATTCGACTGTTCCTACTACTATTCAAAAGAAGCTGATAAGTCCTATCCCGACTTACAATCCTCAATCAAAAACAACCACAGTTCAAGTTCAATTAACGACACCGGATGGGGAAGTTAAAGTTGTTGATGTTATTGTGACCTATAACGATGCCACATCAATCTCTGCGTCGGAATCTTTATCAATCTCGGAATCTTTTTCAATTGCGGAGTCGGTTTCCGAATCAACGTCTGAATCGATTTTAGAATCAGTGAGTGAATCTACTTCAGAATCAGTTATTGAATCTGTCTCTGAGTCGGTTTCCGAATCTCACTCTGAATCCCTGAGTGAGTCCATCTCAGAATCGACATCTGACTCCCTAAGCGAATCTATCTCCGAGTCGACGTCTGAGTCTCTGAGCGAATCGATTTCGGAATCAGTTTCAGAGTCCTTAAGTGAATCTGTCTCAGAATCCACATCAGAATCCTTAAGTGAGTCCATTTCCGAGTCCACGTCTGAGTCTCTAAGTGAATCCATTTCGGAATCGACGTCTGAATCCCTGAGCGAATCCATTTCGGAGTCAACGTCTGAATCCTTGAGTGAATCAATCTCTGAATCGACGTCCGAGTCCTTAAGCGAATCCATTTCGGAATCGACGTCTGAATCCCTGAGCGAATCCATTTCGGAGTCCACGTCTGAATCCTTGAGTGAATCCATTTCTGAGTCTACATCTGAGTCAGTAAGTGAGTCAATCTCAGAATCGACATCTGAATCCCTAAGTGAATCAATCTCCGAGTCGACCTCAGAATCTCTAAGTGAATCCATTTCGGAGTCGACCTCCGAATCTCTAAGCGAATCAATCTCGGAGTCAACGTCTGAATCCTTAAGTGAGTCTATTTCAGAGTCGACCTCCGAATCCCTGAGCGAATCCATTTCGGAATCGACTTCCGAATCTCTAAGTGAATCAATGTCCGAGTCTACGTCCGAATCCTTGAGTGAGTCCATTTCGGAGTCTACGTCCGAATCCTTGAGTGAATCGATTTCGGAATCAGTTTCAGAGTCCTTAAGTGAATCAATCTCAGAATCGACGTCCGAGTCCTTAAGCGAATCGATTTCGGAATCAGTTTCAGAGTCCTTAAGTGAATCTGTCTCAGAATCGACGTCTGAGTCAGTAAGTGAGTCAATCTCAGAATCGACGTCCGAATCCTTGAGCGAATCCATTTCCGAGTCGACGTCCGAATCTCTGAGTGAATCGATTTCAGAATCAGTTTCAGAGTCCTTAAGTGAATCTGTCTCAGAATCCACATCAGAATCCTTAAGTGAGTCCATTTCCGAGTCCACGTCTGAGTCTCTAAGTGAATCAATCTCTGAATCTACGTCCGAGTCCTTAAGCGAATCCATTTCGGAATCGACGTCTGAATCCCTGAGCGAATCCATTTCGGAGTCAACCTCTGAATCCTTGAGTGAATCCATTTCTGAGTCTACATCTGAGTCAGTAAGTGAGTCAATCTCAGAATCGACGTCCGAATCCCTGAGCGAGTCCATATCCGAGTCCATGTCTGAATCCTTGAGTGAGTCCATTTCCGAGTCAATCTCTGAATCCTTAAGTGAGTCCATTTCAGAATCTACGTCTGAGTCTCTAAGTGAATCCATTTCGGAGTCAACGTTCGAATCCTTGAGTGAATCCATTTCTGAGTCCACGTCCGAATCTCTGAGCGAATCGATTTCGGAATCAGTTTCCGAGTCCTTAAGTGAATCTGTCTCAGAATCGACGTCTGAGTCAGTAAGTGAGTCAATCTCAGAATCGACCTCCGAATCCTTGAGTGAGTCTATTTCAGAATCGACGTCCGAATCCTTGAGTGAATCGATTTCTGAGTCTACGTCCGAATCCCTGAGCGAGTCCATTTCGGAGTCTACGTCAGAATCTCTAAGTGAATCAATCTCCGAATCTACGTCTGAGTCTCTAAGTGAGTCCATTTCAGACTCTACCTCCGAATCCTTGAGTGAGTCAATCTCCGAATCTACGTCTGAATCCTTGAGTGAGTCAATCTCCGAATCTACGTCTGAATCCTTGAGTGAATCCATTTCTGAGTCCACGTCTGAGTCAGTAAGTGAGTCGATTTCCGAGTCGACGTCCGAATCCTTGAGTGAGTCAATCTCCGAATCTACGTCTGAATCCTTGAGTGAATCCATTTCGGAGTCGACGTCCGAATCCTTGAGTGAGTCCATTTCGGAGTCTACATCTGAGTCAGTAAGTGAGTCAATCTCCGAATCTACGTCTGAGTCTCTGAGCGAATCGATTTCGGAATCAGTTTCAGAGTCCTTAAGTGAATCTATTTCCGAGTCGACGTCCGAATCCCTGAGCGAGTCCATTTCGGAGTCGACGTCTGAGTCTCTGAGCGAATCGATTTCGGAATCAGTTTCAGAGTCCTTGAGTGAATCCATTTCTGAGTCTACATCTGAGTCAGTAAGTGAGTCAATCTCCGAATCGACATCTGAATCCCTAAGTGAATCTATCTCCGAGTCGACCTCAGAATCTCTAAGTGAATCAATCTCGGAATCCACATCAGAATCCTTAAGTGAGTCCATTTCAGAGTCTACATCTGAGTCAGTAAGCGAGTCCATTTCGGAATCGACGTCCGAATCCCTAAGTGAGTCCATTTCGGAATCGACGTCCGAATCGACGTCCGAATCCCTGAGCGAGTCCATTTCGGAATCGACGTCCGAATCCCTGAGTGAGTCCATTTCGGACTCTACATCTGAGTCAGTAAGTGAGTCCATTTCGGAGTCTACGTCCGAATCCTTGAGTGAATCTATTTCGGAGTCTACGTCCGAATCCTTGAGTGAATCTATTTCGGAGTCTACCTCCGAATCTCTAAGCGAATCAATCTCGGAGTCTACGTCTGAGTCTCTAAGTGAGTCCATTTCGGAATCAACATCAGAGTCTTTAAGCGAATCGATTTCTGAGTCTACATCTGAGTCAGTAAGTGAGTCAATCTCAGAATCCACGTCTGAATCCTTGAGTGAATCCATCTCCGAGTCGACCTCCGAATCCCTGAGCGAATCGATTTCAGAGTCAACCTCTGAATCCTTGAGTGAATCTATCTCCGAGTCGACCTCCGAATCTCTAAGTGAATCGATTTCAGAGTCTACGTCCGAGTCCTTAAGCGAATCCATTTCGGAATCCACATCCGAATCCTTAAGTGAGTCCATTTCCGAGTCAATCTCTGAATCCTTGAGTGAATCGATTTCAGAGTCCACATCCGAATCCTTGAGTGAGTCTATTTCAGAATCGACGTCCGAATCCTTGAGTGAATCTATCTCCGAGTCGACCTCAGAATCTCTAAGTGAATCTATTTCCGAGTCTACGTCCGAGTCCTTAAGCGAATCCATTTCGGAATCCACCTCCGAATCCTTAAGTGAGTCCATTTCCGAGTCAATCTCAGAATCCTTGAGTGAATCCATTTCGGAGTCTACGTCCGAATCCTTGAGTGAGTCAATCTCCGAATCTACGTCAGAGTCAGTAAGTGAGTCAATCTCCGAATCTACGTCTGAATCCTTGAGTGAGTCCATTTCTGAGTCGACGTCCGAATCTCTAAGTGAATCGATTTCGGAGTCCACGTCCGAATCCTTGAGTGAGTCTACATCTGAGTCAGTAAGTGAATCAATCTCAGAATCGACGTCCGAATCCCTGAGTGAATCGATTTCAGAGTCTACGTCAGAGTCAGTGAGTGAATCGATTTCAGAGTCCACGTCCGAATCCTTGAGTGAGTCTACATCTGAGTCAGTAAGTGAATCAATCTCAGAATCGACATCTGAATCCCTAAGTGAATCTATCTCCGAGTCGACCTCAGAATCTCTAAGTGAATCAATCTCAGAATCCACGTCAGAGTCTCTGAGCGAATCGATTTCGGAATCAGTTTCAGAGTCCTTAAGCGAATCGATTTCGGAATCCACATCCGAATCCTTAAGTGAGTCCATTTCAGAGTCAACGTCCGAATCTGGATGGGCAAAACCTTTGCCTCATACTGGTGAAGAATCGGCTTCAATTGCAACAGCTTTAGGCGCAGGTCTTGTTTTTGCAGGATTATTTGGAAGAAAGAAGAAAAAGGAAAAAGATTTTGAGCACTCACTCAGTGAATCGATTTCCGAATCAACCTCAGAACTATTAAGTGAGTCTATTACCGATTCCTTAATAGAAGCTTTTTCCGAGTTGGCTTCTGAATCAATGACTGAAAGCAGTCAGTCAAATGAATTGTCATAATACTGATAATGGCTATGTATTATTGACCAACAAGTTCCAAAAGCTATTCAGTCAATCTCAACCATGACGTGATAAGCTTAGTTATTATCAGCACTATAAAGAGGCTGGGCAAAAAGTAGCTTCAAATAAAACCACGCAGAGATTTCAGTCTTGAAAACAATCAAGATGAAAAAATCACTGTGTGGTTTTTGAGTATTTGAAGTTTTAGAGTCGAGATTCTTAGCTAATTTCGTGAGATTCATACTCATGAAGAGGAATCCAACCTCCGTTTGGACGGCTTGATTGCCTCTGACATGGACTCTACGCACGCCAAAAACACTCTTCAATCGGCCAAAAACGGGTTCGACATCGATTTTCCGTTTGGCATAGATTCGAGAGCCATCTTCGCTATGTAATTCTTCCTTTATGAGTTCTTTAAAGTAATTCCAAGTTGGATTGTAATGGATCTGTTTCTGGCGACCACTTTCTGTTTTGGAAAGTTTTTCCAACTCTTCCGTGCTTTGTATTTTTTCTGCCTCATAAATCTTGAAATCCCGTTCAAAGCCATACTTATCTTTTCTACGAGAGTAATATTTAAAGGAATAAACAACACCATCTGGTTTAATGAATTGGTCTGTTTCTTCAAGGTAGTCCCAATTATTTGGATTAGTAGGACTGTTTTTATATTTCTTAGTCAATTCCTTCTGGTACATGCCATAGGGAATCAGAGGAGATTTCTCCAACTCATCAATGATAAAACTATAATTCTCCTCACTGCCATAACCGGCATCGGCGACAATATTTTGGAAGAGGTCCAGAGTTTGAATGGATTGGAGAAATGGTTTCAGGGTTCGGGTGTCCGTTGGATTTGGAAATATATCATATGCAAGAACATATTGACCATTGGTGGCAGCTTGAACATTATAGCCAGGTTTGAGCTGGCCATTCATCATGTGGTCCTCTTTCATTCGCATAAAAGTGGCATCGTGGTCCGTTTTGGAGAAAGAGTTACGCTCTTCTAGAATCTCTCTAGCCTCCTCATAGCGTTGCTTACGAGGGAGATAATCCTTTCTCAACTGGTTGCGCAGTTTCTTAATACGACGTCGCTTTTGTTTATTGGCAGAACCTCCCTTGATAACTTTTGGTTCCTCAGAAATTGATTTCTCAACTTCCGCCAAGGCCTGTTCAGTGTCTTCTAAAAGGCGCACTAACCCCTCGCTGGTTTCGCATTCTTCTTTAGACAGAGCTAGGTTTACCCCCTCTTGAACCAGCTGGTCATAGAGTTCTGAGATTTTTCCGTTTAGTGCCTCTTCGTATTTATCAACAGCTCTTTTCCAAGTGAAAGAGTAGAGATTAGCATCAGCTTCTAGCTTGGTGCCATCGATAAAGAGAGCATCATCTTCAATCATGCCATTCTCACGCATGAGGAGGGTGAAATAAATAAAGGCGGTCTTAATTAGGTTATTGGCATGTTTACTAGAACGAAAATTATTGATGGTTTTATAGCTAACGTAGGTGTCCTGGCTCAACCATTTCATGGGAATGACTTCTTCATTCATCTGAACTATTTTGCGACCAGAAAAGACCTGGCGGGCATAGGCGAAGAGCGTCATCTTCAAAAGCATGGCAGGATGAAAGGCAGGACGACCAGTGTGAGACGTCTCTTCAAGCAAAATATGATTTGGAATACTGTCCACAAAGAGACTGATTAATCTAACCTCATGATTCATTGGAATATCGTAGGCAAGATTTAATTCCAAACTGAGTTGATTTGTGTTATACTCTTTATACATAGTCATGGCTTTCTAGTTGTTTTGTCGTTATTATAATTATAAACCATGACATAGGAAAACGAGCATCTCCAACTGCGGAAATGCTCGTTTTTTCTATTCTGAAGCTACTTTTTGCCCAGCCTCATAATGTTTTAGACATGGTGATATGATCTATTCCAGCCTCTTGGAAGATGTCGCCAACTTCATTGAAGTCCTCTTTTTGATAAAAGCCGCGTGCAGTAGTTTGCGCGTGCAAAACGATTTCTGTAAAGCCCTGTTCTTGACAAAAAGCAATCACTTCTTGAATCAAGATTTGGCCTAGAGATTGCCCTCTGTGTTCTTTTAAGACAGCCATGCGTTGGAGTGTAACGCTTTGCTGGTTTTTGTCTGGTAAAATGCGACAGGTGGCGCAAGCCTGCTCTAACTCGTTGTAAAGAACAAAATGGAGACAAAGGGCTTCATTTTCGTCAATTTCAATAGCAAGAGGTACCCGTTGCTCATCTACAAAAACAGTTTTACGAATCGCTAAGGCATCTAAATAGGTATCTGAAAGGGTATTTCTACTTTGTCTAATTTTCATACTACTATTGTAACGAAAAAAGAAACATTGTCAATTGGCAATGTTTCTTTTGAGGATTAGTTTCCTGAGATTGCTTGTGCAGCATCATCCATTGAAAGGACTTCGTGGAAGACACGTTGAGTCAATTCTTGTTTTTGTTCAGGAGTTAGGTATTTAGTGTTTACACAGTAACCTGAGATACGAACGATAACGTCTTCACCAGACATGATTTTTTCGTAAACATCGTTAAGGTCCATAACGTTTAAGTTTACGTGTTGTCCGCCGTTTTCAAAGTAACCATCAAGAACAGCTACCAAGTTATTAACTTGCTCGTCGAATGTTTTACCGAGTGCTTTTGGTGATACTTGTGTTGTTAATGAGATACCATCGTTAGCGTGTGAGAATTCCAGTTTCGCAAGAGAGTTAAGGTTTTGTAACCATCCACCTTTTGCTTTGTTTGATGGGTTAGCACCTGGTGAGAAGAACTCAACTTTGCTTGTGTTTACTGAACCATCTTCGTTAAGGAATACACCACGGTGAACTGGAGAGTTACCTGTTTGTTTTGAGTACGCAACGTTTGATGTGATTGTAAGTAGTGAAACTGAAGCTTCAGCATCTTTGTAAAGTTTGTGGCTTGCAAGACGTGTGTGGTAAGCTTCCATCAACCATTTAGCGATATCATCTACACGGTCATCATCTTCACCATAACGAGGGAAGTCACCTGTAACTTCGTAGTCATAGATATAGCCGTTTTCGTCGCGGATAGTTTTAACGCTAGCGTATTTAATAGCTGATAATGTGTCAACAGTATTTGCGAAACCACAGATACCGAATCCCATGTTAGCACGTTGGTGGCTTGGCAAGAAGGCCATTTGAACAGCTTCGTAGTTATATTTATCAGTCATGTAGTGAATGATGTTTAAGGCATCTACGTAAGTATCAGTCAACCAATCAAGTGATTTTTCAAAGTTAGCCATTACTTCATCGTAGTTAAGGATTTCTGAAGTGATTGGCTCAACAACATTGAACACTTTGTAGTCTCTGTGAACGTCATCATATCCACCGTTAAGACCTGTAAGAAGTGCTTTAAGAACGTTAACACGTGCACCAAAGTATTGGATGTTGTGGCGTTTTTCTTCATTTTCAGGGTCAAGGGGTGATACACAACATGAGATACATGACATTTCACCATAGCCTTCTTTAGCCATAGTTGTGACACCTTCATATTGGATTGAAGAGTGTTTATGACTCATTGTCATACAGTAGCGACGGAATGCTTCTGGCAATTTATCAGTCCAAAGAACAGTCAAGTTTGGCTCAGGAGAGTTGCCAATGTTATCAAGTGTGTTCAAGAAACGGTAGTCCATTTTAGTAACGCGGTGACGACCATCGTTACCCATACCAGCCATAGATGTTGTGATGAATGTTGGGTCACCTGAGTAAAGCGCATCGTAAGCTTTTGTACGACCGAATTTTACAGTACGAAGTTTAAGAACGAAGTCATCAACGAATTCTTGAATTTCAGATTCAGTGAATGTTCCACGAGCAAGGTCGCGTTCTGCAAAAATGTCAAGAACGATTGGCACACGTCCAAGAGATGTTGCAGCACCGTTGATGACACGACATACAGCCATGAATGCAATGTTAACCCATTGGATAGCTTCTTTAACGTTTTCAGCAGGGCGGCGAACATCTAGTCCATAAAGATCACCAAGTTTTGCAACTTCACCAAGTGCTTGGTATTGAAGGTTAATTTCTTCACGAAGACGGATTGTTTCTTCATCAATAGCAGTGATAGCATTCCAGTCGTTAACCTTTTCTTGCATCAAATAGTCTGCTCCATAAAGGGCAAGACGTGCGTAAACACCAATGATACGGCCACGTGAGTAAGCATCTGGAAGACCAGTTACTGTGTGTGCATGACGAGCGCGACGGATGTTAGAAGTGTAAGCGCGGAAAATACCATCGTTAACTGTTGTAACATATTTCGTAAAGATTTCATGAACAGCAGGGTCTGGCTCATAACCATTTTCAATAAGGGTTGTCTCCGCCATGCGGATACCACCTTTAGGCATGAAGTTTAATTTGAATAATTCATCGTTTTGGATACCGTAGATCAGCTCTTTTTCTTGGTCGATATATCCAGCAGGGATACCGGCGATTGAAGAAGGGCGAGTGTCAAATGGGAAGCGAGTTGCTTCGTATTCTGCTTTTGTTTCTTCGATAACTTTTTTGATGTGTAGTGAACGTTCAGTTGCACCAGCTAAGAAACTTTCATCACCATCATAAGGTGTGTAGTTAGCTTGTACAAAACGTGATACACTTGCTTTTTCTTTCCAGTCAGTTCCTTTAAAGCCTTCCCAAGCTTTTTCGAAAACTTCTGTATTAGTTTTTACAGTTGCCATAATATTCTCCTTAAAATTCTAGTAACAGAGCCATTCTGTTGCTTTATAAAAATAGTTTAACATATGGTAAACGGTTTCCCAAGCATATTTCTTGACAAAAGACATTTTCTTTTATAATACAGTTTTAAAAAAAGATTACAGATCTGTATTATAATGCTCGCCTTTGCAGAATTATCAGTAAAGAGTATAATGAAGATGGAGGTTTGTCATGTTAATTTTTCCGCTTATTAATGATACATCGCGAAAAATCATTCACATCGATATGGATGCTTTTTTTGCTGCAGTGGAGGAGCGCGATAATCCTGATTTGCAAGGAAAGCCTGTTGTTATAGCAAAAGACCCTCGAGAAACGGGTGGACGTGGGGTTGTGTCAACCTGCAATTATGAAGCTAGACGTTTTGGGATTCATTCTGCTATGAGTTCTAAGGAAGCTTATGAACGCTGTCCACATGCTGTCTTTATCTCTGGAAATTATAGTAAGTATAAAGAGGTGGGACTAGAAATTCGTCAGATTTTCAAACGTTATACAGATTTGGTTGAGCCTATGTCCATCGATGAGGCTTACTTGGATGTCACTGAAAATAAGTTAGGCATTAAATCGGCAATGAAAATCGCAAAATTGATTCAACATGACATATGGCAGGAAGTTCACCTAACCTGCTCAGCGGGTGTTTCCTACAACAAGTTCCTAGCAAAATTAGCTAGTGATTATGAAAAACCACACGGTTTAACTCTTGTTTTACCAGAGGATGCACAGAATTTTTTGGCAGCCTTACCCATTGAAAAATTTCACGGTGTCGGTAAAAAGTCGGTTGAGACTCTTAATGCGATGGGTGTTTACAAAGGGGCAGATTTACTGGAACTAAGCGAAATGCAATTAATTGATCAGTTTGGTCGCTTTGGTTATGACCTTTACCGCAAAGCACGTGGGATTAGTCTATCACCTGTTAAACCAGACCGTATCCGAAAATCAATTGGCAGTGAAAGGACCTATACTAAACTTCTTTATAGAGAAGAAGATGTTAAAGTTGAAATTGCTAAAAATGCTCGGCGGGTTGCTGATATCATGGTTAAAAACAATAAAAAAGGCAAAATTGTTATTTTAAAAGTGCGTTATGCTGACTTTACAACCCTAACGAAAAGGGTTGGCCTTACGAAGCTTAGTCGAGATTATGACTTGATCAATCAAACAGCTGCTGATATTTTTGATAGTTTAAAGGAAAATGATACAGGCATTCGCCTGTTGGGAGTTACCATGACAGGGTTAGACCAAGAAAACTTTGAAGTATCACTTGATATCTAAAAAACAGTTAGGATTTTTCCTAACTGTTTTGTGATTTATTTAAGCGTCAATGATGTCTTCTTTTCCGTTTAAAGTTTTAGCTTTAAGGTATGAGAAGAAATAGAGTGAAGCTAATGCAAGGTTAATAGCAAAACTAATAAGACTAAATTGATTTAAAAACATTTGAACGATTGAAAGAAGAATTGAACCTAGCCCAAGAAAATAAGGCATGTAGTTAATTTCAAAATCTTGAGCAATCTTTGAACGGTTTTGAAATGCTAATACAATGATAGCTATTGTTAAGCCTAGTGAAATCACCATCATAAAAATATTAAATGGGCTAAGAGATTGCTTTAAAACATCCAGTTGTTCTGGTGGAAGTGTAGCTTTTATATCTTCATTATTCAAAGTGAAATAAAGTGACACAAATAAGATTACTGAAAAAACAAGTTCAATAATATTGAGGACGATAACCGTCATGTTCAATGTTTTAAGTGATTGACGCACTTTTTCGTATGATATCATAAGAACCTCCTAAATTCCCTTGTGTTTATTTGATAATACAAGCATATTATAACATATCAACTGACAATTAAAATAGATTTTTTATTTTTTTCAAAAAAATGATGCGATGTCGTCCTGACTTAAACCAATCATGGGATCAATCTCTAGCATATTCTCACTGGTTAGGATGTATTCTTTATCTGTTGTTATGAGGTCTTCTTGAGAAGGGGGCTGATCTTTTGCCTTTTGTGAGGTGGTATCTGTTCCCTCAACAGTGTTATTGTCAATCCCCTCTGGTGTAAAGCGTTGAACCAGATAGGTTTTTCGCTTATCCCCTTCATTTTGGATGGCATAGTCAAAAGCAGCATATTCTCCCAAAAGAATGAGTTTACTTTTTGAGCGTGTTACAGCAGTATAAATGAGGTTTCGCTGCAAGAGACGACCACTTTGACGTGTGATGGGAAGAATGACCACTTGAAATTCACTTCCTTGGGATTTATGAATGCTCATAGCATAAGCAAGGGTGATTTTTAACCATTCATTACGAGGGTAGGAGACTTCAGTACCTTCGAAATCCATCACAATTTCATCTTGTTTAGATTCGGTGTATTTAGCAGGGATTAAATCGGTGATGTAACCAATATCACCATTAAAGACATTTTGTTGGGTATCATTAACCAGATGGAGGACTTTGTCATTTTTTCGGAATTTCAAGTCATTAAAGGCAAACTCGCTTTGCCCATCAAGAGGATTAAGTAAGTCTTGCATCAATTGGTTGAGATTAGTAATGCCAGCTTGTCCCTTATACATAGGAGCTAAAATTTGGATTTCATCCTCTGAAATGCCACTGTTGATAGCTGCGCTGACAATCTTTGTTACCATGGAAGGGATGTGTTGGGGCAGGGCATCAAAATAGGAACGGTCAGCTTTTTTAGCTTTGAAATCAGGTGGTAGGAGACCTTGGCGCATTTGGTTGGCCAAGTCAACGATAGTTGAATCCTCGGATTGACGAAAAATTTTCTGTAAAGCAATTTGAGGAATGCTAGAAATTTTCAATAAATCTGCTAAAACCTGGCCGGGGCCAACAGATGGTAATTGGTCACTATCTCCAACAATAATTAATTGGGTATCAGATGACAAGGCTCCCAATAAGTGGTTAGCCAACCAGGTGTCGACCATAGAAAATTCATCAACGATGATAAGATTGCAATCAAGAAAATCTTCCATTGACTGATAATCATTATCCCCATTGAGACCTAAGTGCCTGTGAATGGTAGCACTAGGAAGCCCTGTCAATTCATTCATGCGTCTTGCAGCACGCCCTGTTGGAGCAGCTAGTATAATCGGAAGGTCTTTTCCTTGTAAGTCAAGTTCATGGATGCTAGCATAGGCTTCTAAAATGCCTTTAATAACAGTTGTTTTTCCAGTTCCAGGTCCCCCTGTTAGAATGAAGACTTTACTGGTCAATGCCTGGATGATAGCTTGTTTTTGAACCGAATCGTACTGAATCTGATGTTTTTTTTCAATATTTTTGATTTGCGTATCAATATCTGTTTCAGCAATGCTTTTATCTAAAGGATGATCCATCAGACGAGTGAGGTGTTTTTTAATGCCTTCTTCTGCCTTATAAAGGCTGGCGTCAAAAATTCGAGTAGCAACATTATGAACCTTACCATCAGCAATCAGTTGGCTTAGTTCTTTAGCAACGCTTTCGGGATTGCATTCGATCTGACGACTATCTTCAAGTAAGGTAATGGCGTATTCCAAGAGATCTCTTGCTTCAATATAGGTATCACCTTGACTAATGGATTGTTCCAATAGGCAGTGTAAGAGGGCAGCACGAAAACGTTTTGGGGAATCGCTAGCAATTCCAATTTCTTCTGCTAAACTATCAGCCATTTTAAAGCCAATTCCTTGGATATCCTCAACCAAACGGTAAGGGTTTTCTTTGACCATGGCGACAGAATCGTCTTTATACAAGTCAAAAATTTGAAAGGCAAAGTTGTTTGAGATGCCTAATTCTACAAGTCCTGCAATAATTTGTTCAGTGCCATAATTGACTTTTAATTTGGTGACAAAAGCATCACGATTGGCTTTTGAAAATCCGGAGATTGTGTCTAACTTACTAGGGTCTTCTAGGATTTTATCAATGGTATGTTCACCATAGATGGAAACAATTTTTTCGGCAGTTTTTTTACCAATCCCTTTAAAATGGTCGCTAGAAAAATATTTAATAAGACCTGATGCAGTTGGTTTAGCTCGCTCATAGCGGTTTAATTTAACTTGCTGACCATATTTTGGGTGTTGTGTTAACTCGCCCCAAAAAGTATAATCCTCACCTTCGATGACATCGGCCATGGTCCCAGTTACGATAATTTCAAAATCATCCATGTCACTATCTGTGTCTTCAACAGTCAGCAAAAGAATTTTAAAGAAATTGCTGGCATTTTCAAAAATGATACGATCAATTGTGCCAGAGAAATAGTATTCCATTGGTCTTTAGCCTTTCTTGTCTTGAGATAGCTGAAAACCTGCCGTTGGCAGGTCATCATTTATTTATTTAAAAAAGATGACATTTTGGAATTGGCCAAAAGCGTAGTTTTACTTCACCTTTGATGGCTTCTTTTTTGAAAGTGCCTACTTCACGGCTGTCTCTTGAAACGATGCGGTCATCACCAAGAAGGAAATATTCACCGTTTGGGATTTTTGTTGTAAATTCTGTCATGCCATCAATAGATGTGGTGAAGGCATTTGAATTTTGAGCCAATTCTTGGAAAAGGGTATTGTAAGAATAGGTTTTTTCTAATTTATCTTCTTTAAAAGCTGCTAGGTATTCTTTTAGGTAAGGTTCTTTTGTTTTTTTACCGTTAATATAAAGGGCGTCGTTTTTATAGGTGATTTCATCTCCGGGCATGCCAACAACGCGCTTGACAATTTCTTTGCTTTGCCCATTTTCATCTTCTTTAGCGACAACAATGTCAAAGCGGTTGATTTGAGTATGCTGGAGAATAATGAGGCGCTCTCCGTGAGCCAAGGTAGGATCCATAGAGTGACCATCTACTTTTACGGGTTGCCAAATAAAAAAGCGAGAGAGAAGAAATAAGGTGAAAAATAGAATGAATACTCCCCATTCTTTGAAAAACTGTTTCATGAGACTCCTTTAAGGTTTTTGATGTAAAATAGCTTGCGCTTTTTGAGTGTTTGCGAAGTGGCATTTAGCACTGTATTCCAAGGCAGACATGCCATAAGCTGCTAATAATTGACTAGCGACTTTATCGGATTGAGTGCCAGCTCCACTTGGTAGGGTGTAACCGAGTTCTTGACTAAGCTTGTCTAAATTCTCTAAAAAAAGATATCGAGCAATGATTGAACTGACGGCTACAGCTAAAAATTGACTTTCAGCTTTTTCAATTAAGCTGATGGGGTTAGAAAAATGATTTTTTTCTTTTTGCAGGTGTTTGTGATAATTACTAGTGCTTGTGAAAGCATCAATGACAATTTTTTCAGGTTGAAGCCCTTCTTGTAATAAAAGATAGATTGCCTGATTATGGAGTGCTACCTTTACTGAAACGGCATTGTAGGCTTTTCCTTTTCCCACCATTTCATTGTATTTTTTAGGCGACAGTAATAAGGCTTTATGCTTGATTCGTTCTTCTAAAAGAGGAGCAATCTGTTTAATCTTGATGTCGTTGAGTTGTTTAGAATCATCTACACCTAGTTGTTTTAGAAAAGCATGATCAGCAGGAGTCACAAAACTTGCAACAACAGCGATTCCTCCAAAATAAGAGCCGTTTCCAACTTCATCGCTGCCAATTAAGGCTAGCATTTGATTAGAATCAGCTTTGTGATCTTGTTTGGAATCGTCTTGGTAACCAAATGTTTTAGCCACCTCTTTAGCCTCTTGGCCTTGAAAAACTAATTTCCCAGATGTGTAGAGGAGGATGGTTACGCCTTTATATTTGGCAGCAAAGCTCACGTAGTGATTATTATTGCTGATTTGATATGCCTTTAAGGTTTGTCTGAGCTTTTTTTCAAGCGCAGCATCTGTTTTCATCACAATACTTTCCATAAAAAATATTTTAACATAAAAAACGCTCCTTGACTCAAACCATCTGTTTAAAATCTGTGAATTTGTTATTTTACGAAAGCCCGAAATTAAGGTATAATGCTAATTGAGGTGACCCTATGAAAAGTAATAATCGTTATAAATTTACCTTTGGTGAAAAGTCCTTAACCTTGACAACAGATAAAGATAATCTCTTTATGGAAGAAGTTGAACATGTGGCAAAAGAAAAGTACCAAGCAATCAAGGCTAAATTGCCAGAAGCTGACAATGAAACGATTGCTATTTTGATGGCTATTAACTCTTTGTCAACGCAGCTAAGTCGTGAAATTGAAGTTGAAAAAATGGAAGCTGAAATGAATGAATTACGCCAAAAAACCTTAGTAGGCATCCAAGAAAAAGCCCACAGAGCTGATTTAGAAGAGGAATAACTATGCTTTCTATTCTGATTTTCTTGCTTTTACTGTGGCATTTTTACATTGGTTATAATAGAGGGGTATTATTACAAGCTTTCTATTTTATTGGGAGTTTGATTTCCCTTTTGATAGCTAGTCGTTATTATGACAATTGGGCTCATAAGATTGCCTTGTGGATACCTTATTCTAATCCTGCTGAAGGGGTTTCCATCTACTTTTTTAAAGATTTGAATATCTTTCATTTAGACCATGTTTATTATGCAGGGATTGCTTTTTTTGCTATTTTTTCCCTTAGCTATGCAATCTTTCGTTTGATTGGTGTTTTAGTGCATTTTTTACCTATCAATTATTTTGATGACTGGTATTATCATCTTGCAGGGGGGCTTATGGCTGTCTGTGTTACAATTATTTTCTTGGCTATGGGAGTAAGCATTCTTGCGACAGTTCCAATGCCCATGGTTCAAGAACAATTGCACCAACACCTTATCACACGTCTTTTAATTGAACATTGCCCACCAATAACGCAATTAATTAAACATTTTTGGGTAAACAAAATGATTTAAGCCTTGTTTTTAAAAGCAGGGTCTTTTATTTTGCCAAAAACCATATGAATTAAGGTATAATAGTAATATGAATAATAAGATTTTAGAACAGTTAGAATTTACTAAAGTCAAAGAACAATTCCAAATCTACTTGCAAACAGAACAAGGCAAGAAGGAATTGCAAGACTTAGAGCCATCTCTTAAGATGGAAAAAATCAAGGATTATTTTGCTGAAATTCTTGAGATGGAAGAGCTGTTTGTGGAGCATCATCAGTTTGCTATTGGGCAATTGCGAGACATCACACAGAGCATGAAACGTCTAGATTTAGAAGCTGACCTTAATATTCAGGAACTTCTAGATATCAAAAAAGTATTGCAGGTTTCAGCAGAAATCAGCCGTTTTTATGCGGATTTGGAGAAGGTAGAACTGCGCGTTTTAAAAAACCTTTTTGAAAAAATAGAGGTATTTCCAAGTTTACAAGGAAGTTTACAATCTATTAATGACGGTGGTTTTATTGAGAGTTTTGCAAGTCCAGAGTTGGAAAAAATACGTCGCCAAATTTCAGACAGAGAAAATGCTACTAGACATCTTTTACAAGATGTTATCAAAAAGCAAGGAGATTATCTGTCAGAGCAATTGATTGCTAGTCGTAATGGACGAAGTGTATTGCCTGTTAAGAATACCTTTAGAAACAAGGTGGCCGGTGTTGTTCATGATATTTCAGCATCTGGTAGTACGGTCTACATTGAACCTCGTGCCTTAGTTCAACTCAATGAAGAAATAACGCAACTTCGTGCTGATGAACGTCATGAAATGGCGCGTGTCTTAAAAGCATTGTCTAGCATGATTAGGCCTTATAGTCGTGTTTTAGCAAATAACGCTTGGCTTATAGGTCATTTAGATTTTGTTCGTGCCAAATACCTTTATATGAAAGATAAGCATGCAACAGTCCCAAAAATCCGACAAGGAAAATCCCTTCAACTGTTAAATGTAAGACATCCCCTACTTGAAAATCCTGTGCCAAATGATCTTCATTTTAAAGAAGATTTAGCCGTTATAGTCATCACTGGACCTAATACTGGTGGTAAAACGATTATGCTCAAAACTCTAGGTTTAGCACAATTGATGGGACAATCGGGGCTTCCTATATTAGCTGATAAAGGCTCAAGCATTGCAGTCTTTAATGGCATTTTTGCCGATATTGGTGATGAGCAATCAATTGAGCAGAGCCTTTCAACCTTTTCTAGCCATATGACTCACATCGTTGCGATTCTAAATGAAGCTGACGCAGATAGTTTAGTCCTCTTTGATGAACTTGGTGCTGGTACAGACCCACAAGAAGGGGCTAGCCTAGCTATGGCTATTTTAGAACAGCTGCGCTTAACCAATATTAAAACCATGGCAACAACCCACTACCCAGAACTCAAAGCCTATGGCATTGAGACAGCATTTGTGGAAAATGCCAGTATGGAATTTGATACGACTAGCCTCAAGCCGACTTATCGTTTTATGCAAGGTGTTCCTGGGCGTTCAAATGCCTTTGAAATAGCTCGCAGATTAGGCCTGGCTCAACATATTGTCAATCAGGCACAAGAAATGACGACTACAGACAGTGATGTCAACCGTATTATTGAAAAACTAGAAGCTCAAACCTTAGACAGCCGTAAACGTTTAGAACATATTAAAGACATTGAGCAAGATAATGTTAAATTCAACCGTGCAGTTAAGAAGCTTTACAATGAATTTTCACTGGCTAAAGACAAAGAAATGGAAAAAGCAAGCCTTGAAGCTAAGGAAATTGTTGATTTGGCCTTGGCTGAAAGTGAAGAAATCTTAAGTCACTTGCATGAAAAAGCCGAATTGAAACCTCATGAAATTATTGAAGCTAAGACCAAGTTGAAACAACTGGTTCCTGAAGTTGATCTTTCTAAGAATAAGGTGCTTAAACAAGCCAAAAAAGCAAGAGCAGCTCGTATTGGTGATGATATTGTGGTTACAGCTTATGGTCAACGTGGAACCTTGATTGCACAGGTTAAGGGCAATAAGTGGGAAGCTCAAGTTGGTTTGATTAAAATGACCCTAAAAGAAGATGAATTTACGTTGACTAAGGTCTCTGAGGACACTCAAAAACCTAAAAATCAAAGACATCATGTTATCAAAAAGGTAACTAAAAGCAGTGGACCAAGGGCGCGACTGGATTTACGTGGCAAACGTTATGAAGAAGCCATGCAAGAATTAGATGCCTTTATTGACCAGGCTCTGGTGAACAACATGAGTCAGGTAGACATTATCCACGGTATTGGAACAGGTGTTATTCGTGATGCAGTGACTAAGTATCTCCGTGGGCATAAACATGTTAAGAGCTTTGCCTATGCCCCGCAAAATGCCGGTGGGTCGGGCTGTACTATTGCTACCTTAGGTTAGAAGAGCATCTATTTTTAAAAAAGAAGTTGCCGTAGCAGATTATTGCTTTATTGCTTTTTTTCCCATAAAATAGGGGTATAAACTAGAAAAAGGAGTCAACCATGACACAAATCGTAACAGATGCAACATTTGAAAATGAAACAAAAGAAGGCTTAGTCTTAATTGACTTTTGGGCAACTTGGTGTGGTCCATGTTTAATGCAGGCACCAATTTTAGACCAATTGTCTGCTGAACTTGACGAAGACGAGTTAAAAATTGTGAAACTTGATGTGGATGAAAATCCAAACACAGCCCAACAATTTGGCATTATGTCAATCCCGACCTTACTCTTCAAAAAAGATGGTCAAGTGGTCAAACAAGTAGCCGGTGTTCATACAAAAGAACAAATCAAAGCTATTGTAGCAGAGTTAAGCTAATTTAAAACATGAAAAAAGGCCAGCAACTGATGCTTTGGCCTTTTTCATATTTTGAGGTGGAATAGCCACAAAAAGAATAGACTAGACATTAAAGAGACAACAGCAAAAATAATAGTAAAACCTAAAACAATTGCTACTTTCTGATAGGGATATTTCGCTTTTTCTTGGCACTTTTCAATTGGACTTAACTGGGTTGAGTTTGCAAGACAATGGATCTCTTTATAGGTATGAATCTGATATTTGTTTTTGAAAGCTTCAACCCGATAGGCATAAAATAGACAAATTCCCCACAAAATAAGGTAAGTAATAAATCCTAACCACCCAAAAAAATATAAAAGAGGGAAAATAGCTACCGCGATAATGACCATTAAACCAAGCATGGTAACCGAATTGCGCTCATAGGATTTTTTATCATTCTTATCAATAATAGACGTCATTTCTTCGATATCTTCTTTAATGAGGTCGTCTAAGCTAGTTTGAAATAGATGTGATAGTAAAAGAAGGCTATGAATATCAGGGTAAGTTTTATTATTTTCCCAATTAGAGATACTCTGTCTGCTGACATAAACTTTTTCAACTAGTTCTTCTTGTGATAGTTGGAATTGTTTACGAAAAAAAGTATTTGTTGCCCGATTTTCATAGATAGGACTCCTTTTTGTTTTATAACAAATCTATTATAGTCTTGTTTTTTTGTCTAGCAAAACCTTTTGACATCCTGTTGTTAAAGGGTTTTGGAGTTTAACAGCAACTATTTTTAGGAGACCTTTACAGAAAGTTGACAAGACTGTTAACTATTTTACACAAGAAAAGAGTTGAATGTCATAAAATACTAGATTAAGGTCTTCTTGGTTCTAAGATAAGTTTCCATCATTTTCTTTTGTGGTGTTGCCATAGGGTATTTGTCCAAATCTTCAGGAGAAACCCAGGCCATTTCACTTTCTGTTTGTGGTGTGAAACTGTCTAATACACCCTCACTTAAAGTAATGGTCCATTTTTGATGGCTAAAGGTATGTTTGACTTGTGGAAAAATCTGTTCACTCCATTTGGGAGTTATTTGGTAATGACTTTCAAATGCAGCCTTTTTTGATACCCTTTCAAGCATTTGAGGGGAATTATCAAATAGGTCTAGCTGCTGTTCTACAAGATCGGTTTCCATGATTGGAAAAGACCAAAATCCACCTAAAAGTCTCCCCTGATTATTTTTCTCAAGTAAAAATTCTCCCTTGCTATTATGGAGGACAAAAGCCTCAATTTGAATGGGGCGTGGCTTCTTTTTAGGTTCTTTAATGGGGTATTTGTCATAAGTTCCATTTAAATAGGCTGCGCAGAAAAATTTAATTGGTGATTGATCTGGTTTTGGAGTTTTTGCTGATTCGATATCGGTGCCCAAATCCATCAGTGCTTGGTTGAAATCACCTGGCCTTATGGGATCAATTAACAATTCCATAATAGCTTGAAAAATCTTGCGATTCTTGGGGTCGCCAATATCATAATTGACTTCAAATAAGCGAGCCATAACACGCATGACATTACCATCAACAGCAGGCTCTGGCAGATTAAAAGCAATACTTGAAATAGCGCCAGCAGTATAGGGTCCAATTCCCTTTAGACTGGAAATGGCTTGGTAAGATGATGGGAAAATGCCATTATGCTCACTCATGATTTGTTGGGCAGCTTTTTGCATGTTACGAACGCGGGAATAATAGCCTAGTCCTTCCCATGCTTTAAGCAGCTTATCCTCTTTTGCATGAGCTAATGCTTCGACAGTTGGAAACCATTCCAAAAAACGATAGTAATAAGGAATAACAGTTTGAACTTGAGTTTGTTGGAGCATGATTTCTGAGACCCAGATATGATAGGGGTTATTGCTACGTCTCCAAGGGAGGTCGCGCTTTTCTTGGTCATACCAGTTGAGTAGTGTTCGACGAAAATCATCTATTTTTTTGGCGTCCCACATAGTGATGCCGTAAGTTTCTAAATCTAACATACCTCTATTGTAGCAAAGTTTTTTCAATATGCGAAAAGGCTAGGCTAGAAAGTCAAAATAATAGCTTCTATCAGAGTTTTCAAAAAACAATGATAACAGCTTTTTTTTCTTATCTTTTTATTAGGCAAGTGGAAAATGTCATAGGGAAATATTTTTTCTTGACAAAAGCAAACGCTTACATTATAATGAAACTATAAAGAAGGATGACATATGACACAGATTTATAGGAGGAAATCTTATGATGAAACTACATGTCGCACGGTACAAGAACGGAGACTAAGTAGCTCCAACAACGGTAGGCAAACTGACTTTTACAACTAACAAAGTGATCACATTGTTGAACTTATTGAAGTATGCGTTATTTGGCCAAAGGAGCGCTCTTTACAGTATAAGTTTTGGAAAATCTCCAATATTGAAAGGTATAGTATATGCTTAAATTCAATAAAGGACGTTACAAGAATGGAGACTAATTTTTCCAGAGATTAGTTATTCATAATCTGTTAGTTATTGTTATTGGCACTCAGGGTGAAAGATAAAGGTTAAATAGTGTTATTGTCGCACAGGGATTGAGTTTTTCTATTAAAGGAGGATCTTATGAACGTTGCAAGATACAAAAATGGAGACACTTTAGCGAGTTGCAAACTATAGCTAAAGGGGTGAATCCAATGTAACTATTCACACATGTCAAAAAAAGAATCATTAAAAAAATCATTTCACTAAAGAAAGGAGATTAAAGCTATAAAAATGCTAACCTTAATCCCTTTTAAAAAAGGGATAACACAGTTGTCTGTTTCTTCCTTCTGAAATGGTGAGAGAGGATTATATCCAAATTTAGAACTGAAATGAAGACATCCAAAGTGTGCATTGGGTGTCTTTTTAAAAGCTAAATTCTCAAAGTAAGTTCCACCTCTAGTAGAAATGGAATTTAGTCTGATAAAAACCAATAAAAACCAACGAAAATCCGTCTCAGACTAAGTTCCGTTGGTTTTTATAATACTTGATTTCATAGGTTTTCAGAGTTAAAAATCGCAAAAAAAGGGTACAAGAAAACCTCCTCATCTGAAAGCGTTTCAGATTAAGTTCCGCTATGGTTGAAGTTAGTGTGAGACGTTTAGGTTGTATCAGTTAGTTGATTAGGTTAGATTTTGTCTTTTATTAGATTTTGTCTTTTAATAGTTTGGGAGATTGGCAGACGTCTTCCGCAGTAATTTCCTCAATACCGAGTATACTTGCGATGTCTTTTCCGTAAGTAAAAGAGAATAGCTCATAAGCCGTTTTACCATTTAGAGCCTGTCTCTTAACGCTGTTGATATGAGATAGTGCCAGATTAATGTCCTCTTGAGTCAAGTTGTCGAAGGAAGTCCCCTTAGGCAGTATGTCTCTCACGAGGGTATGATTCTTCTCGATTCTTGCTTTCTGGTCAGACCGATTAGGGTCACAAAAGAAGAGTTGAGACTGTCCACAAACATCTATCTCAATATCATCCACTCTAGCGAATTCCCCACCATTATCCGTTAGGATAACAGGAAAGAGTTTGAAGAAGTCTCTCTTGTTATCATAGAGTGTCCTCTTAATGACCTGTATGTGTTTAGCAGTTTCGATAGCTGTCTTAGAATCCATCAGTTTGGCAAAGATGAAGTTACAGAAGGCGACATTGAAGGTGAGAAGGACCTTTCCACCAATCCGTCCAATAACCGTGTCCATTTCAAGCCAGGAGTTCAGCTCTGATTGGTTCATGTGTTCTATAAAATCCTCGTACCGTCGCCCTTCTTTAATCGCTTTTGGAATAGGAGGGAGTGTGCTCTTTCGCCTTTTTTTGAACTTCACAGCTCTAGGTAGGTCGATTGGTGTGATGGATAGGTAGCCTTTCTTGATGTGTCGATAAACGGTTGAAGAACTCACTTCTAGATCGTTGGTTTTGAGGATATGATAGATACGTTGGCCCTTCTTGACCCCATTAGAAAGGACTCTATCTATTTTCCAGAAGGTCTCTTTGTTCAAAGGGATTCCTTCTCTAGATTCAACTAAAAGTTTTTCGTAGTTCCTTTGAGCTTGCTTAGCAAGATAGAAGGTCTTCTTGTAACCACAGTTGATCCTCCTCTTTGGACACCCATTACAAACATAGGGAGCTTTTCTTAGTAGCGGACAGTCTAGGCAGTCTTTGGTTGATTCTCTTAGTTGCTTATTTCGTTTGACTTCTTTTGCGATAGTAGTAGGGTGTTTCAGTAGATTAAGCCCGATGGCTTTAAAGGTTTCTCCTCTATCCAAACCAGATTGGATGTCATTACGGTCTGAGAGAGTTAGGTGTTTGTGTTTTGTCATGATGGATAAACTCATTTCTAATCCAAACGTCTCAGACTTAATTCCACCATAAAAATCCTTTTCACACTAACTTCCGGTTTTGGAGGGCAGACGGAACTTACTTTGAGAAATTACTTGTCTTTTTAAAAGGCCAGTTAAATTATTTTTTTCTTGCTTTTTTTTTTGATTTAAAGTATAATGATATTCTGTGAGCATACCTCACTTACCTATACTAAATAGTATAGGTCATTAGACCAAAAGGAGGAAAATATCAATGGCTAAATACGAAATTCTTTATATCATTCGTCCAAACATTGAAGAAGAAGCAAAAAACGCTTTGGTATCACGCTTTGACTCTATCTTAACTGACAATGGTGCAACTGTTGTTGAATCAAAAGATTGGGAAAAACGTCGTCTTGCATACGAAATCAATGATTTCCGTGAAGGACTTTACCACATCGTTAACGTTGAAGCGACTGACGCTGTAGCTCTTAGTGAGTTTGACCGTCTTTCAAAAATCAACGGTGACATTCTTCGTCACATGATCGTTAAACTTGATGCTTAAGACCGGTAAGAAGGTAGTTTATGATTAATAATGTAGTACTAGTTGGTCGTATGACCAAAGATGCAGAACTTCGTTACACACCAAGTCAAGTGGCTGTAGCTACTTTTACACTTGCTGTTAACCGTACATTTAAAAGCCAAAGTGGTGAGCGTGAAGCTGATTTCATTAACTGTGTCATCTGGCGTCAACCTGCTGAAAATTTAGCAAACTGGGCTAAAAAAGGTGCATTGATTGGAATAACAGGTCGTATTCAAACCCGTAATTATGACAATCAACAAGGTCAACGTGTCTATGTAACTGAAGTGGTTGCGGATAATTTCCAAATGTTGGAAAGCCGTGCTACACGTGAAGGTGGCTCATCTAATTCTTATAATGGTGGCGGTTTTAACAATTCATCATCAAATAATAATTATTCTGCTCCAGCACAACAAACGCCTAATTTTGGTCGAGAAGAAAGTCCATTTGGAAACTCTAACCCAATGGATATCTCAGATGACGATTTACCATTCTAATAGAGTGGGTTTGAATGAAAGAACTCTGCTAGAGTTCAAGAGTATAATATAAAGGAGAAATAACATGGCTCAACAACGTCGTGGCGGATTCAAACGCCGTAAAAAAGTTGACTTCATCGCAGCTAATAAAATTGAATATGTTGATTACAAAGATACTGAACTTTTAAGCCGTTTCGTTTCAGAACGTGGAAAAATTCTTCCACGTCGTGTAACAGGAACTTCAGCTAAAAACCAACGTAAAGTAACAACAGCAATTAAACGTGCTCGCGTTATGGCACTTATGCCTTACGTAAACGAAGATTAATAAAACAGCCCACTGGGGGCTGTTTTTTCGTTACTTCTAGAAGTGGGAGAGAGTTGCTAGCACTCTTTTTTGGGGTAATGATATGGAAAAAAAGACGCCAGTATCCTTGTTGGGACGCTAGCGTCTTTTTAGTCAGACTAATAATATGAGGTAAACTTCTTTATTGCAAATGAGCTGTCAGCTTATCTTGAAAGGTTATGTCTTTAAAGAGTTCTCTAGTGCTTCCTTGTTTTTGATGGTATAAACTTGTTGATGCATCACCGGCCTTTGCCTCAATTTCTTTTAGGCGATCAAAGGCTTTGAGGTAAGAAATCTTATCGGGCTCAAGAGCTTCTAAGTTATGTTTAGTATAGAAACGAAGAAGGTCATTGATTTGTATCTGATCACTTATGTTAAGGCGTTCAGCACTTAGCTGTTTGGCCTGTTCAATCTCCAAGAAGTAGGGGTTTTCAAATTCATTGATGTCATGACCAGTTTTTGTTTCGTAGAGTTTTCCGCCATAACTCGTGACAAGAGGTGTGATAAAAGTGCCATTTGTTCTTAAGGTGACTACCTGACTTCTGTTAGAAGCCAGCAGGTCTTGCCCTAACTGAATGTGTGTTTGAGTGTCCAAACCTAGGAGGTGTTGCACTGTTGGAGCAGAATCAATGAGACCTCCAAAAGTATCGATTATTCCCCCTTTTTGACTTCCTGGGATATGAACCATGTAAGGAACTCTTTGGAGCATGGCGTTATCGTAGCTTGTCCATTCTTCTTTATCCTTGCCTAGAAGTTCAGCAAGCTCAGGATTGCGTGAATGGGATATGCCATAATGATCGCCGTATAAAACAATAATAGAATTTTCAAGAAGTCCTGAATCTCTTAGATAATCAAAAAAGAGTTTGATGGAAGTATCTAAATAGTTGACGGTACTAAAGTAGGCATTGATGGTTTGATCTTTTGTCTTTGCATGAGGGAATCCTGATTCCTTACCACTTAAATGCTGATAGGGGTAGTGGTTAGTTGCAGTGATGTATTTGGTGTAAAATGGCTGTTGAAGCCTTTCCAGGTATTGGATTGAGTCTGCAAATAGTACTTTGTCATTTAAGCCATATTGAAAAGAATTTTCTTCTGTTGGTTTTGACAGATAAGATTGGTCAAACCAGTATTGATACCCCAATTGTTTGTAAGTGTTGTTGCGATTCCAAAATGCACCATCATTGCCATGGAAAGCAGCAGTTGTATACCCTTCTTTTTTAGAGAGAATATGCGGTAAGGCATTCTGTGTATTGCTAGCTCCATATTTAACGAAGAAGGCTCCCTGGTTTAAACCGAATAAAGAGGTTTCCATAAGCAATTCAGAATCTGATGATTTGCCAGCTTTAACTTGGTGGAAAACATTTGAAAAGGCCAGGGTGTCTGGATGATGGTATAGGGAATTGAGAAAGGGTGATACTTCATGTTTTTGCCCCTTGTCATCTTCTAAATGGAAATCTATTAGAAATTGCTGAAAACTCTCTAAATGTATGGTAATGACATTTCTGCCCTTGGCAATGCCGAAATAATCTGGATTTGGCGCAATGTGATGTTGATTAATGAATTGTTCAACAGTATCAAGCTGATCAGCGCTAGCGTTTTGACGAATTTTATTTATTTTATAAGTTTCTTTGACATCGTTTGAAAAAAAGACACCAAGGCCCAACCCTCTTACAATATATGAGTTTGAAAACCCTCGTTTTAACAATTGTGGGCGGTCTATTTCAGCTAAAGTGACATTTAAAATAAAAATGATAATAGCTAACGCAGAAACCATTAAATGACTTCTTAGCTGTCCTAGATTCTGCGACAAATTATTTTTGTTTTTGAAGAGAAAAATAGGGATGGCAATGACATCGAGAATGTAGATAAAATCCCAATACCTAAGTAAGTGAAGTGCAGAGTCACCAAGCCCCGCAGAAACTTTACTAGCAGATAAGATGGTACTGAAAGTGATAAAATCGGAAAACTCTCTGTAATAAAGAATATTAGCAATTAAAAGCATGTTTAGAGAAAGATAAAAGACAAGGAGAGTTGAGAGAAAAAGTGTTTTTCTTTTGAAATAAAGTGAGAGACTAAATAAAAAGATGCTAATAGCAAGTGGGTTTAAAATGAGTAAAATATATTGTAATAAACCTTTTGTCCCTAAATCAAAATCAATAGCGTAGGCTGTGATTGTTTTAAGCCAGTAAAAACCGACAAGCAGACTGATGAGTTTGAGACGTGTGTTAAAAGTAATGTTTTTTAATGCAAAATTAATCTTCACAACAGTATCCTTTCAAAAATAATGAATTTCGATTATAACATAATCAATTGTGATTTGTAAAAGAAGAACTGTTTTTTAAAGAATACATTTGCAAGCTTTTTGTGCTATAATGATTGAAATTAAAGAGGTGAAAAAGTGATGGTTTATATTTTGTGTCTTTACAGTTTGATTCTATGTTTAGCAGCTTTTGTTGAAAAAAATGGGCCTTATCAAAAGACCAAGTTGCTTGTTTTTGCCCTGTTTTTTCTCCTATCACTTATTTTTTTGTTTTCAAAACTAAGGTTTGTTAAGCTACTTTTAGCCCTCATATTAATTGTGATTCCGATTCTGCTTTATTTAGCTAGAGTTAGCAGTGGTGAAAAGGTGCATCTGAGTCATCATGTTTTCAGAGGAATACTTCATATCATTTTCATACTTGCATTGCTTTAAAAACAATAAGAATTGTTAGAATTTTGATGTGGTTTTAGAAAATCATTAAAGCTTTTTACTTTTTTTTCTTGACAAAAATTTTTCACAGTTTTATACTTAACTGGTTAAGTATATTTAACAAAGTGATTTCATTTAATAAAAGATAGCCAGCTTAAAAATGAATCTTAAGCCAGTGAAAGGGAATTAAACTGGGCAGTTACTGTTTCGTTTATGTGACGGATTGGTGGCAAGTGTTAAGAAGAATGTTTAGCTGTTTTGTCTTTGGGCAAAGAAAAGGAGGAGGACATGAAACACAAAAAACTTATTGGAGCAGGTGCTGCTATTGCTTTGGTTTTTAGTGCATGTGGTTATGAATTAGGACGTTACCAAGCAGAAAAAGCTAATGCAAATAGCATTGCTTATATTGATGCTAGTAAGCCTTCTAAGGTGCATAAAAAACAACTATCATCAGAAAAAAATCCAGATGATATTAGTAGAGAAGAAGGGATTTCTGCTGAACAAATCGTTGTTAAAATTTCAGACAAAGGTTATGTGACCTCCCATGGTGATCATTATCATTATTATAATGGGAAAGTGCCATACGATGCTTTAATTAGCGAAGAACTGCTAATGAAAGATCCAAACTATGTCTTGAAAAAATCGGATATTGTTAATGATGTCAAAGATGGGCATATTATTAAAGTAGATGGGAACTATTACCTTTATTTAAAAGAGGGTAGTAAAAAAACAAACCTAAGAACAAAAAAACAAATTGCAGAACAATCTGCAAAAGGAGCAAAGGAAGCTAAAGCTTCTAGACAAGGGAAATCTTACTCTGCTCATGGCGGTGCCACTGTTCAAGAAATTAATGCTGCCAAAAAAGAAGGGCGGTATACAACTGATGATGGTTATATCTTTAATCCTAATGATGTTATTGAAGATACAGGAGATGCCTATATTGTCCCTCATGGGAACCATTTTCACTATATTCCAAAATCAGAATTGTCGGCAGGTGAGCTAGCTGCTGCTCAGGCAGTTTGGTTATCTAAATCAGGTAAAGCTACAAGTCCTATTCATGTTAATACTGGTGGAACTTGGTCTAATCAAAATGGCAATCAGCCAGGTAAAGTGGTGACTTATCCAACACTCCCTAACGCACCACTTCCAGCCCCTTATTATCCGATTGATTACCCAAGTCACCCCAATATTCCGGATGTCCAGTTGGATAAAAATAAAGTTTCTTATGACTATCTTTTGAAGAAACTTTATGAGCAACCAGATTCTAAGAGGCATCGTGAAGGTGATGGTCTTGTTTTTGATCCAAATCAAGTGACAAAATTAACAAGCCGAGGCTATGTTATTCCACATGGCAATCACTGGCATGTGGTAGCTGAACATCAATTATCTCCACTTGAGATTTATCTTGCTAGAATGCATTTATCAGGTCAAAGTCAGTTGGACAAGGCGACAGCAGATCAATTATTAGGCCTCAAAACACCTGAGAAGCCAGCAAATCCATTGCCAATCGATACAAAACCTCAGAAACCAGCTGAAAAAATCAATCTTTTAGATGCTTCTATTAAAAAAACAAAACAAGGCAATGATGGTAAAACCTATACGACAGATGACGGCTATGTTTTTTCAGTAGCTTCCATTAAATCTTACGATGAAGATGGTATTATTGCAGATCATGAAGGGCATGAACATTATATTCCTTATAGTGAATTAGAAGATAGTGAACTCAAACAAGTTCAAGATGCTATTAATGCCAAAGATAGTAAAATTGTCAAGGTTGATGAAGGCCATTTCACTAAAGAAGAGATTGCTCAAAAACTACAATTCCTTTCTCTTCAAAACAATGTTCCTGTGGATAACTTTAAAATTACCGGCGATAAGGTGATTATTCCACATGGCAATCATACACATACAGCAGAATTAAAAGACATTCCAAGCAAATTAAGTGTGGATAAATTTGAAGATGCTGATGACTATAAGACGATTATCATGCAGTTGAAGATGGGAAAAGCAAAACAAGACTATCAAACAAATGATATCATTCGCTCAGGTCCAGACTTGATTATTTATGCTAAAGATGGTTCTACTAAGAAAGTGGCGCTCAATAGTATTAAACTTCCTTTAGATTATCAAGAGATTGATTTTTCAAAAGACCTTGCAGTTAAAAATCCAAATGACGAGAAACTGGACTATATTGCACGTCAATATAAAGTACCAAGAACAAAACTGATGGTTATTGGTGATATTGTTAGTGTTCCAGATAAACCTTCTGTTTTGTTAAGTAAAGTTAATGTTAATGACGCTATTATTTATACGTTGAGAACAGGTAATGCACTTCCTAAACCTATTGATGCAGAAGGTGATGACGAAGAGGATATGGATGAATCAGAAGAAGCTTCAGAGACTGCCACTGAAAAACCATTACAGCCCAAAGAAGACGCTGATGAAGTCGATGACGAAGAAGTTGATGAAGAAGATCCCTATGACATGAAATTAGAGAACTTAGCAAAGCAATATGGGCTTACTAAGGACCTTCTTCAAAAGCGTATTGTAGACTTATCAATAAAATATGGAGTAGGTATGGATCAAATGTCCTTTGGAGCGAAAACTATAAGCTTCACTTCAAATGGAAAAACGGTTACCTATGATATTATCAATCAAGGTGAAGTATAGCATCGCCTACAAACCGTAATAAAGCCTCCTAAGGAAAAAGAATCACAGTAGAAAACATTTTGTTTTAAGCTACTGTGATTCTTTTTGAAAATAGACTAATGAAAAAGCTCGAAGACAATCGAGCTTTTTAAGAGTGTTGTTGTGCAGACATAGCACTTTGAATATTGTATTTTCGTTGAAGGAGGTAGCGACTACCAAAAGCAATTGCTCCTAGAACAACAAGTGCAAAGGCTGGTAATTGTGGGTTTAGTGCTTGTGGTAGCAAAGCTGCACCAGTATATAGTCCAATCCAAGAAAGCATGACAAGTGTTAAGGCAGCAATGATTTTAAACCAACTTGGACGTTGGCTTTTGGCTTTACCGACATGACGGTAAATAAAGTAGTATGTTGCATACATAGAAGCACCGCCACCAAAACCAAGTGCCAAGAGTGCTGTTAAACCAGATACTGCAGTTTTAGAATTGTAAAAGAGTAACATTCCTTGAAGAAGAGAAACCATTCCAATGAAGAGTAGTGACGTATCTAACCACATCAACCAAGGATTGGTATTTTTTTCTTTGAATGCTTTATTACCGTTTTTTCCAATAGTTTTTGGAGAAAAAGAAGCAGCCCAAGCAGTAGGAGCCCCAAGAAAAGACCTAGCAGGAATACCTTGTCTTTGTTTTTCAAGAATGGTAGGGACAGTTTCCTCTAAAATCTCTTTAATCTCTTGATCAGATTTACCGTCTTCAATCAAACGATTAGTAGCAATGTGAATAAATTCTTGGTTTTTCTTAGTAAGATTTTGAAAATCCATCATATCTCCTTTATTTTTCAATTATACTATTGTTTCGTCCCTCTATCTAGTGGGTGATGACATCACCAGATAAATGGGTATGGTCAAACAAAAACAACTTGGTTCAGGTATCTTAGACACTATTACAACCTGTTACAAGTACTGGCGCTGTTGCTTTAGTTGCATCAAAAATACGCCATTAAAACCATTTCTTTCTAAAGAAATAAACAACGACTGCGGACGAGCCTATTGCAGCAAAAGCAACAATCAACCAAAATGCATTATCGTGTCCATTGAAAGGCATGGTGTTATTTTTAAAGTTCATGCCATAGGCAGAAAAGATAACAGTAGGAATATCTAGAGCCATGGTCATTAAGGCCAAGGTTTTCATGATTGTATTCTGATTGTTGTTAATGATTGAGGCAGTTGTTTCTGTCATGGCATTCAAGACATTTTCAT
Organism: Streptococcus iniae; assembly: GCF_030732225.1. Taxonomy (NCBI): domain Bacteria; kingdom Bacillati; phylum Bacillota; class Bacilli; order Lactobacillales; family Streptococcaceae; genus Streptococcus; species Streptococcus iniae. The sequence continues at coordinate 1,805,347 of NZ_CP132230.1, read as the reverse complement.
AAATGCCAGCCATCTCAATGGCCTGTTGGGTTTCAATCAGAGTGTCTTCCAGTAAGTCTTCGTCTTCAATATATTTCTTAAGAGAACTTGTACTGCTAGATAATTTTTTAACAATGCGTTCATTGAATTTCAAAGAGGCTTTCAGGTAGACAATAGATTTTTCCAGTTCCATCATGTCAATTAGCTCTTCATTTCGAGTTGCTGCTTCAAGTTGCGCTTCCAAACGATTGCTTTGACGGTCAATAGTTCTTAAGGCTGTTAGAAAAAGCTCCGCGTTACGATAAAGCAGTTGAAAGACAAAACGGGTCTTCATAAAGGTGAAGAAGTTCTTAACCCTGCGGTCATGAAAATGATTAAAAAGTGTTAAATCGTGTAAGGAAGTTGTAATAACGGCATTTTCGGTCACGATAATACCCAAAGGTACCGTCACATAATAGCTTTTGTTATTTCTTTCCTCGTAGGTTGGAACGTCGACAATAATGAGTGTGTAGTCATCTTCAACAGCGACACGGGATGTTTCTTCAATATCCAAAGGGGCGCGTAAGTCAGAGACGTCAATGTTAAACTGATCAGCAACTTCCATTGACTCTTCCTGGGAAGGGTTTACCAGTTTTATCCAAGCCCCTGGCTCGAATCTTTCAATTTCTTTGAATTCAATTGCTGATGAAAGAAACATTTGTTTCATGACAAGCCCTCCTTTTGACCTTATTTGCGTGTGTTGGATGAAAAGAAAGTATTTAAATCGCATTGTAAAAGGGTGAAATGGCTATTTTCAACCCTTTTGAGATTATTCACTTATCTGTCTCATTACATACTAGACTATTATACTATAAAATGGCGAACTTTGGGACAACTGATTATTAGAAAATTTGCTATAATAAAAGAAATGTCATTCGAAAGGGAAACAGACACTTAAAGAGATTATGCAAGATAAACTTATTATTCGTGGAGCGCGTGCTCACAATTTAAAAAATATTGATGTTGAGATTCCTCGCGACAAGTTAGTTGTTGTGACAGGGTTGTCAGGATCAGGAAAATCAAGTCTGGCCTTCGATACGATTTATGCCGAAGGGCAACGGCGCTATGTAGAGAGTCTTTCTGCTTATGCAAGGCAATTTTTAGGGAACATGGAAAAACCTGATGTGGATTCTATTGATGGCCTTAGCCCAGCAATTTCTATAGACCAAAAAACAACCAGTAAAAATCCACGTTCGACCGTTGGGACAGTTACAGAAATCAACGACTATTTGAGGTTGCTTTATGCTCGTGTTGGGACGCCTTACTGTATTAATGGTCATGGGGCTATTACGGCCTCATCGGTTGAGCAGATTGTGGAGCAGGTTTTGGATTTGCCAGAACGTAGTCGCATGCAAATTTTAGCTCCTATTGTTCGCCGAAAAAAAGGGCAACAAAAAACCATTTTTGAAAAAATTCAAAAAGATGGTTATGTTCGTGTTCGCGTTGACGGTGAGATTTATGATGTGTCAGAAGTCCCAGAATTATCAAAAAGCAAGATGCATGATATTGAAGTGGTAATTGACCGTTTGGTCAATAAAGATGGCATCAGAAGTCGTCTTTTTGACTCCATTGAAGCTGCTTTAAGGTTAGGTGATGGTTATTTAATCATTGACACTATGGATGGCAATGAGTTGCTCTTTTCGGAACATTATTCTTGTCCGGTTTGTGGCTTTACTGTGCCGGAATTAGAACCCCGTCTTTTTTCATTTAATGCTCCTTTTGGGTCTTGCTCAACTTGTGATGGTTTAGGGATTAAGTTGGAAGTTGATATGGACTTGGTTATTCCAGATCCAAGTAAAAGTTTGAGAGAAGGGGCGTTGGCACCTTGGAATCCTATTTCATCTAATTATTACCCATCCATGTTAGAACAGGCCATGGAGGCCTTTGGTGTGGATATGGATAAACCTTATGAAGATTTGTCAGAAGATGAGAAGCAGTTGGTCTTGTATGGTTCTGGTGATCGAGAATTCCATTTTCATTATGTCAATGATTTTGGCGGCGAACGCAATATTGATATTGTCTTTGAAGGTGTTGTTACAAATATCAATCGTCGCTACCATGAAACTAATAGTGATTACACACGAAATGTTATGCGCACCTACATGAATGAGCTAACATGTAACACTTGTCATGGCTATCGCCTTAATGACCAAGCTTTATGTGTTCATGTAGGAGGTGAACAGGCGCCTCATATTGGTCAATTATCAGAGTTATCAATTTCTGATCATTTAAACCATTTGGAAAACTTAACATTGAGTCCAAATGAAGCAACCATTGCTAAACCCATTCTTAAAGAAATTCATGATCGCTTGACATTCTTGAATAATGTTGGACTCAACTATTTGACCCTCTCTCGTTCTTCGGGGACTCTTTCTGGTGGTGAGAGCCAACGGATTCGACTAGCAACGCAAATTGGCTCTAATTTATCGGGTGTACTCTACATTCTTGATGAACCTTCAATTGGTTTGCACCAAAGGGATAATGACAGGCTCATTGAAAGCCTTAAAAAGATGCGAGATTTGGGCAATACCTTGATTGTTGTTGAACATGATGAAGATACTATGATGCAGGCGGATTGGCTGATTGATGTTGGTCCGGGCGCAGGCGCATTTGGTGGCCAGATCATTGCATCGGGGACTCCTAAACAAGTGGCTAAAAATAAAAAGTCCATTACAGGACAGTATTTGTCTGGCAAAAAATCAATCCCCTTACCGCTGGAACGTCGCGTGGGAAATGGTCGTTTTATTGAAATACAGGGTGCCCGTGAAAACAACTTACAGAATCTAGATGTTCGTTTCCCACTGGGAAAATTCATTGCCGTTACCGGTGTATCTGGTTCAGGGAAATCCACCTTGATTAATAGCATTTTGAAAAAAGCAGTAGCTCAAAAGCTAAATCGTAATTCTGAAAAGCCAGGTAAACACAAGACAGTAACCGGTATTGAGCATATTGAACGTCTTATTGACATTGATCAAAGCCCGATAGGACGCACACCAAGGTCAAACCCAGCAACCTATACGGGTGTTTTTGATGATATTAGGGACCTGTTTGCTCAGACCAATGAAGCCAAAATTCGTGGTTATAAAAAAGGGCGCTTCTCCTTTAATGTCAAAGGGGGGCGTTGTGAAGCTTGCTCTGGTGATGGTATTATCAAAATTGAGATGCACTTTTTACCAGACGTTTATGTTCCATGTGAAGTCTGTCATGGTCACAGGTATAATTCTGAGACACTTGAAGTTCACTATAAGGAAAAAAACATTGCTCAAATTTTAGACATGACAGTTGATGATGCAGTTGAGTTCTTTGCGGCAATTCCTAAGATTGCACGTAAGATTCAAACCATTAAAGATGTTGGTCTAGGTTATGTCACCCTTGGACAACCTGCAACGACTTTATCTGGTGGAGAAGCACAACGGATGAAGTTAGCCAGTGAACTGCATAAACGTTCAACTGGTAAGAGCCTTTATATTCTTGATGAACCAACTACTGGCTTACATACAGATGACATTGCGCGGCTGCTTACTGTCTTAGAGCGTTTTGTTGATGATGGCAACACTGTTTTAGTTATTGAACATAACTTAGATGTGATTAAATCAGCTGACCACATCATTGATTTAGGACCAGAAGGGGGAATCGGCGGCGGACAAATCATTGCCACCGGCACACCAGAAGAAATCGCAGCGGTCCCAGAAAGTTATACCGGACAATACCTAAAAGAAAAATTATAAGCAATTGGAACTCATCTGAGTTCCTTTTTTATCTTTTAAAAGGCTGTAAATAATGGTAAACTAAAGACAGTTAATGACCAAGGAGAATGTTATGACGGTTTACTTGCAAGAACGCTTAAGAAAAGCTTTGCGTCAGTTAGATGAGCGCAATTTAGATGGTATGTTAATCACCAATCTCACCAATATTTATTATCTAACAGGTTTTTCAGGAACGGCAGCCACACTTTTTATTAGCAAGACGAGACGCGTTTTTGTCACAGATTCGCGTTACACGCTGATTGCTAAGGAAACAATCACTGATTTTGACATCATTGAAAGCCGTACAGCACTTGTAGAAGTGTCAAAAATCGCCAAAGCAGACAAACTGTCCGTTATTGGGTTTGAAAATGACATGACCTATGCCTTCTTTCAACGTTTAGAACAAAGCTTTGAGGGGGTTGATTTGCACGTTCAAAATAGCTTTGTAGAAGACTTACGACTTCTTAAAGACGCTAGTGAAATTGAGACCATTTCAAAAGCCTGTGAAATCTCAGATAAAGCCTTTATAGATGTTTTGGAGTTTATTAAAGCAGAAAAGACAAGGGAAATTGATGTTGCTAATTTCTTAGATTTTAGAATGAGGCACTATGGTGCAAGTGGTGTGTCCTTTGAAACCATTGCAGCTTCTGGCAAACGCTCAGCTATGCCTCATGGAGTAGCGAGCCAAAAAGTCATTAAAAATGGAGACAGTTTAACCTTGGATTTTGGTTGCTATTACAATCATTATGTTAGTGATATGACCAGAACCATTCACATCGGACATGTCACAGAACAAGAAGGTGAGATTTATGAGATTGTCTTAAAGGCCAATAAGGCTTTGATTGAAAAAGCCTGCGCTGGCATGACATATAGCGACTTTGACAAGATTCCTAGAGATATTATTAGTCAAGCAGGTTATGGCGAGTGCTTCACACATGGTATTGGGCATGGCATTGGACTAGACATTCACGAGAATCCATTTTTTCTTAAAACGCAAGACCAATTACAAGCAGGAATGGTTGTGACGGATGAACCAGGTATTTATCTAGATCATCTCTATGGTGTTCGTATTGAGGATGATTTAGTGATTACACAAGAGGGTTGCCAAGTACTAACACTTGCCCCAAAAGAATTAATTGTTTTAAGCTAATAAGGTAAATAAGGAGCAAGAGATGGAACAGAGATTATCTTGGCAAGATTATTTTATGGCTAACGCAGAGCTGATTTCCAAACGCTCAACTTGTGATAGAGCTTATGTTGGTGCTGTATTAGTCAAGGATAACCGTATTATCGCAACAGGTTATAATGGTGGTGTGTCAGCAACGGATAATTGTGATCAAGCAGGCCATTATATGGAAGACGGCCATTGTATTAGAACGGTTCATGCGGAAATGAATGCACTTATTCAATGTGCAAAAGAAGGCATTTCAACAGATGGAACTGAAATTTACGTGACGCATTTTCCTTGTATTAATTGTACCAAGGCTTTACTTCAAGCAGGGATAACCAAAATCACTTATAAAGCAAATTATAACCCACACCCATTTGCTATTGAACTAATGGAGAAAAAAGGGGTTGCTTATGTTCAACATGATGTTCCAGTTATTCTTCTAGGTGAAAAATAATGGGCTTTAAAGCTTGGCTAGTGCTCTTATTTCGGTGTGAGTTGTGACAAATTAACTCAGGTCGTTCTTGACTTAGTCAAGTGGTGGTGTTTTATCTTTGTGTAGAAATGGCGTTTAAATGGTCTAAATGACGTTACCCCCTATTGGTTAGAGTGTGTTGCTACTAAGGGGAAATGACTAATAATTAAAGGCGACAAGTAAGTGGTCAAAAAGCATCTTTTGTGATAAAGGTGCTTTTTAAGAACTCTTTGCTGAATAAAATCAAAAGTTATGTTATAATTGTTCTAATGAGCTAATACAAAGGTGCGTAATAGCTTATAATAATATTGAATAATTAAAATTAGTATCACTTAAACTGTCATGCTTAAGTGATTTTATCGTGAAAGAGAGGATTTTATGAAATCGATTTTTAAAAAGAACATCGACTGGATCAATGACCAAAATGGTTTTCTTCCAATTTGGAAGGTACTTGTGTTGTATATTCTGTTTGTAGGACTTGCAATGTTTATGGAGAAATTTGGACTTCAAGTTACCTCTTGGTTTAATCCAGATATTCCTAGAGATAGTCAGGCCTTTATCGACCTTTTAAACACAGAGCCCTTATCTAATATAATGATGGGATTGTTTAGTGTTTTTCTGTTATTTGGCAGTTTTTATGTATTTGGGGCTCGTTTTTTTGGTCCCAAAAAAGATAATCGTCCTATTATGAAATGGGTTTTTATTGGTATTGCACTGGTCTTAGCTTTACAGTTTGGTGATTATTTACTAAATCATTTTGGCCCGCAGATTGGTCTTTCTGAAAACCAACAAGCTCATAATGAGGCCATAAAAAATGCGGATTTCTGGCGTTTGGTTATTACATTAGGTGTTATTCCGTCTTTAGAGGAAGAATTGGTTGTGCGTGGCCTTATTCAAAGGTTTGGCTTTGCCAAATGGCCGATTGTAGGGATTATTGTCCAAGCTTTGATTTTTGGAAATATGCACTATGCTACCAGTCCTATACATTCTCTTTTATATATCTTAAATGGTGGTGTATTTGGTTATGTTTATTACAAATCAGGGCGTTTGGAAGTGCCCATGCTAGTGCATTTTATTTGTAACGTTCTTATTGTGGTATATTTTAAATTCCTAACTTAACACTAATAGAAATAAAATCGCTTAGATTGCCTAAGTGATTTTATGTTTGCGTGATATATGATAAGTGGCTCGTAATGCAAGTGCTAGCACTGCTTTTAGCTGAAAAAGAATAAAAGTATTTGAGAGAGTGCCTAAATTGTGGTAAAATGAGATGATAAATATTTTAGTAAGAGGTAATTATAAATGATTGAAGCAAGTAAGCTTAGAGCAGGTATGACTTTTGAATCAGAAGGGAAATTAATCCGCGTTCTTGATGCAAGTCACCATAAACCAGGTAAGGGGAACACAATCATGCGTATGAAATTACGTGATGTTCGTACTGGTTCTACATTTGACACAACTTATCGTCCAGATGAAAAATTTGAGCAAGCGATTATTGAAACAGTTCCAGCTCAATACTTGTACAAAATGGATGACACTGCTTACTTCATGAATACAGATACATATGATCAATATGAAATTCCTGTAGCTAACGTTGAGCAAGAATTGCTTTACATTCTTGAAAATTCAGATGTGAAAATCCAATTCTACGGATCAGAAGTAATCGGGGTTCAAGTTCCAACAACTGTTGAATTAACAGTCGCTGAAACACAGCCATCAATTAAAGGTGCTACTGTAACAGGTTCTGGTAAACCAGCAACATTGGAAACAGGTCTTGTTGTCAACGTTCCAGACTTCATTGAAGCTGGTCAAAAATTGGTGATCAACACTGCTGAAGGTACTTACGTTTCACGTGCCTAATAGTTTTGTCAGCCAATGGGTTGAGAAAAGAAAGGAAAAGCTATGATGAGTGAAAATATTGGTGAAATCGTTATTTCACCGCGTGTTCTTGAAGTCATTACAGGGATTGCTACAACACAAGTTGAGGGTGTCTACTCGCTTCATAACAAAAAAATGTCAGACAGCTTCAACAAAGCGAGTCTTGGCAAAGGTGTCTACCTTCATACAGAAGAAGACGGTTCTGTTACAGCAGATATTTATGTTTACTTACAATATGGTGTAAAAGTACCATCTGTTTCAGTTGCTATTCAAAAAGCTGTTAAAACAGCTGTCTATGATATGGCAGAAGTGACCATTTCAGCTGTTAACATTCATGTTGAAGGCATTGTTCCTGAAAAGACACCAAAACCTGATTTGAAATCATTGTTTGAAGAGGATTTCTTGGATGACTAATAGTTTTCAAAATTCAAGAAGAGACCTTCGTGAACGTGCTTTTCAAGCCCTCTTTAATGTGGAGCTAGGTGGGGATTTTCTTGAGGCTTCTCAATTTGCCTATGATTATGACAAAGTTACTGAAGAAGATCAGGTTTCAGAACTGCCAACATTCTTATTGAATTTAGTCAATGGAGTGGTAGATCATAAGGACGAGCTGGATGCTATCATTAAGGAAAACCTCAAAAAAGGTTGGTCTATCGAACGATTAACGTTAACGGATAAAACAATGCTTCGTCTTGGTTTGTTTGAAATTAAATACTTTGATGAAACGCCAGACCGTGTTGCCCTTAATGAAATTATTGAAATTGCAAAAAAATATTCTGATGACACTTCAGCTAAGTTTATTAATGGCTTATTAAGTCAGTTTGTTTCAGAAGAATCAGAATAAGAAAAAACAATTCTCGCTGGAGGATTGTTTTTTTTAGATGCTTGAACCAGGCAGGAGTGTAATTGGCAAAATATAGTCCTTGCTGGTTTTTTCTTTTCGGATTTTTTTTAGGAGGACTTCAACGGTTAATTTCGCAATTTCTTCAATAGGTTGCTTAATTGTCGTTAATTGAGGGAAAAAGTTTTCAATAAAATGTGTCCCATCATAACCAATAACTTTAAGATCACTAGGAACGTCTAAGCCGAGTTGATTTGCTACTTTCATAATTAAAATAGCAGTTAAATCATCTGAAACAAAAATACCATCGGGTTTTCGGCTTGAGAGGATAGATCTGATTTCCATTTCACGGCGAATGGTTGATAGGTTGTTTGGCAATTTGATAATTTCAGCCGTTTTTTTCAATTGGTAAGAAAAGCCCAATTGACGAAGTCCTGTTGGCGAATCGGAGTTATCATTACCTGTAATCATGATGATTTTTTGGCACTTGTATTTTTGCAAGGTCTGAGCAGCTAATTTTCCTCCTTGGAAATTATCAGAGGAAATGATAGGGATGTTTGGAGCTAAGTTTCGGTCAAAGGCAACAATGGGGGCTTCGACCCGTTCATAATCTTCAATGCCAAGGTTGTGACTAGATGAAATAATGCCATCAACCTGATTAGCAGCAAGCATCTCTAAATATTCTTTTTCTTTTTTAGGGTCGCGTTCACTATTGCAGATAATGGTTTTGTAACCTTCTTTGAAAAGTTCAATTTCCAAGTATTCAATCAGTTCTGCGTAAAAGATATTACTGATGTTTGGGAAAATGAGTCCAATTAACTGGGCTGATTTTCCTTGTAAGCTTCTAGCCAGGTTGTTGGGTTGGTAACCCAATTGCCTCATTGCTGTTTGAACCTTGTCAACAGTTTTTTGTGACAGGTATCCTTTTTTATTAATGACCCGTGATACTGTTGTTGGGCTAACGCCTGCTAATTCCGCGACATCAGTCAATTTTGCGACCACAATAACTACCTCATTTCATAAAAATATCCTTGAACTTCTCCAGTCAATAATTGAAGTCCACTTTCACCGTGTTCAGGGAAGACTCTACTTGTTAGGACAGCTTGGCCTTTGTTGACGAAAATTTCAACAATGGATTTGTCCACATAGATATTAAGTGTAACATCTTCTTGCGGAATTTGGCAAGAGCGTTTGGTCCCAAATTCTCTTGCGTATTGCTGACCAATTTGGCTACGGTCTAAGTGTAATTGCCCAGTTTTAGTATCAACTGTGAGGCCAAGCCCAGTTTGTGAGGATTCATCAGCAAAGAGTAGGAGTTCAGCGATTTGATTGGCTTTAAAGCAAAGCTCAAGTTCGTAACAATTGCTGGATTGAACCTTGTTTTGGAAGTCTTCTTTTTGACAGCGCAAGCTATTGATGGCTGCGACTGGGCTTTGGTGGAGTTTTCCGTCAATAATGCTAAGTTCTTTGACCAGGCTAAGTGCGCCTTGATAGTCGTAGGCATCTGTCGGGTAGTTGATATCAGGAAGTCCAATCCAAGAGACGGCAAGGGCACGACCGTCAGGGCTATTGAATGCTTGTGTGGCATAGGCTTCAAAACCAAAATCTAGATTTTGAAGAGGTCCACCACCACTTAGTTTTCCCTGATCAGGGTCGAAGTTTTGGTAAATCTTGTAGGTATTTGGGTAGATGTTATCATAGTTGAGGTCTTCTTGGGCTAGACCTTGTGGGCTATAGATTAAGACAGGGTGCCCATCAACAAAAACCAAATTTGGGCATTCAATCATATACTCAGAAGCAGGATCATCGAAGTCTAGGTCTGCAAGGAATTGCCAGTTTTGAACATCATTTTCTACGGCTTTGTAGAGTTTGATGAGACCTTTTTTGTCATGGTTTTGACCACCAACAATGGCATAGAAGTTATCTTTATAATCAAATATTTGTGGGTCTCTGAAATGTTCAGTGACGTCACTTGGTTGTTGGATTAAAACCTGGTCGAATTTTTCAATTTTCCCATCTTTATCCATCCAAGCTCCGATTTGAAGAGGGTCTCTGACCCAATTGTGATCACGCACATTTCCAGTGTAAAAAAGAAAGAGTTTATCCTCTACGGCATAGGCAGATCCAGAATAGGCACCGTGGCTGTCGTTTTTGTGATCGGGTAAGAGTCTTGTTTTGGACCTTGTAAAATGAACAAGGTCTTCTGATGTCATGTGCACCCACTGTTTCAAACCATGGGCTGGACCGTATGGCCAGTTTTGATAAAAAAGATGGTATTTTCCATTGAAATAAGAAAAACCATTAGGGTCGTTTAGTAGACCGCTTTCTGGCTCAATATGGTAGTGCGTATGCCAAGGAGATTTTTGCATGTTTACCTTGATTTCTTCAATTTCCTCTTTGCTCCACTCGCAATAAGGACGGTAGCGCACTTTTTGTGGTAAATCCATTTGGGAACTCCTTTAAGTATTCTTAAGAAATATACTAAACGTTTTCTCTTTAAAAATCAACAATAAAACTAAAATAATAAAAAAATATGTCAAACGCTTGACATAAAATTTTTTCGTGCTAAAATAAGAATCAAGAAGTGAAACCGTTTCACTTACTATTTAAATAAGGAGATTTTGCAAGTATGGATAATAATCAGATTGCAAAAAAGGTTATCGAGGCACTCGGTGGTCGTGAAAATGTTAAAAGTGTAGCACACTGTGCAACGAGACTTCGTGTCATGGTTGTTGATGAAAGTAAAATTGATAAAGAAAAAGCTGAAAATATTGAAAAAGTAAAAGGAGCTTTCTTTAATGCAGGGCAATACCAAATGATTTTTGGAACTGGTACTGTTAACAAGATTTATGATGAAGTGGTTGCTTTAGGATTGCCAACCTCTACAACTTCTGAACAAAAAGCAGAAGCGGCTAAGCAGGGGAATTGGTTCCAACGTTCGGTTCGTACCTTTGGTGATGTCTTTGTTCCAATTATTCCAGCAATCGTAGCAACTGGTTTATTTATGGGACTTCGTGGCCTACTTGGAGCATTTGGTGTTACTTTGCCTGAGGATTTAAATGTTTACTCACAAATCTTAACGGACACTGCTTTTATTGCTCTACCTGCTTTAGTTGTTTGGTCAACTTTCAGAGTATTTGGTGGTAATCCAGTCATTGGTATAGTTCTTGGTTTCATGTTGATTTCAGGTTCTCTTCCAAATGCTTGGGCAGTTGCATCAGGTGGTGATGTTAAACCAACGATTTTCTTTGGTTTTATTCCAGTTGTTGGTTTGCAAGGTTCAGTTCTACCTGCCTTTATCATCGGTATTTTAGGTGCTAAGTTTGAAAAAGCTGTCCGTAAGGTTGTTCCTGAAGTACTTGACTTGCTGGTAACGCCGTTTGTGACCTTGTTTGTGATGTCAATTCTTGGACTTTTCATTATCGGTCCTGTATTCCATGTGGTTGAAAATGCTATTTTAGTGGGAACAGAAGCAATTCTTGCTTTACCATTTGGTCTTCCTGGTCTACTCATTGGTGGGGTTCATCAAGTTATCGTTGTATCTGGTGTTCACCATATCTTTAACTTACTTGAATCACAATTAATTGCCCACACTGGCGCAAATCCCTTTAATGCAATTATCACGGCTGCTATGACTGCCCAAGGTGCAGCAACAGTTGCAGTTGGTGTTAAAACCAAAAATCCAAAACTAAAAGCCCTTGCTTTCCCAGCAGCACTCTCTGCATTCTTGGGGATTACAGAGCCTGCTATCTTTGGGGTGAACTTACGTTACCGTAAACCATTCTTCTTATCATTGATTGGTGGTGCTATTGGTGGTGCGGTTGCTTCAATCTTAGGTTTAGCTGGTACAGGATTTGGTATCACTATTATCCCAGGAACACTTCTTTATCTTAACGGTCAACTTCTTTCATACCTCATCATGGTTGCGGTCTCATTTGCGGCAGGTTTCGCACTAACTTATATGTTTGGTTTTGAAGATGAAGAGGGAGACTTCGCTGAAAAAAAGCCTAAATCTCCGCTTGTTTCAGTAAGCCCTGCAGAAGCTTCTGAAGAAGTACTAGTATCGCCACTTGCTGGTCAGGTCATGGCACTTGAAAATGTTAGTGATCCCGTATTCTCATCAGGTGCTATGGGGAGAGGTCTTGCTCTTAAACCAAGTTCTAATGCAGTTTATTCACCAGTTGATGGTAGTGTTGAAGTCGCTTTTGAAACTGGTCACGCATTTGCGATTAAATCAGTTAGTGGAGCAGAAGTCTTAATTCATGTCGGAATTGACACGGTTTCTATGGCTGGCGATGGTTTTGAATCTAAAGTCACTGTTAATCAAGAAGTGAAAAAAGGGGACCTGTTAGGTTATTTTGACTCTGCAAAGATTGCTGCAGCTGGCTTAGATGATACAACAATGGTTATTGTAACAAATAGTATTGATTACTCAGAAATAACCCTTTTAGCTGATGGCATAATCTCACAAGGCCAAGAGATTTTACGTGTAAAATAAGGTCAAAGGCTAGTCTAACTAGCCTTTTTGAATGCTTAAAGAGAAGCTTGTGAAAGCTTGCGATAAATGATTTTTTTGCCTATAATAGATAATAAGAAGGCGTTTTCAAAAGGAGAAAAAATGACAACTTTATATGGAAGTGTAGAAGCAGGTGGGACAAAGTTTGTTTGTGCTGTAGGAGATGAAACGTTTACCCCTTACGACAAGATTCAGTTTCCAACCACCAGTCCAGAAGAAACCATCCAAAAAACCATTGACTATTTCAAAACATTTGAAGAAGACTTAGTGGCGATTTCAGTGGGTTCTTTTGGGCCCATTGATATTGACCCAAGTTCAGCTACCTATGGTTATATCACAAGTACACCAAAACCCAATTGGGCAAATGTTGATTTGCTTGGGCCAATTGCTGACGCATTACAAGTCCCTTTATACTTCACAACAGATGTTAACAGTTCAGCTTACGGGGAAATGATGCTCAGAGAAAATACGGACAGTTTGGTTTACTATACCATTGGAACTGGGATTGGAGCAGGTGCCATTCAAAATGGTCAATTTATTGGTGGCTTAGGGCATACAGAAGCAGGTCATACTTATGTGATGCCCCATCCTGAAGATCAAAAAAATGGTTTCATGGGAGTTTGTCCTTTCCATAAGGGGTGTTTAGAAGGGATGGCAGCAGGACCAAGTCTTGAAGCGAGAACAGGGATTAAAGGTGAATTGATTCCTAAAGAGTCAAGTGTTTGGGATATCCAGGCTTACTATATTGCGCAAGCGGCTTTACAAGCAACCATGCTTTACCGACCACAAGTTATTGTATTTGGTGGTGGTGTTATGGCGCAAGATCATATGGTTAAACGGGTTCACGAGCAATTTGAAAGTTTGATGAATGGTTATCTACCAGTACCACCTTTAAATGACTACATTGTCAGACCAGCTATTCAAGATAATGCTTCAGCGACCATTGGAAATTTTGCGCTAGCAAAAATGGTGTCAGAAAAATAAATTAATGAGCACTAACAAAAGTTGGTGCTTTTAGATTAAGGAAATAGTTCACATTATTTTAGAAAGTGCTATAATAAAGACATTATTTAATGATAAGAAATGAGGAGTATTATGTCTGAACCATTATTTCTAAACTCTGTAATGCATGATAAAATTTGGGGTGGGACCAAATTACGGGATGTTTTTAACTACACTATTCCTAGTGAAACCACTGGTGAATATTGGGCTATTTCAGCTCATCCTAATGGTGTGTCAACTGTTTCAAATGGTCGTTATAAAGGAATAGCCTTAGACAAACTGTATGCCGAAAAACCTGAACTGTTTGGGAATCCAAAAGAAAAGGTCTTTCCATTACTCACTAAAATTTTAGATGCCAATGACTGGTTAAGTGTTCAGGTACACCCAGATGATAGCTATGCTATGGAGCATGAAGGGGAACTTGGAAAAACAGAATGTTGGTATGTGATTTCAGCAGATCCGGGTTCAGAAATTATTTATGGCCATGAAGCCAAGTCTAAAGAAGAACTACAAGCCATGATTGAAGCTGGTGATTGGGATAATCTCCTAACGAGACGCCCTGTTAAAGCAGGTGATTTTTTCTATGTGCCAAGTGGGACCATGCATGCTATTGGTAAAGGGATTATGATTTTGGAAACCCAACAATCTAGTGATACCACTTACCGTGTTTATGATTTTGACCGAAAAGATGCTGCTGGTCATCTTCGTGAGTTACACTTGCAACAATCTATTGCTGTTTTGAACCTTGGAACTCCTGAAAACAGTGTCCCTGCAAGTGTTGTAACAGATCGTTTGGTGTCAACCACCTTGGTCTCAAATCCATTCTTTACAGTATTTAAGTGGTCTACAAATCAATTGGTTGACATGCGTCAAGCCTCTCCTTACTTGTTAGTTAGTGTTCTAGATGGTTCAGGTCAACTCTTTGTTGGTAGCGAAGCCTATGCCCTTGAAAAGGGAATGCATTTTATCCTCCCTAATGATGTTAAGGCTTGGTCATTTGATGGGGAGTTGGAGATGATTGTGAGTCATCCAAATGCTTAAAAAATCTGTCTAAAGTTGAAAAGTTAGAATATAGATAAAAGGAGGTTGTAAGGCCTTCTTTTCTGTCTTCATTTGTCTGGAATTGTTGAACTGACTGCTCAATTATGTTAGAATGAAATGATAAGAGACTCGAAAGGATAGAGAATGGCAAATATTCTACGCAAAGTCATTGAAAATGACAAAGGCGAAATCAAAAAGTTAGAAAAACTTGCAAAGAAAGTTGAATCTTATGCAAATCAGATGGAAGCGTTGTCTGATCAAGATTTACAAGCAAAAACACCAGAATTTAAAGAACGTTATCAAAATGGAGAAAGCCTGGATCAGTTGCTACCAGAAGCTTTTGCGGTTGTACGCGAAGCAGCAAAACGTGTCCTAGGACTCTACCCATACCGTGTGCAAATTATGGGGGGGATTGTTCTTCATAATGGCGATGTTCCTGAGATGCGTACTGGTGAGGGTAAAACTTTAACAGCGACAATGCCTGTTTACTTAAATGCTCTTGCAGGTGAAGGTGTTCATGTTATCACTGTAAATGAATACTTATCAACCCGTGATGCGACTGAGATGGGTGAGGTTTATAGTTGGTTAGGTCTCTCTGTTGGGATTAACTTGGCAGCTAAGTCACCTGCTGAAAAACGCGAGGCCTATCTTTGTGATATCACTTATTCAACAAACTCAGAAGTAGGCTTTGACTACCTTCGTGATAATATGGTTGTTCGTCAAGAAGACATGGTTCAAAGACCTTTGAGTTATGCATTGGTCGATGAGGTTGACTCTGTTTTAATTGACGAAGCAAGAACACCTTTGATTGTTTCTGGAGCTGTGAGTTCAGAAACTAATCAGCTTTATGTTCGTGCGGACATGTTTGTGAAAACCTTAAAAGAAGACGACTATATTATTGATGTTCCAACAAAAACAATTGGTTTGAGTGATTCAGGGATTGATAAAGCAGAAAGTTATTTCAACCTAAATAATCTCTACGATATTGATAATGTTGCTTTGACTCACTTTGTTGATAATGCTCTTCGTGCTAACTATATCATGTTACTTGACATTGATTATGTGGTTAGTGAAGAAGGCGAAATTCTTATTGTTGACCAGTTTACAGGTCGTACAATGGAAGGTCGTCGCTTCTCAGATGGTTTGCACCAAGCTATTGAAGCAAAAGAATCTGTTCGTATTCAAGAAGAATCTAAAACAAGTGCTTCTATTACCTACCAAAATATGTTCCGTATGTACAAAAAATTGGCAGGTATGACAGGGACAGCTAAAACAGAAGAAGAGGAATTCCGCGAAGTTTATAACATGCGTATTATTCCAATTCCAACCAATCGACCAGTTGCGCGTATTGACCATACGGACTTGCTTTACCCAACATTAGAGTCTAAGTTTAGAGCGGTTATTGCAGATGTTAAAGACAGACACCAAAAAGGGCAACCAGTCTTGGTTGGTACTGTTGCTGTTGAAACCAGTGATTACATCTCAAAACAATTAGTGGCTGCTGGTGTTCCTCATGAAGTCTTGAATGCTAAAAACCACTTTAAAGAAGCTCAAATTATCATGAATGCCGGACAGCGTGGTGCTGTTACTATCGCAACCAACATGGCTGGTCGTGGTACTGACATTAAACTTGGTGAAGGTGTTCGTGAACTTGGTGGCCTTTGTGTTATTGGTACAGAGCGTCATGAAAGTCGTCGTATTGATAATCAGCTTCGTGGTCGTTCAGGTCGTCAAGGTGATCCAGGAGAATCTCAATTCTACCTGTCATTGGAAGATGATTTGATGAGACGTTTTGGTTCAGACCGTATCAAAGCTTTCTTGGATAAAATGCGTTTGGACGAAGAAGATGCCGTTATCAAATCAGGCATGCTTGCTCGTCAGGTTGAATCAGCTCAAAAACGTGTCGAGGGCAATAACTATGATACTCGTAAACAAGTCCTTCAATATGACGATGTTATGCGTGAGCAACGTGAAATCATTTATGCCAACCGTCGTGATGTGATTACTGCAAATCGTGACCTTGGCCCTGAAATCAAAGCCATGATTAAACGTACCATTAAACGTACGGTAGAGGCCCATGCTAGAAGTAACCGTAAGGATGCGCTGGAAGCTATCTTAGCCTTTGCAAGAACCAATATTGTGCCAGAGGATTCGATAACAGTAAAAGATATCCGTGATTTGAAAGATGATCACATCAAAGATTTCCTTTATGAAAAAGCTTTAGCTATTTATGAGAAACAAATAGCTAAATTGCATGACCATGAAGCAATCTTGGAATTCCAAAAAGTACTTCTATTGATGATTGTTGATAACAAGTGGACAGAGCATATTGATGCTTTAGACCAATTACGTAATTCAGTTGGTCTTCGTGGTTACGCCCAGAATAACCCAGTTGTGGAATACCAAGCAGAAGGATTCAAGATGTTCCAAGATATGATTGGGGCTATTGAGTTTGATGTGACACGTACCATGATGAAAGCTGAGATTCATGAACAAGAACGTGAACGCGCTAGCCATCACGCGACAACAACAGCTGCACAAAATATTTCTGCTAAGACGATTAGTCAAACTGAAGCAGCTGATGCTGGTATTGATTTTTCAAATGTAAAACGTAATGATTTGTGCCCATGTGGTTCAGGTAAGAAATTTAAAAACTGTTGTGGTAAAAAAGCATTTTAGGCAGTTTTAACAGATAAAAGAAGCTGAGATCTTATCTCAGCTTCTGGATTTTTAGAGTGAATAAGAGGAAATATAGCGGTAGTCGTATGATATTTGGACATGGTATAGATATTCAAGAAATTTCTGCAGTTGAGCAGGCTTATGACCGTCATCATCGCTTTGCTGAAAAAGTGTTAACCCCAAGTGAAAGAAGTGTTTTTGACAATTTAAGAGGAAAACGACAGATCACGTATTTGGCAGGACGTTGGTCTGCTAAGGAAGCTTTTTCTAAAGCCATGGGGACAGGAATCGGGAAATTAAGTTTTCATGATGTTGAAGTTTTAAATGATGAGGTTGGTAGACCTTATATTAGCCAATCTCCCTTTTTAGGCAAGGCCTTTGTTAGTATTTCACATAGCGGTAATTTTGTTCAAGCAAGTGTGATTTTGGAGGAAATGTAATGATTTCAAGTTTGCATAGACCAACTCTAGCGACAGTTCATTTAGAGGCAATTAGAGGTAATTTAAAGGCTGTTCAAACACATATTCCTCAGGGGACAAAAACCTATGCAGTTGTTAAGGCAAATGCTTATGGTCACGGGGCTGTAGCTGTTGCTAAAGCTATTGAGCAGCGAGTGGATGCTTACTGTGTTTCCAATCTTGATGAGGCAATTGAGTTGCGTGAGGCTGGCATTGCTAAAGAAATCTTGATTTTAGGTATTATTTTAGCTGATCAGCTTGCTTTAGCAATTAGCTATAACCTTGTCGTGACAGCAGCTAGTTTAGAGTGGCTAGATTGTCTTAGAGATCAGGCGGTTGATGTTAGGGGGCTACATGTTCATGTTAAGGTTGATTCTGGTATGGGGCGCATTGGTGTGCGTACCCTGACAGAAGCTAATCAATTAATTGCTGGTTTGAAGGAGCTTGGTGCGTCAGTGGATGGTATCTTTACTCATTTTGCCACTGCTGATGAAGCAAAGACTGATAAATTCAATCAACAGTTGGCTTTCTTTACAGATTTGGTTGATGCTTTGAATGACAAACCAGCTTTGGTTCATGCTAGCAATTCCGCAACTAGTCTTTGGCATAGCGACAGCATTTTCAACGCTGTTCGTTTAGGAATTGTGATCTATGGTCTCAACCCGAGTGGACGTGATTTGGCTCTGCCTTATCCTTTGACCGCGGCTCTTTCTTTGGAGTCGGCTTTGGTTCATGTTAAGTGCATTGAGGCAGGGGCTACGGTTGGTTATGGAGCTACTTATGAAGCTTTGGAGACACAATTTGTTGGTACTATTCCCATTGGCTATGCTGATGGATGGACAAGGGATATGCAAAACTTTAAGGTGTTGATTGATGGGCAATTTTGTCCAGTTATTGGCCGTGTGTCGATGGATCAATTGACCGTTAGACTGCCTAAAACTTATCCAATTGGTACGAAGGTAACCCTAATTGGCAGAAATGGGAAGCATGAGATTACAGCTACTGAGGTTGCTGAAAAACGTGGGACCATTAATTATGAGGTAACCTGTTTATTGAGTGATCGTGTTCCAAGGCTTTATCGGGATTAAGCAGGATGACTGAGCATGCTTTTTGAGAGGTTTGCGGCCAAAGTAGTTGCTATTTGCACAAGAATTATTATAAACAGTAAACAAGATTATATGTCTATGAAATAGAAAATAGTCTTGTTTTTTTGTCTTAATTAGAGCTAATATACAGAGGTGTAAACCGGTTGAGTGCAAATATCTTACCAAAAATCATGTGAATAACTTCCTATATATACCTTGACAAGGTGTCTTTAAAGTGATAAATTAAGTGCAGTTAACAAAAAAAGTTATAAATTTAAAAATAAGTTAGAAAGTTGATTGGCAATATGAAAAAAATCAACAAATATGCCTTGCTGACTTTGTCAGTATTGGCACTCACTCAAGCACCTCTTTCTGTCAAGTCTGATGTTTCTCTTAAAGTTTCTGACTTGGTGAGCTCACTGAAAGTGGATGGTGATATCCTCCTTTTAGAAGATATCGGTCCTTATGCGGATAAGCAGATAGGTAAAGAATATTATAAGACTATTGATAAGCTTGTGATTGACAATAAAGTATATGACCACAAGATGGATGGTGCTTATACCTTTGACATTAATTACAAAGGGATTAAGATTAAATCTAATGATATTTCTAATGGAGAGCATAAGCTTTTGATTTCTAATCCAGTAGCTGGTGATATTTTAGTCACCTTTAAAAAATCTGGTAAAGAAGTCACGTTTATATCAGCTCAACAAGTTACTTCTGAAAAGAGCTCTTCGCAAGACCTTCCAGCTAAGTCTAGTCAGTTAAATCAGGATGATAACCAAGTTAGTGATTGGTCCTTGTCTGAAAATGCTGTCCTCATTAAAGTAAGTAAACTTGAAAAAGAAGATGGTGCTTTACTTTTTCAAGAATTTGACCGTTACTCTAGTGATGAAAGTGTAAAGGAATTTGTTCATAAGATTAGTGGTCTTAAGCTTAATCAAGTGGATTACAAGGAAGCAGAATATGGCAGTAAGCTTAAAGGTATGGACGCTTGGTTGTCAGATTTGAAAGGTCTTCACATTGGAACTAAGGCTTTTGAAGAAGGGGACAATACGCTTCTTATTTCGTCACAAGGTTTTGAACCACTTGAAATCGTGATTCGTAAATCAGGTGATGATTATAGCATTCTATCATCTCGTCAAAAAAATTCCCACTTAGTTAAGGGAATAAAATCTAAGGAGTTGGATTTTACAACTTTGGAAGCACTGATTGCAAAAGTGCAAGCTGTTGTTGAAAAGTCTGGGGATAAAGGGTTAGCTGATAAACTACAGGTTATTAAGGATTCTTATCAAAATATTGATAGTGTAGACTTGTTAAGAAAGACAGAAGCACTATTGAGAGATTTGTTGACGCCTGACAAGTCTGAGAAAGTCTCAATAGATACCTTAAAAGAAGGCACCTATACCCTTACCTTTAAAGCTAACAAAGAACATACAGACGAATCATCAATGCTGCAAGGAGCTTTTGATAAGAAGGCTAAATTAGTGGTTAAAAAAGATGGTTCTAAAGAAATAAGCCTGTTAAATACAGCCTTAGGTGCCTTTCTCATTGACTTTTCTGTTGAAACAAATGGAGAATTTCCAACAGCAGTCCGAAAACAAGTTGGTAAAAGAGATATTAATGGTGCCTATGTTAGAAGTGAGTTTACGTTCTCCATTGACCAGTTAGATAAATTGCATAAAGGGGCTGTTTTGGTTTCTGCTATGGGTGGTCAAGAAAGTGATAAACACCATTATGATAAATACACCAAACTTGATATGACCTTTGATCAAATGGTCAGCAAAGGTTTTGAAGGCTATCAGGTTGAGATTGATGACAAGGAAAAAGGCGTTGGCTCTGAACGTCTTGAAAGAGCCTTGATTCGTTTGGGGAAAGATTTAAACCATGATGGGAAAATGTCACCAGATGAATTAGCTAAAATGACTGGTGAACTTCGTTTAGATCATTATGACTTAACCGACATTTCCCTTCTTAAACACGCCACACATATCACAGAATTGTATCTAGTTGGTAACCAAATTAGTGAGATTTCAAAAGATACTTTTAGCCAAATGACAGAATTAAAAGTATTGGAATTGCAGAACAATCAGTTAACGCAGTTAGATAAGTCTGTTTTTGCTCATAACAAGCAATTAAAGAAAATTCAACTGGCAAGTAATTATATAGCCACGATAGAGCCGGAAATGTTTAAAAATCTTAGTCATTTGGAAGAATTAGATCTTTCTAAAAACCGACTCAGTAGCATTGATGACAAAGCATTTGTAGGTTTGAGACAATTGAAATCATTAGCACTTCCTGAAAATCAATTGGAGATGATTTCAGAGCAAGCCTTGGCTGATTTGGAAAACTTGACCTTTATTGACTTGTCAGAAAATAAGTTGAACCAATTACCGAAATCCTTTAATCGCTTAAAAAGGTTAACCCAAATTGTTGCTGACCATAATCATTTGACCTCACTGGATGACCTTGATTTTGAGCAATTTTCACAATTGACAACTTTAAACCTATCGTCAAATGAATTGACACGCTTGAAAACTTCAGGATTTAAGGCCAATAAAAATTTGGCTAACTTAGACTTATTTAATAACCTCTTGACGGAGCTTAAGGCTGAGGATTTTGACGGGTTTAACAAACTGAACTTAGATATTCGAATGAACTGTTTGCATCAGATACCAGAAAATGTCAAAAAACTTCTAGGTTCAAACAAATGGCAACCTCAAAAGAATCTTGCTAGCTTGTCAATTGCTCAAAGTGGTCATAAAATTGATTACAAACAAACGGTGAGTTTGCTTGATCTTTACTATTGGGAGCAAAAGACTATTTCTAGCACGGTTGATGAAATTACAAGCCTTGATCAATACCAAAAGGTATTAAAAACGGATTCTACAGATATCAAAGAGTTGCTGAATCAGCTTGATACGGATTGGAATATCCTGATTCAGTTACAAAAGAAAAACTCAAATGGGCACTATGTAACCATTGATGAAAAAGCACTTAGTGAAGATCCAGATGACCAGATGACAGGGACTTTTGATGTTTCAGATAAAGGAACTTATCGTCTGCGTAAGGTGTTGATGGTTAAAAAAATGGCTAAGAAACGCGAGCATTTTACTCTGGTCTCAAATGACATTACCATTAACGAAGACAAGGTGAGAAGTTATCAGTCTACTAAAAATCAGAACTTGGACATCAAATCACTTAAGGATGGTGTTTACTATCTAAAAGCTGAAATGCTTAAAAACGATTTAGTTTCTGAATCAATGGCAAATAAAGCTATTAATCCTCAGGTCAAGTTAATTGTTGAAAATGGGAATTATTTCTTAGAGGTCGCTTTCAAAGGCATGAAAGTTGGCCATATGATGGGCTATTTAGGTCAATTGTATTATTTCACAGATGGCTATCAAAGGGACCGTTCAGGTAAGCCTACAGGTCATAAGGAACTAGCAGAAGTTATATCTTATTTCAAAGATGCCACAGGAAATCCTTTAGCAGACACTTATGGTAAGGATTATCCCCAACTCTTAAAAATCAAGCTATTAGACCAAGCTAAAATAGATGGATTGGTGCCATTACAAGTCTTTGTGCCTGTTATGGATTCAATCTCAAAAGGAGCAGGGCACCAAACAGTCTTTATGAAATTGGATTTGCGAAGTTTAACAAGTGAAGAATCTGACCTTTCTGAACAGACAAGTGATACTGCTAAAGAATTCCACAATCAAGCTTCAAATCAGGCGTTTGAGAGGCAATTTTCTCCTTTTGGTGGCTTTGGTAATGGAATAGGAGCATTTCTTGCTAAAAAAGCAAATGGACAGGCTCCTGCTTCAAAAGATAAAGAAGAAAAGAAAGGGAATACTGATAAGTTGAAGGAATTGCTTTCAGACCACCAGTCTTCCAAATCTAAAATCAAGTCAACTTCAGAAGAGGAAAAAGCACCAAGTCAGAGTTCACACAAATTGTCAACAGTCAAAAAAAGTCGTCCTTCTTATCACAAGGTTATTGGGGTTTCAACCTTTGTGGTAGCTCTTTTAGGAGCTTTCCTAGCTAGGAAAAAATTATTTTAAACCATTTGACAACTGATAACTAACAATCATGACGAAGACATGCCTATTTCCAAACACTGAAATGCTTAAGGCTGGTAAGTGCAGGAAATAGGCATGTTTTTCCTTTTTATAAGAAGTCAAAATATTAAAAATAAAGGAGTTTGATCAAGTGATAAGAAAGAAATATCAAAAAATCACGTGGACTATGCTTATCTTGATAAGCTTGTTAAGCATGGTTTCAACTGGTGTCTATGCCAATCAAACCAAAAGCTATAGTTGCACGATTGAAAGGTATTACAGACATCCTATTTCGGGGCAAATTGAAGATAGTGGTGGTGAAAAATCCTTTGACATTGGTCAAGGGATGGTTGAAGGGACCGTCTATAACAGTGGTCTTATTGAGGAAGCTTCCTCTGGACAGCTTTTTCTAACAGTCACAATGAGCTTGGCGGACTTTTCTGGGAATTATCAGTTTTGGGTTCAAGAAGGAGGAGTAGGGCCTTTTCAAGCGGTAGACTATCAAGTTACTGGAACAGGGTCAGACACAAATGGTTCAACCAAGACTATTCTCATCCCTCTTTCTAGTAGCCAGTCTATTGTTAAAGCTAGTATGTTTGTGGAACCAATGGGGAGACAGGTCTTTTTCTATCTTAAACCAAGTGGTTTTCAGGAAATAGATTCAGGAGCTAATCAAGGAACTTTTGAGAATTCTAAGCAAGATGAAAAGGCACTTGAAACAAGTCCACTAGCCAAAAATGAAAGCCAGAAGGATAAGTCCGATAAGGTGACAGAGAATTCGGGGACTACTAGCAAGTCTGAAAAACCAAAGACGAAGACAGCTAATAAAACTGCTGATGCAAATGAAAGCAAAGGCCAGTCAATCCTAAAAACGTCTTCTAAAAAAGGGTTGCAGACTTCTTTAGACCATAAAAAAGAGAGAAGTGTAAGGAAAAAATCCTCTGTGCCTGTTTTTGTTTACTATCTTCCCACCCTCTTAGTAGTAGCTATTGCTTTAGGTTTAATCATCAAAAAGAAAAGAAAATGCAATGAAACAAATATATAAATTATGTCTTCTCTTCTTGTCACTTTGTAGTTTGGCAGCATGTGTTAATCAACACCCAAAAGAAGAGCAAAGCAAGAAGAAAGACCGAATTGTAGCAACTTCAGTTGCAGTGGCAGAAATTTGCTCTCACTTAAATTTGGATTTAGTTGGGGTTAGTGACAGTAAGCTTTATCAATTGCCTGAACGTTACGATGACGTTAAAAGAGTAGGTCTTCCGATGAATCCTGATATTGAAGTGATTGCCTCTTTGAAACCCACTTGGATTTTGAGTCCTAATTCTTTACAAAATGATTTAGAGCCGAAGTATCAAAAGTTAAAATCGGAGTATGGCTTTTTGGATTTGAGAAGTGTTGAAGGGATGTACCAATCGATTGATGATTTAGGACGTTTATTCCACAAAGAAAATGAAGCTAGGGCTTTACAAAAAGATTACCATCAGTTTTTCAAACATTTTCAGGCTAAAAATAAGCACACTCAAAAACCCAAAGTTCTTGTTTTGATGGGGCTACCCGGAAGTTACTTGGTTGCCACAGATCAGTCTTATGTTGGGAATCTAGTTCATTTAGCTGGAGGTGATAATTGTTACCATTCTGAGGATAAGGAATTTATGACACTTAATCCTGAGGACATGCTTCAACATAAGCCAGACATCATTTTAAGAACAGCACATGCCCTTCCTGATCAGGTTAAAGACATGTTTGCAAAAGAATTTCATGATAATGACATTTGGAAACATTTTGAAGCAGTTCAAACTAACAACGTTTATGATTTGGATAACCAACTTTTTGGTATGAGTGCAAAATTGAATTATAAGGAAGCTTTGGAACAACTTGACAAGCTCTTATTTGCAGATGAGAAAGGAGTTTAGATGAGGATTTCACACCTTTGTTTTGATCAGCAAAAGCTTAGACTCAAAAAAAAGAAACGGTTACTGGCATTTTTAGTTCTGGGGCTTTGTCTTTTTGCTCTTTGCTTGCATGCTATTTCAGTTGGTGGGCTTTCTCTGTCCTATCAAACCCTTTTTAAGGGGCTTTTTGTCTCCTATAATCCTAAGGTTGCGTTGATTTATGATTTGAGATTTCCAAGAATTGTTATCACACTTTTAGCTGGTGCAGCAATTTCTGTTTCGGGTTTGTTATTTCAATCTGTTTTGAAAAATGCTCTTGCTGATCCTGCTATTATTGGGGTTTGTAGCGGTGCTAATGTGATGGTGCTTTTGTCTGGAACAGTCTTGCCGCAACTCCTTTTGTATGGGCAAATCCTCTCATTTTTTGGAGGATGCTTGTCATTTTTGCTGATTTACTTGCTGTCTTGGAAACAGGGGTTGCATCCTGTTCGTCTTATTTTGACAGGCATTGCCATTAATGCCCTTTTTATCGGCTTAGCTAATGCTCTTGCTGGTTTAGCTGGCGGGGCTAACACACCCTATATTAACGCCTTAATCTCAGGAAATATTAGCCAAAAAACATGGTCAGACGTTGGTTTGCTCATGCCCTATACCCTTGTAGGTCTGGCTTTAGCCTTCCTTTTATCCAGGTGTTGCGATCTTCTTTTGATTGATGATAAGATTATCAAAAATTTAGGTATTGACGGGCAGTTTCTTCGTCTGATGGTTTCTTTGGTAGCTGTTTTATTAGCGTCTGTAGCAACGTCAATTGTCGGCTTGGTTTCCTTTTTAGGTTTGATTGTGCCACATATTGGGCGACTTTTAGTTGGGAACAAACACTGTTTTTTAATCCCTTTTTCAGCGATTTTTGGTGCTTTTTTGTTCCTGTTAGCAGATACCTTGGGAAGAAGTCTTTTTTACCCACTGGAAATTAATCCTTCAGTAGTGATGAACATTTTAGGTGGCCCTTATTTTATCTATTTATTACGAAAGGCAAAGCTGATATGACCAAGGGAAAAATGTGTTTGTCACTTGAAAATGTTAGTTTCTCTTATGATGACCTTTGTGTTTTAGAGAACATTAATGTAGAGTTTCAACAGGGACAAATCACAACAATATTGGGAGCAAATGGGTGTGGCAAGTCTACTTTGCTAGCCTTATTAAGTAGGCAGTTGTCACCTCAAAAAGGGCAGATTTTTTTACAAGAAACAGCCTTAAAGCAAATCCATTTTAAAAAGTTTGCTAAGCAAGTTGCAGTGGTTTATCAAAAGCATCAGTTCATTGATGATATGATTGTTTATGATATGGTAGCATTAGGACGTTTACCCCATCAAGGTTTTTTTCAAAGAGACAAGTCTTTGGACCATGAAACGATAGCTTGGGCTTTAAAGCTCACAGATTTAGAAGATTTGGCCTATCGTGAATTACAAGAGCTTTCTGGGGGTGAGAGGCAAAGGGTTTTTATTGCCATGGCTTTGGCTCAAAAAACACCTGTTTTGCTTTTAGACGAGCCGACGACTTATCTTGATATTAAATATCAGATTGATGTCCTAAGATTAATTCAAAAAATTAATCAGGAGCTAGGAATAACCATCATCATGGTCTTACATGATATTAACCATGCTTTGGCGGTTTCAGATAAGATTGTTGGTCTAAAAGATGGCAAACTGTATGCACAAGGCACTGTTGACCAAGTGGTTGATGAGGCTTTTATAGAAGCGGTTTTTGGTCTTTCTTTGCCAATGATAACTGTTGATGGGAAACCTTATGTGGTACACTCTTTAAGAGCAAAATGAGATTAGAAAGTGATAGTATTTATGTTTATTAGTGTAGAAAGAAGGGACAAGATTATTCAGAGATGGCAGAAATAAAGAAAAAAATATCCCGAAAAAAGAAAAAACAACTCTTAAAACGCTTGAAAGAAAGAATGGCTACTAAGAAAAAATATCTTTATTTAGCGGCATTTCTAGCTTGGTTACAATTTTTAATGCGATTATGCAGTTTTTATATTATTGCCAAACAGTTTTCAACAGTTTTGCTGACAGGCCAGCTTGAACTTTGGTCGACTTTTACGACTTTGGTTGTCTTAACGCTTTTGGGTTATGGCTTTGCCTTATTGGCCAAACCATTACAGGGACTTGCGTCACAACATGCTCGTGATTCCTTGAAAGAATCTTTTTTTGAAGCTTTTGTGGCCATGGATGGTCAATTGGACCAGCAAACTAGTGAAGCTGATATTCTTACTTTGGCTTCTCAGGGGATTGATAGTCTTGATACTTATTATTCTTACTATCTCCCCTTAGCTATGCGAACCTTATTTAACTGCAGTACCGTGCTTTTCTTGGTTTTACTGATTTATCCAACGGGAGCCTTGATTTTTCTTTTGGTGTTGCCCTTAATTCCATTATCTATTATAGCCATGCAAAAACGTTCTGAGAAAATTATGACCTATTATTGGGATAGTTATATGGATGTTGGTAATCTTTTCATGGATGATTTGAAGGGATTGAATACTTTATATGCTTATCAGGTTGATCACAACTATGAAAGTAATTTTGTGGCTAAAGCAGAAGAATTTCGTAAAGCCACAATGACTTTATTGGGCTTTCAATTACAAGCTGTTGGATATATGGATGCGGTCATGTATTTGGGGATTGGCTTGTCTGGATTTTTTGCCATCCAGTCCTTGCTAGCTGGTCACTTGAGTTATTTTAATGTGCTTTTTTTCATCTTGATTGCGACAGAGTTTTTTACACCGATTAGAGAAAAGGGTTATGGTATGCATCTAGTCATGATGAATACTAAAATGGCAGATCGGATTTTTAGTTTTTTAGATAGTGTTGACGGGCATACTAGTGACAAAGAAGTGGCTTTAATGCCTTTTGATCAGGTGATTATTCAAGATGTGACTTATTCTCATCATGATAAAGCCATGTTGGAAAATATTTCCTTATCTTTGGAAAAAGGAAAAATAACAGCTTTTGCGGGCGTATCTGGACTTGGAAAAACAAGTTTAGCGAATCTTTTACTTAAGACTTATCAAGCTGATGCAGGGAGTATTCAATTAGGAGATGTGGCTATTGAGGAATTATCAAAAGAAGCCATTCGTCATGAAGTCCTTTACATATCCGATCAATCCAGTCTTTTGAACCGTTCTATCTACGATAATTTAGTCATGGCAAAGGCCTTGTCAAAACAAGAAATGCTAGCATGGCTTGAGAAGCACCAATTATTAACTTTTATTCATGATTTATCAGAAGGGATTGACACGATTGTTGGGGAAAATGGGAATCGTTTATCACCTGGGCAACAGCAACAAGTTATTTGCGCCAGAGCCATATTGTGCCAACGCTCGCTTTATATTTTTGATGAAGTTACAGCAAGTTTAGATGCTGAGAATGAGGCTATCATTTACCGGATGATTGAATCCTTAGCAAAGACCTCAATTGTTCTTGTTATTACACATAAAATGAAATGTTTAAAAAAGGTGGACACCATTCTCTTTTTAAGCCCAAATCAAGCTGCGCTTGTTGGAACTTATGAAGAGTTATATGTTAATAATGGAGCTTTTGGACAATTAGCAGATACACAAGACAGATTGGAGGCGAGTTTAAATGTTAAAGAAAAAAGATAAGACACCAGCGCTCGTTTGGCGATTGCTTAGGATGATGGCGAAACTTTTGCCTTGGATAAGTTTAGCTGTTATCTGCGCCTTGCTTGGTTTTTTGGTAACCATAGCAGTTCCAAGTTCCTTAGCTTACCTTGCTTTAGAGGCTTATAAAGGCAAGGAGATTCCTTTTAATTACCTGTATGGTTTTGTTGTTTTGGCATTTTTAAGAGGGATCTTCCGGTACGGGGAACATTATTTTGGGCATTTTGTTGCTTTTCACAGTTTAGCAGCATTTCGCCGCATCATTTTTAGCAAATTACGGGCTTTATCACCTGGGCATTTGGATAGACAAGACAGTGGACGTTTGTTAAAAATGATTGGAGAAGATATTGAGGCACTGGAGATATTCTTTGCTCATACCATTGCTCCTGTTATCACAGCTCTCTTATCAGCTATTTGCATTCTTAGCTATTTTGGAACAATGAGCTGGTTTTTATCATTGCTTGCGGCTTTTACCTATGCCTTATTGGCTTTAGTTATACCTATGCTTTTTGCTAAAGGACTTGAACCGTTACTTAGTCAGCAGAATCAGAGCCGGCTAAGTTATATGTCGCATTTTCTAGAAAATCTCAGAACAGTCAGAGATCTCTTGCAGTGCCATCAAATGCCTCAGGAATTAAAGGGGTTAGCTAAGAAGAGTAAAACTGTCAATGCCTTAGATCGTCGCGTTGGACAAGTTCAATGGTTGCATACTGCGGCAACTTTCTTGACCTTGGGGCTTGCTATTTTAGCTTTTGCTCTTGTGGCACTTTTCGAACTTAAACATGAGGCCCTAAGCTACACTCAGGCACTAATGGCCTTTGTGGCTTTTACAGCTTCTTTCTCTCCATTTTTAGAATTAGGCCGTTTGCCGCTTGCCTTCAAACGCTCAATGAATGCTGCAAGTAATATTTTTTCATTGTTAGATGAAGAAGTTATGCAAGATAAGGGGGAAAAATCACTGAGTTCCCTTGACTCTATTAGCGTTGACCATTTGGCCTTTTCTTATCCCAATAGTCAGGAGCTTGTTTATCAAAATCTATCTTTACATTTAAATGATAAAGGCATTATTGGTATAAAAGGGCAGTCGGGTGCAGGGAAGTCAACTTTGGCGAAATTGCTCATGAAATGGTATAATTGGAGTTCCGGAGATATTTTTTTAAGCGGGCAAAATAGCCTGGACTTGAATGCGGCTCACTTGCAATCACGTTTTGCTTATGTTCCTCAAAATCCACAACTTTTTCAACAAACGTTGCGGGAAAATTTGACCTTTGGACGGACAGATATTTCAGATGAAACCTTATTGGAATTGGCAGAATCTTGTGGGATGAAAGAGCGCATCTTAGCTTGTGAAAAGGGATTAGACACACTTATTGGACAGGTTGATTTTTTCTCAGCAGGCGAAAAGCAACGTTTGGAATTAATGCGTGCTTTGTTAAAAGAAGCAGATGCTTATATTTTTGACGAGCCAACATCGCATTTGGATTCTTTGAATGAAGCTATACTCCTTGATTTAATCCGGAAACATTGTAACGGTTTTGTTTTTCTCATCTCACA
Source organism: Streptococcus iniae (assembly GCF_030732225.1). Lineage (NCBI taxonomy): Bacteria > Bacillati > Bacillota > Bacilli > Lactobacillales > Streptococcaceae > Streptococcus > Streptococcus iniae. Next base: position 1,775,242 of record NZ_CP132230.1, on the reverse strand, counting down.
TCGAGCATCAACCTTAGCTTGTGCTGATCAAGTGTTTGAGTTAGAAAATGGTATATTAAAAGAGGTAACCCCATATGAAACACTTAAAGATTAAAGATTTAATGACAACAGGTGCTTTTGCAGCTCTGTATTTTATTTGTGTTGGTTTAGGAACGGCGATTGGTATTTTATTTGATAAATCAGGTAATATGCTTTATGCACCAGCCTTTGCGGCTTTACTAGCTGGCACAGTTTATTTTCTTCTGATTGCCAAATTACAAACTTTTGGACCGATTAGTTTGTTGGGGGTGATGATGGGGATTTTCTTCTTTTTAACAGGTCATTTTATAGCAGCTCTGTTTCCAGCTCTTATTTTTGCTTTTGTAGCTGATTTAGTTGCGGCTATTGGCCATTACAAATCACGCTTATTGAATCTTTTGTCTTATCTTATTTTTGCCTTTGTTAATAGTGGACCCATTTTAATGATGTGGTTTTTGAAAGATGCTTACGTAAAAAGCCTATTGGCAAGAGGAAAAGACATGGATTATGTTAATCGTGTTATGTATGACTTTACGTTTGAACATGCCAGTTGGTTTATCGCTACTGTTATTGTAGGTGCATTGATTGGTGGTTTATTTGGTCAATACCTATTAAGAAAACATTTTTCTAAGTCGGGAATACTTGCATGACCTTAGATGTTCGTACCAAATTGTGTTTGTTGTTGTTAGCAAATGCATGCCTCTTCTTTCGAATTGAGGGGTATTTAGCCCACCTTATCATTGGAAGCTTTTTAGGGATTTTGGCTTTATTAGGGCAAAAAAGACTATCAATTAGTTTAGGAACGGTTTATCTTATTTTGCTTGTTTTTAGTGTCATTGATGTGGATGTGGTTTCTTATCAGCTGATTCGTTTTTTAGCTTTTTTTGCACTAGCAGGAAAGTTGCTTTTTCCTTCCTTATTGGCAGCTTTTATTCTGCTTAAAACAACTACGGTTTATGAGTTGGTTCATGGGCTACGTAAGTGTAGGGTGCCTGAGCTTGTTTTATTGACCTTTGCAGTTATGGTTCGTTTTTTACCGACAATTAAACAAGAAAGTAAAGTTATCCATAGGGCTTTAAAAATTCGTGGCATTTATTTGACTAAGTGGCAAATTTTCCGCTATCCTAGTCGATATTTAGAGTATATATTGGTGCCATTGTTGTTGTCCTTGGTGAGGAATAGTCAGCATTTAACCATTGCCAGCTTAACGAAGGGATTAGCACTCAAAAATGCAACGAGTGAATGTTTTGTGTCACAGCTAACTTGGAAAGATTGGGGGATACAGTTTTGGAGTTTAATAACCATTCTTTACATGATGATGCAATCATTGTAGCTAAGAACTTGCAATTTACCTATGCCCAAAATCAGCAACTGTCTTGCCAATTATCGGACTGTCATATTGCAAAAGGGCAATTTATCGTCTTATGTGGCAAATCAGGGTCAGGTAAGTCAACCTTTCTAAAAATGCTTAATGGTTTGATTCCTGACTATTATGCTGGGACATTGACAGGCAGTTTAAGGGTCGCTGATTATCATGTGGGTAGAGAAAGCGTTGAAGTTTTCTCGAATCAGGTTTCCTCAGTTTTTCAAAACCCTAAAAGTCAATTTTTCTACCGTGAAGTCAAGCATGAATTGGTTTTTCCTTGTGAAAATCAAGGGATTCAAGCCTCGGTGATATTAGACAGGCTTCATCATCTAGCTACTGATTTTCAGTTTGAAACTCTCTTAGATTCAGACATGTATTTGTTATCGGGCGGTCAAAAACAAAGAGTGGCAATTGCTACTGCCTTAATGCAAGGGACACCAATCATGGTTTTTGATGAACCGACAGCTCATCTTGACAATAAAGGCATTGCTATGGTCAAGTCATACTTGAAGCAACTAAAGGACGCGGGAAAAACCATTATTATTGCAGAGCATCGTCTTCATTATCTGGTGGATTTGGCAGATCAATTCTTTTATTTTAATCAAGGGAATCTTGACAGGGTTTACAGTCCTGAAGAAATCAGGTCCTTACCACAAGAAGAAAGAGAAGCTTATGGTCTTCGGAGTCTTGACATTAGCCCTTTATTTGAGGAATTAGAGGCTATGGTTGCTCCCAAAGAGCATGTGAAAACAGGTCTTTATCTAAAGCATTTAACCATTAAGGCTTCGGATAAAAAATTACTTTACCTGCCTGAAATGCATTTTGACAAAGGGAGTATCACTGGTATTTTGGGAAGCAATGGGATTGGAAAATCACAACTTGCAACTTATCTAACAGGTCTCTTAGAAGACAAAGCATCTGAAATCAGGTTTGAAGGCAAGCTGTTATCAGCAAAAGAACGCCTAGAAAAGACAAGTCTGGTGATGCAGGATGTTAGCTTACAGTTATTTGCGGAGTCTGTTTCTAAGGAGATTACTTTAGGGCAAAGAAAGGCTGTAGATGCAGATCAAGTGCTTGATGCTTTAGCATTGAAGGACTTGATGACACGTCACCCTGCTAGTCTTTCGGGTGGAGAACAACAGCGGGTAATGATAGCGGCTAGTCTCTTGTCAGAAAAAGACATTTTTATTTTTGATGAACCAAGTAGTGGTTTGGATTTTGTACAGATGAAAGCTCTGGCCGCTTTATTAAAGAAACTGCGAGCACAAGGAAAAGTTGTTATCCTTATTTCACATGACGAAGAATTATTGGCAAACACTTGTGATCACCTCTACCAGTTAGAAGATTATAAGTTTTGTTAAAGGAGAAATTGTTGATTCACCAACAAATTAACTGAAAATATTTGAAAACTCTTGTATAATAGTGACAAGAGTTTTTATGTCGAGATATGGTGGAAGGAGGCCTATGAAGTTACAGTCGCCCATTTCAGAATTGAAGGGTTTAGGACCTAAATCAGCTGAAAAGTTTCATAAATTGGAGATTTATAGTGTTGAAGATTTATTGTTGTACTATCCTTTTCGTTATGAGGATTTTAAGAGTAAATCTGTTTTTGAGCTTCAAGATGGTGAAAAAGCCCTTGTGACGGGTCTTGTTGTGACACCTGCCAATGTCCAGTATTATGGTTTTAAGCGCAATCGTTTAAGTTTTAAAGTGAAACAAGGGGAGCTTGTGATTGCTGTTAATTTCTTTAATCAGCCCTATCTTGCAGATAAGGTGGAACTTGATAAGGAGGTGGCTATTTTTGGCAAGTGGGACCAAAAGAAAGCTAGCCTAACGGGAATGAAATTTGTGATGACGCTTGAAGATGAATTGCAGCCGGTTTATCATTTGGTGCAAGGAGTAAGTCAAACTGCCTTGATTAAAGCTATTAAATCAGCCTTTGATAGTGGTTTATTAAGTCAGGTTCAAGAAAATTTACCAGAAACATTAATTACCCGCTATAAACTGATGGGGCGTCAAGCTGCTATTAAAGCCATGCATTTTCCAAGTGATTTACAGGAATATAAGGCGGCTCTGAGACGCATTAAGTTTGAAGAACTTTTTTACTTTCAAATGCACTTGCAGGTGCTTAGATTTGCCAGTAAATCAGAAAGTTCTGGCTTAGCCATCGCCTACAAGGAAGATGAAGTTGAAGCTAAAGTAGCGCAATTGCCTTTTTCGCTGACTAGAGCTCAAGAAAAGAGTTTGGCAGATATTTTATCAGATATGCAGTCTGGTCAGCATATGAATCGGCTCTTACAAGGGGATGTTGGTTCTGGTAAAACAGTCCTTGCCAGCTTAGCTATGTTTGCGGCTTATACAGCAGGTTATCAATCAGCTTTGATGGTTCCTACAGAAATTTTGGCAGAGCAACATTACCAGAGCCTTTTAGAACTCTTCCCGGATTTGTCCATTGCTATTTTGAAATCTGGAATGAAAGCTGCACAGAAGCGGACAGCTCTGGCGGCAATTGCTGATGGGTCTGTTGACATGATTGTAGGGACCCATGCTTTGATTCAAGATGCTGTGCAATACCACAAGTTGGGCTTGGTCATCACAGATGAGCAGCACCGATTTGGGGTCAAACAAAGACGTATTTTTAGAGAAAAAGGGGAAAATCCTGATGTGCTTATGATGACGGCAACCCCTATTCCAAGGACTTTGGCTATCACGGCTTACGGAGAGATGGATGTTTCTATTATTGATGAGTTGCCAGCAGGTCGAAAACCTATTGTGACACGTTGGGTTAAACATCAACAATTAGAGAGTGTACTGGCCTGGGTTTCTAAGGAAATTGCCAAAGGCGCCCAAGTCTATGTTATTTCACCCTTGATTGAGGAATCTGAGGCACTTGATTTGAAGAATGCTGTCGCTTTAGAAGAAGAACTCAAAGACTACTTTGGGGATACTGTTAGCATTGCACTGATGCACGGTAAAATGAAAAATGACATGAAAGATAGCATTATGCAAGACTTTAAAGCACAAAAAATAGCTATTCTTGTTTCAACAACTGTTATTGAAGTGGGTGTTAATGTGCCAAATGCAACTATTATGATGATTATGGACGCAGACAGATTTGGATTGAGTCAGTTGCATCAATTGCGTGGTCGTGTTGGTCGTGGGCATAAACAGTCCTATGCTATTTTGGTTGCTAATCCCAAAACAGAGTCTGGTAAAGAACGTATGGCGATTATGACTGAAACGACAGATGGTTTTGTCTTAGCTGAAGCCGACTTGAAGATGCGTGGGGCAGGTGAAATTTTTGGGACGAGACAATCAGGTATTCCGGAGTTTAAAACAGCTGATATTGTTGAAGATTTTCATATTTTAGAAGAGGCTAGGCGAGTGGCTAATCAGATTGCTGGCCAAAGGGATTGGCAAAGCCACCCTGAGTGGCGAGTAATTGCAGAGAATTTAGAAGACAAAGGAAACTTTGATTAGGTGCAAATGATGTTAAAAACAGTGAAATGCTCACTGAAATGGTATACTGTCAGTAATAAAGGTTCAAAGGAGTTTTAGGATGACCAATCAAATAATCGGACAAACCGGGCTTGAAGCCTCCAGACTTGTCTTAGGCTGTATGCGAATGGCCAGTCTTGATGTGATAGAGGCACAAAAAGTAATTGGGACTGCCTTAGAAGAAGGCATTAATTTTATTGATCATGCTGATATATATGGCGGTGGTCAATCAGAAGTACGCTTTAGTCAGGCTTTTCAAAACCTTGGATTAAAGCGAGATGATTTCATTTTGCAATCAAAATGTGGCATTCAAAAGGGCTATTTTGATTTTTCTAAAGAGCATATTTTGGCCTCTGTTGATGGGATTTTAGACCGTTTGCAAACAGATTATCTTGATTTTCTAGTGCTTCATCGCCCGGATGCCTTGGTTGAACCAGAAGAAGTTGCAGAAGCTTTTACCTCTTTGCGAAAGTCTGGTAAAGTTAAACATTTTGGCGTCAGTAATCACAATCGTTTTCAAATGGAGCTTTTGCAGGCTTATCTGGAGCAACCCTTGGCGGTTAATCAAATGCAATTATCTCCAGCACACACACCAATGATTGATGCAGGGTTAAATGTTAACATGCGCAATCAAGCAGGAATTGACAGGGATAATGGGATTATAGATTATTGTCGTCTCAAGAAGGTGACGATTCAAGCATGGTCTCCTTTTCAAATTGATTTGGACAAAGGTCTCTTTACAGGAAATCCTGATTATGTCGAGTTGAATCACGTCATTTCCACTTTAGCTCAAAACTATGCTGTTTCTGATGAGGCAATTATTATTGCCTGGATTCTCAGACATCCTGCACAAATGCAAGCTATTATTGGCTCTATGAATCCTGATAGGATTAAAAAAATTGCGGCAGCCACTAAGATTAAGCTGACGCGTCCAGAGTGGTATGAGATATACCGCGCAGCTGGGAATAATTTACCTTAAAAAGAAACTACCTAGCTCTTGGAGTTAGGTAGTTATTGTTTAGCCTTCGATATAATCTTTCAAGGCTTGGCCTTTTAGCCCTGCGTTTAGAGCAATCAAGAGTTTTAATCTGGCTTTTGGGGCATTGAGTTCTTTGACGAACATAACTCCAGATTTTTGGAGTTTGGCACCGCCACCTTGATAGGCGTAAACAGCTTCTGCGATACCGTTGAAACAACGCGAAACAAGTACAACAGGAATTCCTTGAGCAATTAATGTCTCTACTTCTGGAACTGCTAATGGTGGGATGTTACCTGCTCCGAGTGCTTCAATAACTAGACCTTGGATGTTATCTGGACTAAGGATACTGAGGATACTACCGTCTCCCATACCAGCGTAGGCTTTGACAATTGGGATTGTACCACTTAATTCTTTGAGGTCAAAGCGAACACGTGGTTCTGCAGTTTTAAAGAACAGAAGATCATCTTTAGTGACAATGCCAAGAGGACCATGGGTGGGTGTTTGAAAGGTTGAAATATTTGTTGTATGTGTTTTAGTAACGTATTTACCAGCGTGAATTTCATCGTTCATAACAACAAGGACACCTTTGCCTTTTGATTTGTCATGGCTTGCAACACGAAGAGCTGTTAAGTAGTTATAGATACCATCGCTACCAATTTCATTGGCACTACGCATAGCTCCTGTGATAACAAGAGGAACATCGGGAATGGCCATGGTGTCTAAAAAATAGGCGGTTTCTTCCAGAGTATCGGTTCCGTGAGTGATAACAATACCGTCATAAGCTGCGCCGTCCTCTTTGATTTTGTGGTAGAGTTTAAGCATGTGATGAGGTGTGATATGAGGACTTGGTAGGTTGAAAAAATCGATAACATGAAGTTGGATGTTATCAAGGTTAATCCCAAGTTCTGTCATTGGATTGATGGCGTTAGGTGCTACCTGACCGGCTGCATCAGCCTGCATGGATATTGTTCCTCCGGTATGTAGGACAAGGATTTGCTTCATTAGTTGTCATTCTTCTTTCAAAATAGATTAGTTAGGCCTATAAAAATAGGCTTAGTTGCTTCTAGGGTCTATTTTACTACGTTTTTAATGACCTTTCCATAGAAAGAATTGAAAATGTATTTTTACTAAGCAGTGATAAATAGGATAATGGAAGGTGTTAATAAGAAAAAGACTAGCTTTTTGATGGGAAAAGAGAAAGCTAGTCTTTTTGTTTACTTATTTGTCTTGAGGTTAAGTACCTTTATTTAATTTTTAGGAGTAGCAGTACCTGTTGCGTAGTCGAGAGTGATATTTTCTGCGACATTATCTAAGATAACGGTTGTAACGCCGTGTTCATCAACGGATTCCTTGGCGCTGTTTAATTTGATAGTAAGAAGTTGACCTGCTGCATCAATTCCAACATATTGCAATGCAACTTGACGAGGAAGTAATTCATTACCATTGTAGATTGGTGTTACTTTATAATCTAGCCAAAAGTTTGGGTGAAGAGCAAGCCAAGAATCTAAACGGTTTTCATAATAGAGCATTCCCTCAGGGTTGCTGTCATTTGCCCCTGCGTAGGCACCAGTGTTTAAATACGCAGTCATAGTGACGAGATTTCTTGCTTCATCATTTAAACCACAGAATTGGTAACCAACTAAATGGCCACGATTCATTACCCAAGAGGATTTTGTGCCATCTCCGTAAGGGAATCTGTAGTTATGCCATCCAACCGGGTTATAAGTGATGCTTGTTCTATTGTCAGTTGTTTCGTGTTTATCTTGAAGTTGAATGTGTGAGGAAGTAGCGCGGTTTAGATGATCTAAATTACCAAGTTGTAACTGATAGTCGCCGGTAAAAGCTAGTATTTTAGGAGAACTTGCTATTGGAAAGTTCGTTTCTTCGTGTGTTACATTAGGATACGTTCGTATTCGGGCTGCATCAACGGTTGTTGTCAGAGAAAATGATAGTAGCAAAACAATAACAGCAAGCAAACTTGTCTTCTGTTTGGACGAATTCATTTTAGGCATTCTCATAATAGCACCTAAACCTTTCCAATTTTAGCTTTTAGAGTGGATCACTTATTGCACTTTACGAGATAAGTATAACACTATTAAGATTAAAAAACACAGTTTTAATAAAATTATTTTTACATGATTTTTAGATAAAATAGTTGATAAATTAAAGTCTTCCAAACGCCTTAAAAAAGGCGTTTTAGGGTTATTCATTTATTAAATAATTATGCTTTTTGCACTTGTTTAAAAAGTGATTTCAAAAGAAAAAACACTCTATTTTCAGAGTGTTCTAAGGTTTTGGATTAGAATTAAAATAATTGATATTATCATAAATTACAGTAAAATGAATAGAATTAAACCTTGTGTTAATGAAATGGTGTTACTTGTCCTTTCAAGATACTATAAGTTATATGAAGAATATGATATAATCTATTTTATCCTAGTAGAGAAAAGAGAAAAAAGATTTTGACAATAAAAGCAGTCTTTTTTGATATCGATGGTACCTTGCTAAATGATCGAAAAAATGTCCAAAAGACAACGCAAAAAGCCATTCAAAGTTTGAAAAAACAAGGAATTATGGTTGGTCTAGCCACAGGTCGAGGCCCTGCTTTTGTGCAGCCTTTTTTAGAAAATTTTGGCTTGGATTTTGCAGTAACCTATAATGGCCAATATATCTTAACCAGAGACAAGATTTTATATCAGAATCAGTTGCCTAAATCACTCATTTATAAGGTTATAAGATACGCAAGTGACCGCAAAAAAGAAGTGTCTTTAGGAACAGCCTATGGCCTTGATGGTTCCCGGATTATTGACATGGGCACGAGCCAGTTTGGTCAAGTGGTTTCAAGTATTGTTCCTAAAAGTATGGTTACAACAGTTGAGGGGAGTTTTAAACATTTAATTCGTCGTATTAAACCGCAAAGTTTTAACAATTTAGTAACCATTATGCGAGAGCCGATTTACCAAATTGTTATTGTAGCCTCAGCTGAGGAAGCTACAGAAATTAAGGAAAAATTTCCTCATGTTAAAATAACAAGAAGTAGCCCTTATTCTATTGATTTAATTTCTATGGGGCAGTCTAAAATCAAAGGTATTGAACGTTTGGGAGAGATTTTTGATTTTGAATTGTCTGAAGTGATGGCTTTTGGCGATTCTGATAATGATCTTGAAATGTTGTCTGGTGTCGGTGTCGGTGTTGCTATGGGGAATGCCGATGATCTTGTCAAAGAAGGTGCGCATTTTGTCACTGCTTCAAACAATAATGGTGGTATTTCAAAGGCTTTGGCCCATTACGGTTTAATTCATTTGGATGTTGATAAGAGCTTCAAGAGTCGTGATGAAAACTTTAATAAGGTTAAAGATTTCCATCGTGTGATGGATGGTGATACCATTGAGACTCCTAGAGGCTACACGCTTTCGCAGGCAGGTCATCGTGCTGATTTTAAAGTGGAAGAGTTGGTTGAATTTCTTTATGCAGCTAGTCAAGGGGATAAGACTAAGTTTACACAATCCTTGATGGATATGCATGCTGCTATTGACAGAGCAGCACATAAAGTACAGTCTCAAGAACACAAAGAATCACCATTGGTAGGGCAGGTAGATGCCTTGACAGATTTGTTGTACTTTACCTATGGTTCTTTTGTGCTTATGGGTGTAGATCCTCAACCCATATTTGAAACCGTGCACGAGGCTAATATGGGCAAATTATTCCCTGATGGCGTAGCTCATTTTGACCCTGTTAGCCATAAGATTTTAAAACCAGATAATTGGCAGGAACATTATGCTCCAGAAAAAGCAATTAAAAAGGAATTGGATAAGCAATTGCAAAAATCATTGCAACGCTTAGAAAAATAAAAAAGCTTTGGATGTTTGATTACCCCTCTATTCACTTTAAGGGGACGATATCAAATGATCCAAGCTTTTTTAAAGTTTACAATGTTTTGTCATTGTCACGAACGACCAATAAATCCACTTTAGCGTGGCGCATGATGTATTCTGATGAAGAGCCAATAAGGAGGCGTTCAAAAGTGTTAAGGCCAGTTGCACCGACCATGATTAAATCGACTTTTTCACGTTCAGGAATATCGTGAGCTAGGAGTTTTTTAGGGCTGCCAAACTCAATAACTTGCCTTACATTTGTGATACCCAAGTGACGGGCTTGTCTTTCTAATTCTGAGAGCACATCTTTGGCTTCTTGTTCGAGTTTATCATAGATATAAGTGTCAAAGGTTGCAACACTTTGAAGGGCGCGCGTGTCAACAACGTGTACTAAAATGAGTTCTGCATCATTTCGTTTAGCAACATTAACACCTTTATTAAATGCTAGTTCTGATTCGTAAGAGCCGTCAACAGCAACCATTATGTGTTCGTATTTTTCAATCATAGCCTAGTCCTCCTTGAAAATTTAGAGATAAGCTCTAAATCTATTTCTTACTTATATTATACCCTTTTTTGGAGGATTTGAAAACGTTTTATTTTTTTCTGAAATCATTTTTTCGCGGTGTTTCATTTTTAAAGAGATAGAAAATTCTTTCTAATTTGATTGATTTTGTTTATAATATAGTCTACGAGGTAAAGAATATGAAAACGTTTAATAAATCGTCAAAGTTAGAAGATGTTGCCTACGATATTCGTGGACCAGTTTTGGAAGAAGCAGAACGTATGATGGCAAATGGGGAAAGAATCCTTCGTTTGAATACAGGAAATCCTGCCGCCTTTGGTTTTGAAGCACCAGATGAAGTTATCCATGATTTAATTGTAAATGCTCGCCAAAGTGAGGGGTATTCTGATAGTAAGGGGATTTTTTCGGCACGAAAAGCCATTATGCAGTACTGTCAGTTAAAGAAGTTTCCAGATGTTGATATTGATGATATTTATCTAGGTAATGGCGTTTCAGAACTGATTTCCATGTCTTTACAAGCCTTGCTTGATGATGGTGATGAGGTTTTGGTGCCGATGCCGGATTATCCTTTGTGGACAGCTTGTGTTAGTTTAGCTGGAGGAAAGGCTGTTCATTATATCTGTGATGAAGAAGCTGATTGGTATCCAGATATTGATGATATGAAGTCAAAAATAACTGCGAAAACAAAAGCTATCGTTGTTATTAATCCTAATAATCCTACTGGAGCTCTTTATCCTAAAGAAATCCTTGAAGCTATTGTTGAACTTGCTAGAGAACATGGTCTAATTCTTTTTGCTGATGAAATTTATGACCGTGTTGTCATGGATGGTGGTGAGCATATTGCAATTGCCAGTTTAGCGCCAGATGTTTTTTGTGTTTCTATGAATGGTTTGTCAAAATCACATCGCATTGCCGGTTTTCGTGTTGGATGGATGGTTTTATCTGGTCCGAAACAACATGTTAAAGGTTATATTGAAGGACTTAATATGCTTGCTAACATGCGCTTGTGTTCTAATGTTTTGGCGCAGCAAGTTGTGCAAACCTCGCTTGGTGGGCGACAATCTGTAGATGATTTATTGCTTCCAGGTGGCCGTATTTTTGAACAAAGGAACTTTATTTATAAAGCGATTAATGACATTCCTGGATTGTCTGCTGTTAAGCCACAGGCAGGACTTTATATCTTCCCTAAAATTGACCGTCACATGTATCGTATTGATGATGATGAGCAATTTGTTTTGGATTTGCTGAAACAAGAGAAGGTGATGTTGGTGCATGGCCGAGGTTTTAACTGGAAAGATCCTGATCATTTTAGAATTGTTTATCTACCAAGAGTAGAAGAACTGGCTAATGTTCAAGAAAAAATTACCCGTGTCCTACACAAGTATAAACGTTAATCAAAAGAAGTCTGATTGTCATCAGATTTCTTTTTGTTAGGAATGTTTAAAAGATGAATGAGAAGAATTGTAGAAATAGTAAACAATTTTCAGATAATTCCTTGCTAAAAGCAAACTCCTTTGATATAATTGTAACGCAAATATATCAAAGGAAAAGGTGACAAATGCCGAATTTACTAGAAAAAACAAGGAAAATTACTTCAATTCTTCAACGTTCTGTAGACAGTTTGGAGACGGAATTACCCTATAATGCAATGGCATCTCGTTTAGCAGATATCATTGATTGTAATGCTTGTATTATTAATGGTGGTGGGACGCTCTTAGGGTATGCCATGAAATATAAAACCAACACAGACCGCGTTGAGGAGTTTTTTGAAGCAAAACAATTTCCAGAGTCATATGTTAAATCAGCTAGCCGTGTTTATGATACAGAAGCTAATTTACCGGTGGAAAATGAATTGACAATCTTCCCTGTAGAATCAAAAGATATCTACCCTGATGGCTTAACAACTATTGCACCTATTTATGGTGGTGGTATGCGTTTGGGATCATTGATTATTTGGAGAAATGATAAGAAATTCAGCGATGATGATTTAATTTTGGTTGAAATTTCAAGTACAGTAGTTGGTATTCAACTCTTGAATCTTCAAACCGAAAATCTAGAAGAGACAATTCGTAAACAAACAGCTGTTAATATGGCTATTAACACATTATCGTATTCAGAAATGAAAGCTGTCGCAGCTATTTTAGGAGAGTTAGATGGCAATGAAGGGCGTTTGACAGCATCAGTTATTGCTGATCGTATTGGTATCACACGTTCTGTTATTGTTAATGCCCTTCGTAAACTTGAAAGTGCAGGCATTATTGAAAGTCGCTCTCTTGGTATGAAAGGGACTTACTTGAAAGTTATCAATGAAGGTATCTTTGAAAAGTTAAAAGAGTTCTAATCTCATCTATGATGATAACCATCCTTATTGTTAAGGGTGGTTTTTTTTGATTAGAAAAACAAGTGTCTTGACACCTGTCAAAAAACTGATTATAATGTAAGATAGTTATTATAATTATTATTTTTAGAAAATTTCATCCGGAGAAAATAATGGCGAAAGCACTCATTTCAATTGATTACACCAATGATTTTGTAGCTGATGATGGTTTATTAACAGCTGGGAAACCAGCTCAAGCCATTGAAAAAGTAATCAGTAAGGTTACTTTGGACGCTTTTGAAGCAGGTGATTATATCTTTTTTGCAATAGATGGCCACGATAAAGGTGACCAGTTTCATCCTGAAACGAAATTGTTTCCAGCTCATAATATTATGGGAACAAGTGGTAGGCATTTATATGGCGCCTTAGGAGAATTGTATCAAGACATAAAAGACAATGCTTCAGTTTTTTGGATTGATAAACGCTATTATTCAGCTTTTTCTGGAACGGATTTAGACAGCCGTCTGAGAGAACGACGGGTTGATACGCTTGTTTTAACGGGTGTCTTAACGGATATTTGTGTTTTACATACAGCTATCGACGCCTATCATCTGGGCTATAAGATTCAAGTTGTTGAGAAAGCTGTTGCTAGTTTGTCTGACAGTAATCACAATTGGGCCTTGCAACACATGTCGTCTGTTCTTGCAGCAGAAATCATATAAAAAGAACGCAGTTGAAAATGAAAAGAACCTCCTTATAATGGACAGTATAAAAAGTACTATACTGTTCTTATAAGGGGTTCTTTTCAAAAACTGTGCTCTTTTTATTTTTTGACAATTAAATTGATTGCTTTGTTAATACGCTCTTCTTGGGCTTTGGGGTCATCAACGGGGTTTTCGATAACCTCAGTGATTTTTTGACCAATGATAACCCCCATAGTGCTATTAATGCTTGAGCGAATAGCTGTTAATTGGGAAATGATATCAAAGCAACCTTGTTCTTCTTCAATCATACGTTGAACACCTCTGATTTGCCCTTCGGTACGCTTTAATCGATTTATAATATCCTTTTTTTTAGTCCTCATAAATACCTCGCTTCTGTTTGTCATTATACCCGTAAGGGGTATTTTTGTCAATTTTAGACAGGTTTTTGAGTTGACAGTGTTTAATAGCCGTGGTATATTTTAGATACCCACAGGGGTATAAAACATGAAAGAGGTAACCACAATGACACTAATGCAATGGTTTCAAAAGCAAGAATCCATTAGTACACAAGAGTTAGAAAAGCTTATCAAAGAAGGTAATGTAAAACTTATTGATGTTCGTACAAAGCAAGAGTTTCAAAATACTCATATTAAAGGTGCACAAAATATTCCCTTAAGCAGTATTTCTCAATATAAAGGGAATAAAAAGCAGATTCACTATGTGATATGCCAGTCAGGGATTCGTAGTAAGAAAGCTTGTCAGATGTTAACTAAGGCAGGTTATTCTACCATTAATGTTAAAGGTGGAATGTCTTCTTGGGATGGGTCTAAAGTTTAAGGATAGATAAAAAGAAAAGGAAATGATATGACAAAGATTATTATTGTTGGTGGTGTAGCAGGTGGTATGTCTGCTGCGACAAGGTTACGTCGTTTGATGGAAGATGCTGAGATTATTGTTTTTGACAAAGGCCCCTATGTCTCTTTTGCAAATTGTGGACTGCCTTTTCATGTTTCTGGTGAAATTGAAGACCGCTCAGATCTTTTGGTTCAGACCCCAGAAAGACTAAAAGCTCGTTTTAATTTAGATGTCAGACCAGAAACAGAAGTCATTGCAATTGATCCAGTAGGCAAAACAGTCACAGTTAAGTATAGTGACAAGACCTATGACGAATCTTATGACAAGTTGATTTTATCTCCAGGGGCAAAACCAATTCTGCCGGCTTTGCCAGGTTTAGACTTGGCTGAAAATGTTTTTACCCTTCGTAATATTCCTGACTTAGACATGATTATGACCAAGCTCATTGACCGTAAGGTCACTAAAGCAACAGTTGTTGGTGCTGGTTTTATTGGCCTTGAAATGGCTGAAAGTTTAGTGAGAAAAGGGTATCAGGTCAGTGTGATAGAAATGGCCCCTCATGTGTTACCGCCACTTGATCAGGAAATGGCAAGTTTTGTCGAAGCAGAATTGAAGGCTAATGGGGTTAATCTTATCACCGGACTATCTGCTCAAGCCTTTGAAGATGGCGGAAAAACGATTGTTTTACAAGATGGCAGTCGCCTAACTTCAGATATTACCATTATGTCTGTTGGGGTTTCTCCAGACACACGGTTGGCTCAAGAAGCTGGGATTGCACTTGGGATGAAAGGTGGTATTTTAGTAGATGCCTCTTATCAAACAAGTCAAAAAGGTATTTATGCTGTGGGGGATGCTATTGTTGTTGAGCAAGAAATCACAGGTCAGGATGCCTTGATTTCACTAGCTAGCCCAGCAAATCGTCAAGGGCACCAAGTAGCAGATGTCATTGCTGGAATGAAACGTAGGAATAAAGGAAGTATCGGGACGGCTATTGTCCGCGTCTTTGACCTTGTGGCTGCCTCGACTGGACTTAGTGAAGGTCTTGCGACACAAGCTTTTGAGAATGTTGGGGTTGTGCATATTAGTGGAAAAGATCATGCTTCTTATTTCCCTGGTGCTAGAGAATTGACTTTGAAACTTATCTTTTGTAAAAATACGGGACGTATTTATGGTGCACAGGCAATAGGAGCTAAAGGCGTTGATAAACGTATTGATATTTTGGCTACCGCTATTAAGGCTGATTTGACAGTCTTTGATTTACCGGAGTTAGAATTCACCTATGCTCCACCTTTTGGCTCAGCTAAAGATCCTGTTAATATGGCTGGCTATGCTGCTATAAATGTGGTAGAAGGGATTAGCCATTCTGTGCAGTGGCATCAACTAGAAGACCAACTAGCGGATGGGAAGGTCTTATTGGATGTGAGAAGTGCAGGTGAATTTAAGTCTGGCTATTTTGGAGATGCTCTCAATATTCCGCTAGATGATTTACGTGACAGGCTTAGTGACTTAGATAAAAGGCAATCCTACATTGTAAGTTGTCATAGTGGACTACGGTCATATTTAGCTGAACGAATTTTAAAACAAAAAGGTTTCTCAGTTGAAAATTTAGATGGGGCCTATTCCCTTTATAGCAGTGTTTATCCAGAAAGGATTAAAAAATGACGAGTGAAACAATAGCAGCGTTGCAAAATGCTTTAAGTAAAGGTGGATGTAATCTCATTGATGTTCGTGAAGATTTTGAATACCAATTAGGACATGTTCCAGGATCTCAAAATATTCCTCTTAGCCGTTTGGGACAGGACTATAACAACTTAGATAAAGACCAAACCTATCACATTATCTGTCAATCTGGTGGTCGCTCAGCCCAAGCAGTTGCCTTTTTAGAGCAAGAAGGTTACCAGGCTATCAATGTTGAAGGTGGCACAAGTGCTTGGACAGGACTATTAGAGTCATCAGAAAACTGAGTGTATGAGCTCAGTTTTTTTAGTTAAAAGTTAGGTGAGTAAGTGGTGGGGGTATTGAGTGAGGGGGGGCAATTACAATTTAGTCCTTGAAGAGAGGTAATATGCTATTAATAATGGTTTTTTAATTTTTAAAAGACAACTTTTTCTTTTGAAATTCTCGAAAAAAATTATATAATATAGCATATAAAATAAATAGTATATCACATTGAAAGAGGTGGTTTTTATTCAATTAAGTCAACGACAAGAAATGATTATTGCTATTGTCAAAAAAGAAGAGCCTATTACGGGTGAAAAAATTGCAGACCTGTTACATGTTACAAGGGCAGCTCTGCGCTCTGATTTGGTTGTTTTGACCATGTTGGGACTTTTGGATGCTAAACCCAAGGTGGGTTATTTCTATCAGGGAGAAACAACTGTTTTACAAGCCTTAAAGCCAACAGAACCCTTGAGGGTTTCAGATGTTATGGGGATTCCGGTAACGGCACATCAAAACGATTCGGTATATGATGTTATTGTGTCTATCTTCTTAGAAGATACGGGTGGGATTTTTATTCTGGATAAAGATGATTACCTTTGTGGTGTGGTTTCTAGAAAAGATTTGCTTAAAGCAGCAATTGGTGGTGGTGATTTAACGAAACTTCCTATTGGCATGATTATGACAAGGATACCTAATATTACAACAGTCGCTGAAAATGAGTCTGTTAAAGAGGCAACGCAAAAATTAGTTAGTAGAGAAGTTGACAGCTTGCCAGTTGTACGCCTAATTGATCAGGACCCTAAAAAAATGCAGGTTGTTGGCAAGTTTTCAAAAACCATTATTACCAGACTCTTTTTAGATTGTTAAGGAGATGATTATGGAAGAAGCATTGAGTATTTATATTGTCTCGGATTCATTAGGAGAGACAGCTAGAGCACTTGCTAAGGCTTGTGTTTATCAATTTCCGAACCATGAATCGTGGGAATTTAAACGCTTTACAAATATCAAAAGTAAAGACCTATTAGACGGTGTTTTTAAATCTGCTAATCAAGATCATGTTCTTTTTATGTTCAGTTTAGTTAATGAGGAGCTTGCTTGTTATGCTGTTGAAAAAGCGATTGTAGAAAATTATGCTTATGTAGATTTACTGACTAATGTCATTAAGGCAATATCTCATATCTCTGGGATACAACCATTGGGCCAACCTGGGACCTTGCGAAAACTAGATAGTCTTTATTTTAAAAGGGTAAATGCTATTGAATTTGCTGTTAAATATGATGATGGAAAGGACCCAAGAGGGATTTTAGAGGCAGATGTGATTCTACTTGGTGTCTCTAGAACCTCTAAAACTCCATTGAGCATGTACCTGGCAGATAAGCAGTTAAAAGTGGTCAATATTCCCTTAATACCAGAGGTGCCCTTGCCAAAAGAAATCAAAGAGGTTGACCCAAGGCGGATTGTTGGTTTGACAAATTCACCTGACACATTGAGTCATATCAGAATTGAGCGGCTTAAAGCCATGGGGCTTTCAGGAACAGCAAGTTATGCTAAGATGGACCGTATTATGGAAGAATTGGATTATGCAGAGAAAGTAATGAATGCCTTGCACTGTCCAATCATCAATGTTGCTAATAAAGCCATTGAAGAAACAGCAGGCATCATTGTAGAGCTGCTAAAAACTAACGGCATTAAAATTATTAAAGATTACGATATGTAAGATGGAGGCAATAATGGAAAACACATTTGTTTATCGTTTTGATCAGGGTAATAAAGATATGCGCAGTCTTTTAGGTGGTAAAGGAGCTAATTTAGCAGAGATGACGGCTATTGGCTTGCCGGTTCCACAAGGCTTCACCATTACAACTGAGGCGTGTAATGATTATTATGATAAAGAAGGTCAGATTAGCGACCTTATTTTAAGTCAAATTAATAAAGCGCTTACACACCTTGAAGAAGAACAAGGCAAACAATTGGGAAGTAATCACAATCCTTTACTTGTATCTGTTCGTTCAGGGGCAGTTTTTTCAATGCCGGGAATGATGGACACTATTTTAAACCTTGGTTTGAATGATAACAGTATTCATGGTTTAATTTCAGCGACTCAAAATGAACGTTTTTCTTATGATAGTTATCGCCGTTTTATACAGATGTTTTCTGATGTAGCTATGGAAATTCCAAAATACAAATTTGAACATGTTTTAGACCGTATTAAAGCAGAAAAGGGCTATCAATGTGATACTGATTTGACTAGTCAAGATTTGCAGGCTATTGTGCTTGAGTTCAAGCAAATTTATAAGGCAGAAATTGGTAAGGAGTTTCCACAGGATCCCAATGAGCAATTGTTGTTAGCAGTCGAGGCGGTTTTCCGTTCATGGAATAATCCGCGTGCAAAAGTTTACCGTCGTTTAAACGACATTTCAGATACACTTGGAACAGCAGTCACTATTCAATCAATGGTATTTGGCAATATGGGTCAAACAAGTGGTACGGGCGTTGCCTTTACCCGCAATCCCTCAACAGGGGAAAATCAGCTATTTGGAGAATACTTAATCAATGCTCAAGGTGAAGATGTGGTTGCAGGGATTAGAACTCCTCAAAGTATTGATAGGCTAAAAGCTGATATGCCAGATATCTATGAACAGTTTACGGGTATTACTAAGATTCTTGAAGACCACTATAAGGATATGCAAGATGTGGAATTTACCATTGAAAAAGGTAAACTTTACATGCTACAAACACGTACCGGGAAACGGACTGCAAAAGCAGCCATTAACATTGCAGTTGACATGGTAGAAGCAGGCCTAATCTCAAAAGAAGAAGCCATCATGCGTATTGAACCCAAACAATTAGACCAATTGCTTCACCCAACTTTTGATCAGTCTGCTTGCAATGAAGCCACACTCTTAGCAAAAGGACTTCCTGCCTCACCAGGTGCAGCATGTGGCCGTGTTTATTTCCATGCAGACGATGTCGTTGCACATGTTAAAACTGGTGAAGAAACGTTACTTGTTAGACAAGAAACCTCACCAGAAGATATTGAAGGAATGGTCAGTGCCGTTGGTATTTTGACAGCTCGTGGCGGAATGACCTCTCATGCGGCCGTAGTTGCGCGTGGAATGGGTAAATCTTGTGTCGCAGGTTGTAATCAGTTACGTGTTGATGAACGTGCAAAGGTCATTGAAGTTAATGGCAAGGTTATCAATGAAGGAGACTATATCTCAATTGATGGTAGCAGTGGAGCTGTTTATCTGGGGCAATTGGCCATGACTTCTGTTCAAGTTGACAAGGCCTTCAATACTTTTATGGAATGGGTTGACCAAGAACGTGACATGATGGTTCGTAGCAACGCTGATAATCCACGTGATGCTAAAAAAGCCATTGAATTTGGCGCAGAAGGTATTGGGCTTTGTCGTACAGAACATATGTTCTTCGAAGAAGAGCGCATCCCAGCGGTCCGTAAAATGATTTTGGCTGACACTGTTGATGACCGTGTTAAAGCACTTGATAAATTATTGCCATTCCAACGTGATGACTTCTATCAAATGTTTAAAGTCTTAAATGGGAAATCATGTACCATTCGTCTTTTAGACCCACCTTTGCATGAATTCCTACCACATGATGACAAAGCCGTGGATGCATTAGCAGCAGAAATGGGAATGTCAAGTCAGCTCCTTCATAAACGGATTCAAGCATTGGAAGAGTTCAATCCAATGCTTGGTCACAGGGGCTGTCGTTTGGCCATTACTTATCCAGAAATTTGCCAGATGCAAGCGCGAGCCATTGCACAAGGAGCCCTTCAAGCAATGAAAGAAGGCTTCGCAGTGCAGCCAGAGATTATGGTGCCATTAATCAGTACAGTCAATGAACTAAAAGTTCTAAAACCATTAATCATTGAAACTGTACATGAAGAAATGGAAAAAGCAGGCCTTACGTTTGACTTCACTGTTGGTACTATGATTGAAATTCCAAGAGCCTGTGTAACCGCTGATGAAATTGCTGAGGAGGCTGATTTCTTCAGTTTTGGTACAAATGACTTAACCCAAATGGGCTTTGGTTTTTCACGTGATGATGCTGGTAGATTCTTAGGTGAATATGTTGAAAAAGGTTTGCTTGAAAAAGACCCTTTCCAAGTCTTAGATCAAAAAGGTATTGGGCGTCTCTTTGGTATGGCAGTTGACCTTGGTCGTTCGGTTAAACCTAATCTTAAATTGGGAATTTGCGGTGAGCATGGTGGTGAACCAGCTTCAGTTGAGTTTTGCCACAGTCAAGGAATAAATTACGTTTCTTGTTCACCGTTTAGAGTGCCTATTGCAAGGCTTTCTGCAGCACAAGCCAAAATCAAAAGAGATGGATATCATTGTAATAGGGATAAATAAATAGTAAGTCTATAAACTAGCTTTAAACCAGTGTTGGTATAGAGCTAGTTTTTTCTTTTGGGTAACTGGCAGAGCTTATAGATTTCTATTCACAATACTATAAAAAAAGCTTTTAAATATGATATAATGTTTTAGACTATGTAAAAAATCCATGTTAAGAATGAGTTAAGGAGAAATCATGAAAATTTCTGAAGAAGAAGTGCGCCATGTAGCCACATTATCCAAGTTATCATTTTCAGATAGTGAAACCAAAGCATTTGCAACAGACTTGACCAAAATTGTTGAGATGGTTGAACTTTTAAATGAGGTTGACACTGAAGGTGTTGCAATCACAACAACTATGGCAGACCGTAAAAACGTTATGCGTAAAGACCAGGCACAAGCTGGAACAGATAGAGCATTATTATTTAAAAATGTCCCTGAAAAAGAAAATAACTTTATCAAAGTACCAGCTATTTTGGAAGATGGAGGAGATGCCTAATGTCATTTAATCATAATACCATTGAAGAATTGCATGAACTCCTTGTTAATAAAGAAGTTTCTGCAAGAGAATTGACGCAAGCCACTTTAGAAGACATCAAGTCCCGTGAAGATGTGGTCGATTCTTTTATCACAGTTGCAGAAGAAAAAGCTTTACAACAAGCAGATGCCATTGATCAAAAAGGGATTGACGCAGATAACCTTATGGCAGGTATTCCATTTGCTGTTAAAGATAACATTTCAACAAATGGCATTTTAACCACGGCAGCATCGAAAATACTGTATAATTATGAACCTGTTTTTGATGCCACAGCAGTAGCCAATGCCTATGCCAAGGACATGATTGTTATTGGTAAAACCAATATGGATGAATTTGCCATGGGTGGCTCAACAGAGACATCTTATTTCAAAAAAACCAAAAACGCCTGGGATAACAGTAAGGTTCCTGGTGGTTCATCAGGTGGTTCAGCAACAGCAGTAGCTTCTGGACAAGTGCGTTTATCACTTGGGTCTGATACGGGTGGGTCAATCCGCCAACCAGCTGCTTTTAATGGGGTTGTTGGTTTCAAACCTACTTATGGAGCTATTTCGCGATTTGGTTTGATTGCTTTTGGAAGTTCCCTTGACCAAATTGGACCATTCTCACAGACTGTTAAAGAAAATGCACAATTTTTAAACGTGCTTGCCAGTGCTGATGAGAAAGATTCTACATCTGCCCCTGTGCAAATTGCTGATTATAGCTCAAAAATTGGCCAAGAGATTAAAGGGATGAAAATTGCCTTACCTAAAGAATATTTAGGTGAAGGAATTGATCCTAAAATCAAAGAAAATATCCTTGAAGCAGCAAAACAATTTGAAAAATTAGGTGCTATTGTTGAAGAAGTGTCACTGCCTCATAGTAAGTATGGTGTAGCTGTTTACTATATTATTGCTTCTTCAGAAGCATCTTCAAACTTGCAACGCTTTGATGGTATTCGTTATGGTTTCCGAGCAGAGGATGCAACTAGCTTAGAAGATATTTATGTCAAAACCCGTAGTCAAGGTTTTGGTGATGAAGTCAAACGTCGTATCATGCTAGGGACATTTAGTCTATCATCAGGTTATTATGATGCTTACTTCAAAAAAGCTGGTAAAGTAAGAACCTTAATCATTCAAGATTTTGAGAAGGTTTTTGCAGACTATGACTTGATTTTAGGTCCAACAACACCAACTCCAGCCTTTGGTTTAGATACTTTAAATCATGATCCTGTGGCCATGTATTTGGCTGACCTTTTAACTATTCCAGTTAACTTAGCGGGTCTTCCAGGGATTTCGATTCCTTCAGGTTTTGTTGATGGTTTACCAGTAGGCTTGCAATTGATTGGTCCAAAATACAGTGAAGAAACGGTTTATCAAGCTGCAGCAGCTTTTGAAACTAGCACTGATTACCACAAGCAACAACCCGTGATTTTTGGAGGTGCAAACTAATGAATTTTGAAACAATTATTGGTCTTGAAGTCCATGTGGAATTAAACACTAATTCTAAAATTTTCTCACCTTCACCAGCACACTTTGGTCAAGAAGCTAATGCTAGTACCAATATTATTGATTGGTCATTTCCTGGTGTTCTTCCTGTCATTAACAAGGGAGTTATTGATTCAGGGATTAAAGCAGCACTTGCTTTAAATATGTCTATTCATAAAGAAATGCACTTTGACCGTAAGAATTATTTCTACCCTGATAACCCTAAGGCTTACCAAATTTCACAGTTTGATGAACCTATCGGTTATGATGGCTGGATTGACATTACCTTAGAAGATGGCAGTAAGAAGAAAATCCGTATCGAGCGTGCGCATTTGGAAGAAGATGCAGGTAAAAATACACATGGGACAGACGGCTACTCATACGTTGATTTAAACCGTCAAGGTGTTCCATTGATTGAGATTGTTTCTGAAGCAGACATGCGTTCTCCTGAGGAAGCTTATGCTTACTTAACAGCCTTGAAAGAAATCATCCAATATACAGGTATTTCTGATGTTAAGATGGAAGAAGGCTCAATGCGTGTGGATGCCAATATCTCACTTCGCCCATATGGTCAAGAGGAATTTGGAACCAAAACGGAATTGAAAAATCTGAACTCTTTTAGTAATGTACGTAAGGGACTTGAATTTGAAGTTGAACGTCAAGCTAAAGTGCTTCGTTCTGGTGGTATTATCCGTCAAGAAACAAGACGTTACGACGAAGCTAATAAAGGGACGATTTTAATGCGTGTAAAAGAAGGCGCTGCTGACTACCGTTATTTCCCAGAACCAGACCTTCCTTTGTATGACATTGATGACGCATGGATTGAAGAAATGCGTACAGAATTGCCAAAATTCCCAGCAGAGCGTCGTGAAACATATGTTGAGACTCTTGGTCTTTCTGACTATGATGCCAACCAATTAACGGCTACCAAAGCCTTATCAGATTTCTTTGAGAAAACTGTAGATTTAGGAGGAGATCCTAAACAAGTCTCTAACTGGTTGCAAGGTGAAGTGGCCCAATTCTTAAATGCAGAAAATAAAACCATTGAAGCTATTCAATTAACACCAGAAAACTTAGTTGAAATGATTGCCATTATCGAAGATGGAACAATTTCTTCTAAGATTGCTAAGAAAGTCTTTGTTCACTTGGCTAAAAATGGTGGTTCAGCTAGAGACTATGTGGAAAAAGCAGGTTTGGTTCAAATTTCTGATCCAGAGGTTTTGATTCCAATTATTCATCAAGTTTTCGCAGATAATGAGGCAGCTGTTGCTGACTTTACATCTGGTAAACGTAATGCGGACAAAGCCTTTACAGGATTCTTAATGAAAGCAACCAAAGGCCAAGCCAACCCACAAGTTGCACAACAATTATTGGCTCAAGAATTGCAAAAACTCTTGGACTGATATTCACAAGATAAGATAAAAGAAGATAAGGACTGAGGGAGTCATCTGCCATCGGTCTTTTATCTTATAGCTATGAGGTATTAAATGACAGGTAAAAAAGGCAGTATCATGGTTTTAATTGCAGGAATTGCTTGGGGGATTTCAGGGGTTTCTGGTCAGTATTTAATGGCGCAAGGCATTGATGTTAACTTGCTGACGTCGCTTCGCTTGCTTATTTCAGGAATTGTCCTTTGTGGCTTTGCCTATTTTAAACAAAGGAGCAAAATGAAAAAAGTCTTAACTCAAAAGAAAATATTATGTCATATTATGCTTTTTAGTGTTTTAGGGCTTTTGCTGAATCAATATACATACCTGAATGCTATTAAATATACTAACGCGGGAACAGCAACTGTTTTGCAATATTTATCACCAGTCTTGATTCTGATTTTTGTCACTTCAAAGGAAAAAAGATGGCCTAGTGTTGCTGAAGCTGTTGCAATCGTATTAGCAATTTTAGGCACTGTTATCATTGCTAGTCATGGGCGATGGGATCAATTGGCAGTGACACCTCTTGGGCTTTTTTGGGGACTAACATCTGCTGTCACTTATGCCATTTACATTATTTTGCCAGCTCGCTTGATTGAGGAGTGGGGCAGTTTAGTTGTGATTGGTCTTGCCATGTTATTTGCTGGAGGTTCGTTTTCACTGGTGACTCGGCCTTGGAATGCTTCACTCGTTTTAACTTTTCCGATTTTGATGGCTTTATTTGGTTTGATTGCCATTGGTAGCATTTTTGCTTATACTGTTTTTTTGAAAGGGGCTAGTCTTGTTGGTCCTGTTAAAGGAAGTTTGTTGGCTTCGATAGAACCGGTTGCTTCTGTTGTTTTTGCCCTTGTTTTATTAGGGGATGTTTTTTACCCTATTGATCTTTTGGGAATGCTTTTGATTATGCTTGCGGTCTTTTTGATTTCGGTGCGTGACCTTATCTTATTAAGGCGTGAAAAAGCCTTTAATGCAAAAACATAGTCATCAATGTAATGAAAACTGAGAAATTATGCTATAATCTCATTAATTAGAAGGAGAACACTATGATTGGATCGATTATTGTTGGAGCTATTATTGGAATGATAGCAGGAAAAATCACCGAAAAAGGTGGGCAAATGGGTTGCTTTACTAATATTGCAGCAGGTTTAATAGGTTCTTCCGTTGGTCAAGCCTTGTTTGGTCATTGGGGAATTCATTTGGCAGGCATGGCCATTTTCCCATCAATCTTAGGAGCAGTGATTGTCATTGCAGTTGTTTCTTATTTTTTAGGAAAATAATCGAAAAAGCCCTCTGGAAATCCAAAGGGCTTTTTTGCAACATAAAAATGTCTTATCTTTTTAATGGTTGCATGCTTATTATAGTCTTCTTATATGTAGATTTGGTGTCAAATTGATGACAAAAAATGCTTTATTTGTCTTTCTTGATACCTTAGTGCAACTTTATTTGGGAATGCTTTAGAAATAATAGAAAATAAGATTTTTTTGTGGTAAAATTTAACAAAATATAAGGAGGTGCTTTCTATGAAAGCCATTATCACAGTTGTTGGGAAAGATAGTAAAGGTATTGTTGCAGGTGTTTCAGGTAAGATTGCAGAACTTGGATTGAATATTGATGATATTTCTCAAACCGTTCTTGATGACTATTTTACCATGATGACTGTGGTGTCAAGTGAGGATAAGAAAGATTTTACTGTTTTGCGACAAGAGCTTGACGTTTTTGGGGAAAAACGAGGCATTAAGATTAATATTCAAAGCACCGCTATTTTTGATGCTATGCATAACTTATAAGGAGAACTCAAATGGATATTAGACAAGTTCGCGAAACGATTGAAATGATTGAAGAACAACATTTTGATATTCGCACTATTACCATGGGGATTTCCCTTTTGGATTGTATTGACTCAGATATTAACCGAGCAGCGGAAAAAATCTATCAAAAAATTGTTTCAAAAGCGGGCAACTTAGTTGCAGTTGGTGATGAGATTGCGTCTGAATTGGGTATACCCATCGTTAATAAACGAGTTTCGGTAACTCCTATTGCTTTAATTGGTGCAGCGACGGATGCAAATGATTATTTGCCTTTGGCCAAGGCTCTTGATAAAGCAGCTTATGACATTGGTGTTGATTTTATTGGTGGTTTTTCGGCACTCGTGCAAAAAGGCTATCAAAAAGGTGATGAAATACTCATCAATTCTATTCCTCGTGCCCTTGCTGAAACAGATAAAGTGTGTTCGTCAGTTAATATTGGTTCAACCAAGTCAGGTATTAATATGACAGCTGTTGCAGATATGGGTCGAATTATCAAAGAAACAGCACAACTGTCAGACTTAGGTGCAGCCAAATTAGTTGTTTTTGCGAATGCTGTTGAGGACAATCCTTTTATGGCTGGTGCCTTTCACGGTGTTGGTGAAGCAGATGTGGTGATCAATGTTGGAGTCTCTGGACCTGGTGTGGTTAAGCGT
This sequence comes from Streptococcus iniae, assembly GCF_030732225.1. NCBI lineage: Bacteria > Bacillati > Bacillota > Bacilli > Lactobacillales > Streptococcaceae > Streptococcus > Streptococcus iniae. The sequence continues at coordinate 1,748,919 of NZ_CP132230.1, read as the reverse complement.
GCTCTTGAGAAAGTTCGAGGAGAAAGCTTTGATGTTTTAGCAGAGACGGTTAAGAAAACAGCCTTTAAAATCACACGTATTGGTCAACTGGTTGGGCAAATGGCAAGTGAACGTCTAGGTGTTAAATTTGGTATTGTGGACTTATCGCTAGCGCCTACACCGGCAGTTGGAGACTCGGTTGCGCGTGTTCTGGAGGAAATGGGACTTGAAATGGTTGGCACTCATGGAACAACTGCAGCACTGGCATTGTTGAATGATGCTGTTAAAAAAGGTGGCGTAATGGCCTGTAACCAGGTTGGCGGCCTATCAGGAGCATTTATTCCAGTTTCAGAAGATGAAGGCATGATTGCTGCGGTGCAAAATGGATCGCTTAATCTAGAAAAATTAGAAGCCATGACTGCTATTTGTTCAGTAGGACTAGACATGATTGCCATCCCAGAAGAAACCCCTTATGAAACGATTGCAGCCATGATTGCTGATGAAGCAGCTATTGGTGTCATTAATCAAAAGACAACAGCGGTTCGGATTATTCCTAAAGGGAAAGTTGGTGATATGATTGCCTTTGGTGGTTTACTTGGGACAGCTCCTGTCGTGGCAGTTAATCCTAATTCCTCTGCCAGCTTTATTGCTAGAGGCGGCCAAATTCCAGCCCCTATACATAGTTTTAAAAACTAGTAGAAATACTCGCATGTTTTTGCGAGTGTTTTCATTTAATGCTATAATATAAAGGAGGATTTGGAGGATATTATGACTAAAACAAAACTATACATTGCTCGTCATGGCAAAACAATGTTTAATACTATTGGACGTGCTCAAGGCTGGAGTGACACCCCTTTAACAAAGTTGGGGGAAGAAGGTATTCGTGAACTTGGTTTAGGTTTAAAAGAAGCTGCAATCCCTTTTAAAGCAGCCTTTTCGAGCGATTCTGGCAGAACCATGTTAACCATGGAAATTATTCTAAGAGAGTCTGAAAATGAATTTCTTCCCTATACAAGGGATAAACGAATTCGAGAGTGGTGTTTTGGCAGTTTAGATGGGGCCTATGATTCAGAACTTTTCCTAGGAGTATTGCCAAGAACTAAGGCATTTGAGGGGAAAGAGAACATGAAAGATGTGACCTATCCAGAATTAGCTCAAAGTATTGTTGAAGTTGATACTGCCAATTGGGCGGAACCATGGGAAGTCTTGAGTAAACGGATTTATGATGGTTTTGAAGCTATGGCATTGGCTATTGAAAATGCTGGCGGAGGAAATGCCATTGTTGTCAGTCACGGCATGACCATTGGAACCTTTATGTGGTTAATTGATCCAAACCGTGAAAAACAATACATTGATAATGGTAGTATTTCAGTTGTGACCTATGAAAATGGTCAATTTGCTATTGAGACAGTGGGTGATATGACTTACCGTCATTGTGGGCGTCAGATAATAGAAAAGATGTCACATGAAAAATAATAACGTCTTAGGATTTCTTTTAAAGGGATTAATTGTTATTCTTTTCATTTCTTGTTTGTATATGTTTATTAAAGAAGACAGCACTCAAACCGTTCACAATCAACAAAGCAAACAAGTTGTAAAAAGCAGTCAGAAAAAAAATAAAGGTGCTCATTTGCCTAAGGTGTCTGCTACAGATTGGCAATTAACCTTGATTAATAGAGAAAATATGAAAGAGGAACTTAATCCTGTAGTGGTTGAGATAAATGGTATTTTTATTGATGAACGTATCGCAGATGCAACTGCGGAGTTTTTAGCTGCTGCACAAGCAATTGACCCTCAAGAACATTTAATCTCAGGTTATCGTAGTGTTGAAACACAAACGCAACTTTATCAGTCATATATTGAGCAGGAAATGGCTAGTGATCCAAGTTTAACCCCAGAAGCTGCAGAAAAACGTGTGCAAGCCTATTCACAACCTCCTAAAGCCAGTGAACATAATACAGGTTTGGCAATAGATATGGGAACATCGGATTACCTTAACCAAAGTTATCCAGATAGTGTTAAGCAAATTGAAAAAATTGCTCCTGACTATGGTTTTGTTTTACGTTTCCAAGAAGATAAAAAACACAGCACGGGTGTTGGCTATGAAGATTGGCATTACCGTTATGTTGGTAAGGAATCCGCGAAATATATGACAAAACATAATCTGTCATTAGAGGAATATATTGCATTATTGAAGGAGAAGAAATGAGAAATAGACTGAAATTCCAAGTGTTTTTGGTGATATTTGCAGCCTTTCTATTTTGTGTGATTATTCCGATGATTTTCCAATCAAAAACACCAGAGGCAAAACAAGTCGTTGCAAGTCCTTATACAACAGAAGAATTTATAAAGGTTATTAGTCGAGACATTAAACCACAAGCAGAAGCTTATGGCATTCGACCATCCCTTCTTATTGGACAAGCCCTTTTAGAGAGCCAAAATGGAACAAGCCTTTTATCTCACAAATACCGCAACCTTTTTGCTTTACAGGCAAGGACTGGTCAAGAATCAGTGCTCTTGGTAACAAGTCATCCTCTTGTTAATGCTGAAGCAAACAGTAAGGTTCGATTTGCTAGGTATAAAGATTGGCAAACATCCATTGAAGATTATTTAAGACGTTTAAAATCTGGTCAGGTTTGGGATAAGGAGCTTTATCGTAAACTTGCTACTCAAAAAGGTTATAAGGAACCTGCTAAAACCTTAGGTGAATACATTTATCCTTATGATAGCAACTATTCAAATAAGTTGATAAAAATCATTGAAGATCAGGAATTAACGCAATACGATTAAGGAATTAGCACTCTTTTAAAAGAGTGCTAATTTTTTGTGTTTTTTTCTTGACAAGCTCTTAATATGGAGTATAATGGAAATATAAGTTAGCAGTCTTTATATGTGAGTGCTAAGAGTGGAAGGGGTGGTTGCCTTGTGATTACGGAAAGACAAAATGACATTCTTAATTTGATTGTTGATTTGTTCACGCAAACACATGAACCAGTTGGTTCAAAAGCTTTACAAGCCAGCATTGATAGCAGTAGCGCAACCATTCGAAATGACATGGCTAAGCTGGAAAAGCTAGGTTTGCTTGAAAAAGCTCATACTTCAAGTGGACGCATGCCAAGTCCAGCTGGCTTCAAGTACTTTGTTGAGCATTCTTTAAATCTTGATAGCATTGATGAGGGTGATATTTATCATCTGGTCAAAGCATTTGATTTTGAAGCTTTTAGATTGGAAGATATTTTAGCAAAAGCTGGTCATGTTTTAGCTGAGATGACAGGCTACTCGGTAGCTATTTTAGATGTTGAGCCATCTCGGCAAAAATTAACCGCTTTTGATATCGTCCAATTATCAAATCATGATGCCTTAGCTATTTTGAATTTAGATGAATCAAAGCCGTTAACTGTACAGTTTGCTATTCCTAAGAACTTTCTAAGTCGTGACTTGGTTCGAATCAAAGAAATTGTAGACCAACGGTTAATAGGAAGAGAGTTGATGGATGTTCATTATAAATTAAGAACTGAAATCCCTCAGATTTTGCAAAAATATTTTACAGTAACAGATAATGTTTTGGATTTGTTTGACTATATTTTCAAAGGGCTTTTCCAAGAAACCATATTTGTTTCAGGTAAAATCAATGCACTCGATTACTCAGGTCTTAAAACCTATCAGTTTTTAGACAAAGAGCAAGAGTTAGCCCTTACCATTCGCCAGAGTATGGCTGAAAATGAGATGGCTACAGTACAAGTTGCTGATAGTAGCGAAGCAGCACTTGCTAATTTGAGTTTATTGACCTACAAGTTTCTCATTCCTTACCGAGGATTTGGCCTGCTCAGCCTTATTGGTCCGATTGATATGAATTATAGACGTAATGTTAGTTTAATTAATGTCGTCGGCAAAATACTGGCGGTTAAATTGAGAGACTACTATCGCTATTTGAACAGCAATCACTATGAAGTGAATTAGTAGAAAGCTGCGCTATTAAAATGAAAAAAGAAAGAGGTGCTTCTTTTGTCACAAAAACATGATGAAGACATCAAAAACGAAGAAATTATCGAAGAAGTTGAGCAAGAAGTAGAAGCTGACCAGCCAGTCCAAGAAGAAAGTCCTGAAAAATCAGAACTAGAACTTGCTAATGAACGTGCTGATGAATTTGAAAACAAATACCTTCGTGCACACGCAGAGATGCAAAATATTCAGCGTCGCTCAAATGAAGAACGTCAAACCTTGCAACGCTACCGTTCACAAGACTTGGCAAAAAAAATCTTACCAAGTCTAGATAATTTGGAGCGAGCATTGGCAGTTGAAGGCTTAACAGATGATGTTAAAAAAGGCCTCGAGATGGTTCAAGAAAGCTTAGTTCAAGCCCTTAAAGAAGAAGGTATTGAAGAAGTAACAGTTGAAAGTTTTGACCATAATTTGCACATGGCTGTCCAAACCTTACCTGCTGATGACGAACATCCAGCAGATACCATTGCTCAAGTCTTCCAAAAAGGCTACAAATTACATGAACGTCTATTAAGACCAGCAATGGTTATTGTTTATAATTAGCTATTTCTGATGGTTGCTAAAGTAACTCATCAGAAACCGGCAATCGCTGTGGGCGAATTGCCTAAGCTACTTACTAGCTCACGATTAAAATAAATGTGATTTTAATCGCTCCCGTCGCAATAAACAACTTGACCGAAAAGTCGTAAAACTACTAAGCTAGATAACAAGGTGCACTTTGTTCCGCGTCAGTAATGAAGCGAACGAAGTGAGTTGATCCGATATTTTCCTCCGTGGTGAGAGTAACAGTTGCCTTAGTAACTGTTACGAGGGAACTCTGCATGAGGTCGCTCCCGTCCCCACCATCTAAGGAAAATATCAAAAGAAAAAATTAATATTAAAGAGGAATAAAAAATGTCTAAAATTATCGGTATTGACTTAGGAACAACTAACTCAGCAGTAGCAGTTCTTGAAGGAACTGAATCAAAAATCATTGCTAACCCAGAAGGAAATCGTACAACACCTTCAGTAGTATCATTCAAAAATGGTGAAATCATCGTTGGTGATGCTGCAAAACGCCAAGCTGTTACAAACCCAGAAACAATCATCTCAATCAAATCAAAAATGGGTACTTCTGAAAAAGTTTCTGCAAATGGTAAAGAATATACACCACAAGAAATTTCAGCAATGATTCTTCAATACCTTAAAGGTTATGCTGAAGATTATCTTGGTGAAACAGTTACCAAAGCAGTTATCACAGTTCCTGCATACTTCAACGATGCTCAACGTCAAGCAACAAAAGACGCTGGTAAAATTGCAGGTCTTGAAGTAGAACGTATCGTTAACGAACCAACTGCAGCAGCACTTGCTTACGGTATGGATAAAACTGATAAAGATGAAAAAATCTTAGTATTTGACCTTGGTGGGGGAACATTTGACGTTTCAATCCTTGAATTAGGTGACGGTGTCTTTGATGTACTTGCAACTGCAGGTGACAACAAACTTGGTGGTGATGACTTTGACCAAAAAATTATTGATTTCTTAGTAGAAGAATTCAAAAAAGAAAATGGTATTGATTTATCACAAGATAAAATGGCCTTACAACGTTTGAAAGATGCTGCTGAAAAAGCTAAAAAAGATCTTTCAGGTGTAACTCAAACTCAAATCAGCTTACCATTTATTACAGCTGGTGCAGCTGGACCTCTTCACTTGGAAATGAGTTTGTCTCGTGCTAAATTTGATGACTTAACACGTGATCTTGTAGAGCGTACAAAAGTTCCAGTTCGTCGTGCCCTTTCTGATGCTGGTTTGTCACTATCTGAAATTGATGAAGTTATCCTTGTAGGTGGTTCAATTCGTATCCCTGCAGTTGTTGAAGCTGTTAAGGCTGAAACTTGTAAAGAGCCAAATAAATCAGTTAACCCGGATGAAGTTGTAGCTATGGGTGCTGCTATCCAAGGTGGTGTTATCACTGGTGATGTTAAAGACGTTGTTCTTCTTGATGTGACACCATTATCACTAGGTATCGAAACAATGGGTGGTGTCTTCACTAAATTAATTGATCGTAACACAACAATCCCAACTTCTAAATCACAAGTCTTCTCAACAGCAGCAGATAATCAACCAGCTGTTGATATCCATGTTCTTCAAGGAGAACGCCCAATGGCAGCTGATAACAAAACACTTGGACGTTTCCAATTGACAGATATTCCAGCGGCACCTCGCGGTATTCCACAAATCGAAGTGACATTTGATATTGATAAAAATGGTATTGTATCTGTTAAGGCTAAAGACCTTGGAACTCAAAAAGAACAACATATTGTTATCAAATCAAACGATGGTCTTTCAGAAGAAGAAATCGATCGTATGATGAAAGATGCTGAAGCAAATGCTGAAGCAGATGCAAAACGTAAAGAAGAAGTTGACCTTAAAAATGAAGTTGACCAAGCTATCTTTGCAACTGAAAAAACAATCAAAGAAACTGAAGGAAAAGGCTTCGATACAGAACGTGATCAAGCTCAATCAGCTCTTGATGACTTAAAAGCAGCTCAAGAATCTGGCAACACAGAAGATATGAAAGCTAAACTTGAAGCTTTAAATGAAAAAGCTCAAGCTCTTGCTGTTAAAATGTACGAACAAGCAGCGGCAGCACAACAAGCAGCATCTGGTGCTGAAAGTGCAGAACAAGCAAACCCAACAGATGATGGTGTTGTAGATGGTGAGTTTACTGAGAAATAATCCTTAAAACATGTTTAAACACATGAGTAAGTGTCAGCTAACAGACTTACTTATGATGAAGTCACAAATCAGAGGTTGTACCCCAGCCTCTGTTTTTGGCTAGAAAGACCTGTACTTAAGGAAAAGTTAAACAGCTCTTAACAAGCAGTGCTTGCAAAAAGCATAAGAGTTGTTTTTCAGTGATTTATTACGCATTAATTCAATGAAAGGAATTGAACCCGACCTAAAAGTTGTGTGAAAAAGATAAACCGTATAGAAATCAGAATTTCTATCGATTTCCTATTTTCACTTTGCTTTTTACGGTCTTGGTATCTTATTTTATGAACAATACTGAATTCTATGATCGTTTGGGGGTGTCTAAGGATGCTTCTCAGGACGAAATCAAAAAAGCCTATCGTAAGATGTCTAAGAAATACCATCCAGATATCAATAAGGAGTCAGGGGCTGAACAAAAATATAAGGATGTTCAAGAAGCTTATGAGACTTTGAGTGATTCTCAAAAACGTGCGTCTTATGACCAATATGGAGCTGCTGGTGCCCAAGGTGGTGGTTTTGGTGGCGGCTTTGGAGGTGGTTTTGACGGAGGTGGTTTTGGTGGCTTTGAGGACATTTTCTCAAGTTTCTTTGGTGGCGGTGGTGCTTCACGTCATCCAAATGCTCCTCGTCAAGGTGATGACTTGCAATACCGTGTCAATCTAGATTTTGAAGAGGCTGTTTTTGGAACCGAAAAAGAAGTGAGCTATCACCGTGAGTCAACTTGTGGAACTTGCTCAGGATCAGGTGCTAAACCAGGAACAAGCCCAGTTACCTGTGGTCGCTGTCATGGTGCAGGTGTGATCAATGTTGATACGCAAACCCCTCTTGGCATGATGCGCCGACAAGTTACCTGTGATGTTTGTCATGGTAGTGGTAAAGAAATCAAAGAACCTTGTCATACTTGTCATGGGACTGGTCATGAAAAGAAAACACACAAAGTTTCGGTTAAAATTCCAGCAGGTGTTGAAACAGGTCAGCAAATTAGACTGCAAGGTCAAGGTGAAGCTGGCTTTAACGGTGGCCCATATGGCGATCTCTTTGTTGTCTTGAATGTTTTACCAAGCAAGAAATTTGAACGAAATGGATCGACAATCTACTATGATTTGAACATTAGTTTTGTTCAAGCTGCCTTAGGTGATACTGTTGATATTCCAACAGTTCATGGTGATGTGGAGATGTCAATTCCAGCAGGGACTCAGACAGGTAAAACCTTCCGTCTAAAAGGCAAAGGTGCTCCCAAATTACGTGGCGCTGGTCAGGGGGACCAACATGTGACGATTACAGTTGTAACACCAACCAAACTCAATCATGAGCAAAAAGAAGCATTACAAGCCTTTGCTAAGGCAAGTGGTGAAGATATTTCAAGTCCAAAGAAAAAAGGCTTCTTTGATAAAATGAAAGATGCTTTAGAAGATATCTAATAGCTATAAAATAACACTTTTTGATGGGAAATCTCCTATTGACAAGTGTTATTTTTTTATTTTCTGTATTTTTTTCTTGCAAGATTAACTTATCTGTTGTAAAATAAATCCAAGATAGTTTGACAATCAAATTATTTCATTTTAAAACTATATGTTTCGATACTCTAGAAGGGGGTAGAAGATGGACTATCAACACATTATTTTTGAAAAAAATAATGATCTTGCCATATTGACCTTAAACCGTCCGCATGTTTCAAATGGTTTCAATATTCCTATTTGTTTAGAAATACTTGAGGCTATTGAAAAGGTTGAGAAAGACGCAGGCCTTCGCTTTTTAGTTATTAAAGCAGTGGGAAAACTGTTCTCAGTAGGCGGTGATTTAGTTGAGATGCAAAATGCTGTGGACAATGACAACATTGAGTCGCTTGTCAAAATAGCAGAGCTTGTTCAGGATATTTCCTTGGCCATTAAGAAATTACCGAAACCTGTTATTCTATGTGCAGATGGTGCAGTTGCTGGTGCAGCATTTAACATTGCCCTTGCTGTAGATTTCTGCATTGCAAGTAAGGATGCCAAGTTTGTTCAAGCATTTGTCAATGTGGGTCTTGCTCCGGATGCAGGTGGTTTATTTCTGCTTACAAGAGCAATAGGATTGAACCGAGCAACACACTTGGTGATGACAGGTGAAGCAGTATCAGCTGAAAAAGCTTTAGATTATGGATTTGTTTATGCCGTATCAGAATCTGAAAAGTTAGAAGCTTTGGAAGCAAAGGTCTTAAAACGCTTAAGACGCGGTTCTTCAAATTCTTATGCAGCCATGAAACAGTTGGTTTGGCAGAGTTATTTCCAAGATTGGGAATCTTATGCACCATTAGAATTACAATTACAAGAAAGTTTAGCCTTTAAAGAAGACTTCAAAGAAGGTGTTAGAGCATATAGTGAAAGGCGTCGTCCTAATTTTCAAGGGAAATAGTTTGTAAAATCTTGCAAAATAATTTGGTCTTTGATATAATTTGAAAGTCAAAGTTTATTGTTAGGAGGTGCCAACTTGGAATATGATAAAATCAATGAGTATTTAGTAAATGTCTTCAATCGTATTTTAGTCATTGAAGAAATTAGTCTAAAAACGAGTCAATTTAGTGATGTGTCCTTAAAAGAAATGCACACAATTGAAATTATTGGCAAATTTGATCAAGTAACTCCAAGTGACATCGCCAGAGAATTAATGGTTACTTTAGGAACTGTTACAACTAGTCTCAATAAACTTGAGGCCAAAGGTTATATTGAACGCACTCGCTCTATTTCTGATAGACGTGTTGTTTACTTAACCCTTACTAAAAGAGGGAGACTGCTTGATAGACTCCATGCTAAATTTCATAAAAACATGGTTGGGCAAGTGGTTGCGGACATGGATGACGAAGCCATGAAAGCACTCCTTCGAGGGCTAGAAAATTTACATCAGTTTTTGGAGGACTTGATTTAATGGCTTACACAAAAATTAGTCAGGTAGCTCATTATGTGCCAAATCAAGCTGTCAGTAATGATGACTTGGCAAAAATAATGGATACTAGTGATGAATGGATTGCTTCTCGTACAGGAATTAAACAGAGGTATCTGTCCTTGAGAGAAAATACCAGTGATTTAGCCAGTCAAGTTGCTACACAATTGTTGGAAAAATCAGGGCTTGATGCCAGTGAGATTGATTTTATTATCTTAGCAACGATATCACCAGATGCTATGATGCCTTCTACAGCTGCAAAGGTTCAAGGTCGTATAGGAGCAGTCAATGCTTTTGCCTTTGACTTAACAGCAGCATGCAGTGGTTTTGTCTTTGCACTAGCAATGGCAGATAAATTGATTCTTTCTGGTCAATACCAAAAAGGGATTGTTATTGGAGCTGAAACACTCTCAAAACACATTGATTGGTCTGACCGTTCAACGGCAGTGGTCTTTGGAGATGGTGCAGGTGGTGTTTTGGTTGAAGCAAGTTCTCAGCAACACTTTTTAGCAGAAGTCTTAAAAACGGATGGCTCAAAAGGAGACAGCTTGGTGTCTGGTCAACGGAATCTATCCTCACCTTTTTCAGAGAAACAGGTTTCAGAACCTTATTTGCGAATGGATGGTCGTGCTATTTTTGACTTTGCGGTTCGTGATGTGTCAAAAAGCATCAATGCCTTAATTGAGAGTAGCTCTATTGCTAAAGAAAACATTGATTACATGCTTTTACATCAAGCCAACCGTCGTATTTTAGATAAAATGGCCAGAAAGATTGATATGCCTCGAGAAAAATTTCTTGAGAATATGATGACTTATGGCAATACAAGTGGGGCAAGTATTCCCATCTTGTTATCAGAAGCTGTCCAAAATGGACAAATCACATTAGATGGTACCCAAACCATTTTGCTATCAGGATTTGGTGGCGGATTAACCTGGGGAAGTCTAATGCTTAAAATCTAGTTATAGCATGTGCATAGCACATTTATATAAAAAAATTAACATAAACATTATTTAAGGAGAAATAAAATGTCAGTATTTGAAAAAGTTCAAGAAATCATCGTTGAAGAATTAGGTAAAGAAGCAGAAGAAGTTAAAATGGAAACAACATTTGATGATCTTGATGCAGATTCTTTGGATGTTTTCCAAGTTATTTCAGAAATCGAAGATGCTTTTGATATTCAAATCGAAACTGAAGAAGGTTTAAACACAGTTGGCGACCTTGTTGCTTACGTTGAAGAAAAAACAAAATAAAAGGGATTCATAGAGCTTAAAAAGCTTTTAATGAATCACTAAGGGTGAGATTAGCCCCTGCTAAAGGACCTAGCTCGCTCTTTCTTTATTCACTAATAGTTTGATTATCAAATTACTTTTATCTTGCTAGAAAAGGTTCAAAATGAAAACACGTATTACAGAATTGCTTAATATTGACTATCCCATTTTTCAAGGAGGAATGGCATGGGTTGCTGATGGTGACCTTGCTGGAGCTGTTTCCAATGCTGGTGGCTTAGGTATTATAGGAGGAGGAAATGCCCCTAAAGAAGTTGTCAAAGCAAATATTGATCGGGTAAAGTCTATTACAAGTAATCCATTTGGTGTCAATATCATGCTTTTATCACCTTTTGCTGACGATATTGTTGATTTGGTCATTGAAGAAGGTGTTAAAGTTGTCACAACTGGGGCAGGAAATCCAGGGAAATACATGGATCGTCTTCACGAAGCCGGTATTATTGTCATTCCAGTTGTTCCAAGTGTAGCATTGGCTAAACGCATGGAAAAATTAGGGGTGGATGCTGTCATCACTGAAGGGATGGAAGCTGGTGGTCATATTGGTAAATTGACGACCATGACCTTGGTGCGCCAAGTTGTTGAAAGTGTGTCGATTCCAGTTATTGCTGCAGGAGGCATTGCTGATGGAGCAGGAACTGCAGCAGCTTTCATGTTAGGTGCAGAAGCTGTTCAAGTCGGTACACGCTTTGTTGTTGCTAAAGAATCAAATGCCCATGCTAATTTTAAAGAAAAAATCCTAAAAGCAAAGGACATTGATACAGTAATTTCTGCTCAAGTTGTAGGGCATCCTGTTCGGTCAATTAAAAACAAATTAACAAGTGCTTATGCTAAAGCTGAAAAAGAGTATTTGACAGATCAAAAAACTGCAGAAGACATTGAAGAAATGGGTGCTGGATCACTCAGACAAGCAGTAGTTGATGGGGACGTTGTTAATGGTTCCGTAATGGCTGGCCAAATTGCAGGGCTTATCAAAAAAGAAGAAAGCTGTAAAGAAATTATTGAAGATCTTTATTATGGGGCTTCTGAAATAATTGCCAAAGAAGCTGCGCGTTGGGCTCATGTGAAACGCTAACTGAGTGAGATGAATGAGGAATTAAAATGACAAAAACTGCATTTTTATTTGCTGGCCAAGGGGCACAAAAATTAGGAATGGCAAGTGATTTATACCAAGCCTATCCTCAAGTAAGAGAGCTTTTTGATCAAGCAAGCCAACTATTAGGTTATGATTTACGTCAATTGATTGATGAAGATGAAGAAAAACTGAATCAAACGCGCTACACACAACCAGCCATTCTAACGACTTCTGTAGCCATTTACAGGCTCTTAAAAGATTCTGGTATCAAAGCAGATATGGTTGCAGGTTTATCTCTTGGAGAGTATGCGGCTTTAGTTGCATCTGAGGCTATTTCCTTTAAAGATGCTCTTCTTTTGGTAGCAAAACGTGGGCAATTTATGGAAGAAGCTGCTCCAGCAGGATCTGGGAAAATGGTAGCTGTCTTAAACACTGATGCAGCAATCATTGAAGAAGCTTGTCAAGAAGCATCTCAGTTTGGTATTGTTTCACCAGCAAACTATAATACACCAGGTCAAATTGTGATTGGTGGACAAGTTGAAGCTGTTAATCAAGCACTTGAATGCTTAAAAGCAAAAGGTGTCAAACGCTTGATACCACTTAATGTATCAGGTCCCTTTCATACGGCACTTTTGCAGCCTGCTAGTCAAAATTTAGCTAAAGAGTTAGCTAAATTAAGGTTTAAAGACTTTGTGTGTCCACTTGTTGGCAATACAGAAGCAGATGTGATGACAAAAGAACGGATTCCAGAATTATTAACCCGCCAGGTTATGGAACCGGTCCGTTTTTATGAAAGTATCACTAAATTACAAGAATTAGGCTGCAGTCAAATTGTTGAAATTGGTCCTGGTAAGGTTTTAACAGGGTTTATTAAGAAAATCGATAAAAACATGCAGGTAACTTCAATCGAAGATTTACACTCACTTAGATTATATTTAGAAAGTAGTAAAAAATAGATGGATGTAAAAGGAAAAAACGTATTTATTACAGGTTCAACCCGTGGAATTGGCTTAGCCATTGCCAAAGCTTTTGCTAAATTGGGAGCAAATATTGTTTTAAATGGTCGTAAACCAATTAAAGAAGAGTTGCTAGAAGAGTTTTCAGATTATTCAGGGAAGGTCATTGCTGTTTCAGGAGACGTTTCAAAGGCTCAGGATGCTAATGAGATGGTTGAAAAAGCTATTGAAGCATTAGGAAGTGTTGATATTCTTGTAAATAATGCAGGTATCACCAATGATAAAATTGTTCTTCGTATGACAGAAGAGGATTTTGAGAATGTCCTAAAAGTTAATTTAACAGGTGCTTTTAACATGACACAATCAGTCTTAAAGCCGATGATGAAAAAACGCCAAGGTGCTATTATTAATATATCTAGTGTTGTTGGAATGACTGGAAATGTCGGTCAAGCCAACTATGCAGCCTCAAAAGCTGGTTTAATTGGATTTACCAAATCTTTAGCCCGTGAAGTAGCCAGTCGTGGGATTTGTGCTAATATTGTAGCACCTGGTTTTATTGCTTCTGATATGACCGATGTTTTAACAGACAAAATGCAAGAAGCTATCTTGAATCAGATTCCATTAAAACGCATTGGTCAAGCAGAGGAAGTGGCTCGTTTAGTTACTTTTCTTGCTAGTCAAGATTACATTACAGGACAAGTCGTCGCCATTGATGGTGGCGTAACCATGCAATAAGATTGAGGTGAAAAATGACATTTAATAGAGTTGTAGTAACGGGTTACGGAGTAACTTCTCCAATCGGAAATACACCAAAACACTTCTGGTCAAGCCTAAAAAATGGTAAAATTGGTATTGGACCTATTTCCAAGTTTGACACCAGTGAGTATGCCGTAAAAAACGCAGCAGAAATCAGTGATTTCCCCTTTGATAAGTATTTTGTTAAAAAGGATTTAAATCGTTTTGACATGTATTCTTTGTATGCTATTTATGCTGGTTTAGAAGCTGTTGAAAATGCCAAACTGGACACAGAAAATATTGATAGTGATCGTTTTGGTGTGATTGTTGCCACAGGTATTGGTGGTATTCAAGAAATTCAAGACCAAATGATCCGTCTCCATGAAAAGGGTCCTAAACGTGTGAAACCGATGACTTTGCCTAAGGCCTTGCCAAATATGGCGGCTGGAAATGTTGCCATGAAAGTAAATGCTCATGGTATTTGTAAGTCTATTAACACAGCTTGTGCGTCATCCAACGATGCTATTGGTGATGCTTTCCATACGATTAAATTTGGCTTGCAAGATGTCATGTTAGTTGGTGGTGCAGAAGCAGCCATTACAAAATTCGCCATTGCAGGTTTCCAAAGTTTGACAGCTCTTTCAACGACAGAAGATCCAAAACGTAGTTCTATTCCATTTGATAAAGATAGAAATGGTTTTATCATGGGTGAAGGCTCAGGGATGCTTGTTTTAGAAAGTTTAGAGCATGCCAAGGCACGCGGAGCTCATATTTTAGCTGAAATTGTTGGCTATGGAAACACTTGTGATGCTTACCATATGACTTCTCCACATCCAGAAGGATTAGGAGCAGCAAAAGCAATTCGTTTAGCTTTAAAAGAAGCAGGTATTACAGCTGATGTGATTGATTATGTCAATGCACATGGTACATCAACACCAGCTAATGAAAAAGGGGAAAGTCAGGCCATTGTTTCTGTTTTAGGAAAAGATGTGCCCGTTTCTTCAACGAAATCATTTACAGGACATTTATTAGGGGCAGCAGGAGCTGTTGAGGCTATTGCAACAATTGAAGCAATGCAAAACAGTTACATTCCGATGACGGCTGGAACAAGAGAATTATCAGACGATATCGAAGCAAATGTTATTTTTGGACAAGGACAAGCTGCAGAGATTCACTATGCCATTTCAAATACCTTTGGTTTTGGTGGACATAATGCAGTATTGGCCTTCAAAAATTGGGAGGAATAGCGTGACAATTGACGAACTAAAGGATTTGATGGCTCAATTTGACAAGTCAAATCTTAGAGAATTTTCTTTTAAAAATAAAGACGAAGAAATTTCTTTTAGTAAAAATGATTATCAAAAAATAGAAAACCATTCACCACAAGCGGTGGTATCAGAAGTGGAAAACAAAGAGATAGTTGTTGAAACAAAACAAGAAGAAAAAGTAG
Organism: Streptococcus iniae; assembly: GCF_030732225.1. Lineage (NCBI taxonomy): Bacteria > Bacillati > Bacillota > Bacilli > Lactobacillales > Streptococcaceae > Streptococcus > Streptococcus iniae. The sequence goes on along the minus strand of NZ_CP132230.1, from coordinate 1,733,766 downwards.
CAGAAGGACAACTGGTTGAAAGCCCCTTAGTTGGTGTAGCTTACTTGTCATCAAGTCCAGGTGCAGCTCAATTTGTAAGTGTAGGAGATCAGGTTAAAAAGGGTCAAACCTTACTGATTATTGAAGCTATGAAAGTGATGAATGAATTACCAGCACCATGTGATGGTATCGTTACTGAAATCCTTGTTTCCAACGAAGAGGTTGTCGAATTTGGAAAAGGATTGGTACGCATTAAATGATAGATATTAAAGAAATCATTGAAGCCCTTCCACATCGCTACCCCATGCTTTTGGTTGACCGAGTTCTTGAGGTTGGTGAAGATTCAATTGTGGCATTGAAAAATGTGACCATAAATGAACCTTTCTTTACAGGTCATTTTCCTAAATACCCTGTAATGCCAGGAGTTCTCATCATGGAGGCTCTAGCACAAGCAGCAGGTGTTTTAGAATTATCAAAAGAGGAAAATAAAGGGAAACTCGTTTTTTATGCAGGAATGGACAAGGTTAAATTTAAGAAGCAAGTTGTTCCTGGAGATCAGTTAGTGATGACTGTTAAAGTTGTTAAAAGACGAGGCACAATTGCTGTTGTTGATGCAATCGCTGAAGTAGATGGCCAATTAGCAGCTAGTGGAACACTAACATTTGCAATAGCTGCAAATTAAAGCAGTGTTCTGTGGAGGAAGAGAAATGTTTCAAAAAATCCTAATCGCCAATCGTGGCGAAATTGCTGTGCGTATTATCCGAGCAGCTAGAGAGCTTGGGATTGCCACAGTAGCTGTTTATTCAGAAGCAGATAAAGATGCTCTGCACACGGTATTAGCTGATGAGGCAATTTGTATTGGACCTGCAAAATCCAAGGATTCTTATCTCAATATGAATTCTATTTTATCAGCAGCTATTGTAACCGGAGCACAAGCCATTCACCCTGGTTTTGGTTTTCTTAGTGAGAATGCCAAGTTTGCAACCATGTGTGAAGAAATGAATTTAAAATTTATTGGACCGTCAGCACAGGTCATGGAAAAGATGGGGGACAAAATTAGAGCCCGCCAAGAAATGATTGCAGCAGGTGTTCCAGTTATTCCAGGTTCAGATGGTGAAGTCTTCTCAGCAAAAGAAGCTCGCTTGGTTGCCAATCAGATCGGTTATCCAATCATGTTGAAAGCCTCTGCTGGAGGCGGTGGAAAAGGAATCCGAAAAGTATCATCAGAAAATGAGCTGGAAGAAGCCTTTGCCTCTGCTTCTAATGAAGCTTTGAGTGCTTTTGGTAATGGTGCCATGTACGTGGAAAAAGTTATCTATCCAGCAAGGCATATTGAAGTACAGATTTTAGCAGATGCCTTTTCACATGTTATTCACCTCGGTGAGAGAGATTGTTCTTTGCAACGTCATAATCAAAAAGTCTTAGAAGAAAGTCCTTCTATTGCAATTGGCGAAACCCTTCGTCAAGAAATGGGGGCAGCAGCTGTTCGTGCCGCCCAGACGGTTTCTTATGAGAATGCTGGTACTATCGAATTTTTATTGGATGAGTCAAGTGGTCATTTTTACTTTATGGAGATGAATACTCGGATTCAGGTTGAACATCCTGTCACAGAATTTGTCACAGGCATTGATATTGTTAAAGAGCAAATCAAAGTGGCTGCAGGGTTTGAACTTTCCATAAACCAAGAAGAAATTCGTTTAAAAGGTCATGCCATTGAGTGTCGTATTAATGCTGAAAATCCTAAGTTTAATTTTGCCCCAAGCCCAGGTCAAATCACAGATTTGTATTTGCCTTGTGGAGGAGTTGGTTTGCGTGTTGATTCGGCTGTCTACAGTGGCTATACCATTCCACCATATTATGACAGTATGATTGCTAAGGTTATTGTTCATGGTGAGAATCGTTTTGATGCCCTGATGAAGATGCAAAGAGCGCTCTATGAACTAGAAATTGAAGGCATTCACACGAATGTAGAATTTCAACTAGATTTAATCTCAGATAAACGCGTGATTGCTGGAGATTACGACACAGCATTCTTAATGGAAAAATTTTTACCAGACTATACTAATAAATAGGAGTTGTTATGGCTTTATTTGCAAAAAAAGATAAATACATCCGTATTACGCCTAATAATTCTTTAAAAGGAACATTGAGCAGAAATGTTCCAGAAGTACCAGATGAACTTTTTGCTAAGTGTCCTGCTTGTAAACATTTGATTTACCAAAAAGATCTGGGAATTGAAAAAATCTGTCCCAATTGTTCCTATAATTTTAGACTTTCTGCCTATGAACGTCTCATGTTAACAATAGACAAGGGCAGTTTTGAGGAATTGTATACTGATATTGAAAGTGATAATCCCTTAGATTTTCCTAACTATACTGATAAAATTGTAAAGACAAGAGAAAAAACAGGATTACACGAGGCAATCTTAACAGGGAAAGCCTCAATCAAGGATGAAAAAGTTGCTTTAGCTATTATGGATTCCAATTTTATTATGGCTAGTATGGGAACTGTTGTTGGCGAAAAATTAACTCGTTTGATTGAAATGGCCACAAAAGAAAAGCTAGCTTTAGTGATTTTTACCGCCTCAGGTGGTGCTCGTATGCAAGAAGGGACCATGAGTCTTATGCAAATGGCCAAAGTTTCTGCGGCTGTAAAAAGGCACTCGAATGCAGGTTTGTTTTACCTAACCGTTTTAACGGACCCTACAACAGGTGGAGTGACTGCTAGCTTTGCCATGCAAGGAGACATCATTATTGCTGAACCACAATCATTGGTTGGCTTTGCAGGTCGTCGTGTGATTGAAACAACGGTTAGAGAAAACCTTCCAGAGGACTTCCAAAAAGCAGAATTTTTATTAGAACATGGCTTTGTGGATGCTATTGTCAAACGAACAGAAATGCGTGATACAATTGCCCATTTAGTAGCTTTTCATGGAGGTAGTCAATGACTGAAGTTGGAAGAATTCTAAAAGAAGCTAGAGACCAAGGAAGATTAACAGCCCTTGATTATGCCTCACAAATTTTGGATCATTTTATGGAACTCCATGGTGATCGTCATTTTGCTGATGATGGTGCAGTTATTGGAGGCATTGGTTACCTTAATGGTCGTCCGGTGACAGCTATTGGTATTCAAAAAGGAAGTAACCTTCAAGATAACCTTCATCGAAACTTTGGGCAGCCAAATCCTGAGGGATACCGTAAGGCTTTGCGTTTAATGAAACAGGCTGAAAAATTTGGCCGTCCGGTTGTTACTTTTATCAATACAGCTGGTGCTTATCCAGGAGTCGGTGCTGAAGAGCGTGGGCAAGGAGAAGCTATTGCGCGCAATTTACTTGAAATGAGTGACCTCAAGGTACCTGTCATTGCTATTATTATAGGTGAGGGAGGCTCTGGTGGAGCACTTGCTTTAGCTGTAGCAGACCAAGTTTGGATGTTAGAAAATACGATTTATGCGGTCTTAAGTCCAGAGGGCTTTGCTTCCATTTTATGGAAAGATGGTTCAAGAGCAACAGAAGCAGCGGAGTTAATGAAAATTACTGCACCTGAATTATTGGAAATGCAAGTTATTGATCGCATTATCCCAGAACGAGGTTACTTCACTAGTGAAGTGGTTGATAAGATTAAATCACAATTAAGTGATAGTTTTGATCACTTAAGTCAACTTCCTATGGAGCAACTCTTGGAAGAACGCTATCAACGTTTTAGAAAATTTTAAAATCCTTTTATAGGATTTTTTTCGCTTTAAGTCATAAATGATTGGAGAAAGACAATAATGTCAAAAAAATCTGTATATGTCCTTTTAGTATTGACCTTGTTACTCACAGCTTGTCAGAAAAAATCTACTTATTCAGAAGCCAAGAAGAATAATAGTATTCAAACAGATAAACAGTTACCTCATAAAGAAGTTGAGCAAACTGAAATTCTTCATAATGGCTCTTATTATTACATAAAAGGGAAGTATGATGACATTATTATTGTTAACAAACGTTATCCCTTGGCTAAAAGCTATCATCCAGGAGAAGACCCTAAGGCAAAAGAGGCATTTGAACAATTAAAACAGGCTATGGCCAGACAGGGATTTGCATTGAGTGATCACTACAGTGGTTTTAGAAGTTATGAAAAGCAAGAGGAGTTGTACGCGACCTATGTTAATCAAGACGGCCAAGAAAATGCTGATCGCTATTCAGCAAGACCAGGCTATAGCGAGCATCAGACAGGCCTGGCTTTTGACATCATTGATAGTCAAGGTCATCTCTTGGAAGAAGAGCAGGCTTCTGCTTGGTTGCTCGCACATGCTCCTGATTATGGCTTTATTGTCCGCTACCTCAAAGGCCAAGAGGCAAGTACTGGTTATCAGGCGGAAAGCTGGCATATCCGCTACATCGGCAAAGAGGCTGCTGATATTGCAAAATCTGGTAAGACTTTAGAAGCTTATTTTCACCTAAAAGGTGGTAACTACCCAAACTAAAAACGACTGAAAAGACTCAGTCGTTTTTGCTATCTTATTTTGGTGAGATAACTTCTACACCACCCATGTATGGACGTAGTGCTTCGGGGATGGTTACTGAACCATCCGCGTTTTGATAGTTTTCTAAAATGGCTGCGACGGTACGGCCTACAGCTAATCCTGAACCGTTCAGAGTATGCAAGAGTTTAACCTTGCCGTCTGCTTCGTCGCGGTAGCGAATTTGCGCACGGCGCGCTTGGAAGTCCTCTGTATTTGAACAGCTTGAGATTTCACGGTAGGCATTTTGTGCAGGAATCCAAACTTCAAGGTCATAGGTTTTTGCTGCTGAGAAGCCCATATCGCCAGTACACAAAGCTAAGACACGGTAAGGGAGATTTAGTTTTTGGAGGATGTTTTCTGCGTTGGCAGTCATTTTTTCCAATTCTTGGTAAGATTCCTCTGGCTTAGCAAATTTGACCATTTCGACTTTATGGAACTGGTGTAAACGGATCAATCCACGGGTATCTCGGCCAGCTGAACCAGCTTCTGAGCGGAATGATGGGCTCATAGCGGTGAAGTAAATTGGTAATTCTTTACCGTCTAGGATCTCACCACGATAGTAGTTGGTTAGAGGTACTTCTGCCGTTGGAATGAGAACAAAGTTTGAGTCCGCTAACTCAAAAGTATCTTCTTTGAATTTTGGGTATTGTCCTGTTCCGAACATTGATTCATGGTTGACCATGTAAGGGGTAATGATTTCTTGGTAACCTTCTTTAATATGCTCGTCAAGCATAAAGTTATAAAGGGCACGTTCTAGTCTAGCTCCGAGATTTTTGTAGAATAAGAAACGAGCACCAGTTACTTTTGCACCACGTTCCCAATCAAGGATGTCTAAATTTTCACCTAAATCCCAATGTGCTTTGATGTCAAAATCAAATTCACGAGGGGTCCCCCAACGGCGAACTTCGAGATTTTCTTCTTCGTCAGCACCGACAGGAACAGAATCATGAGGAGTATTTGGCAGGACCGTGATAATTGCTGTTACTTTTTCATCGATTTCTGCCAGTTCAGTGTCAATGCTTTTGATGTCAGCAGATAGTTTTTGCATTTCAGCGATTTGCTGGCTGGCATCTTCTTTTTGACGTTTTGCTTGTGCGATTGCAGCAGAAGAAAGATTACGCTCTGCTTTTAACTCTTCAGTTTTGACCAATAATTGACGACGTTTTTCGTCTAAGTCTTTTAATTCTGTTAGTGTTTCTGCTGAAACACCACGTGTTTCAAGTTTTTGAGCAAGGGCTTCAAAGTCAGTACGAATACGTTTTAAGTCTAACATAGGGATCTCCTTTATTTTAAATAAGAAAAAGCACAGATAATGATACTGCTGGAGCGCTTTTGCGCGGTTCCATCCAGCTTCACAATCTGTGCACTTTATTGTTATGTCATTTTATCACTCGGTAGAATTTCATATTTTGTGCTTATCTGTTCACAGCGACCACAGACTTTCTGAAAAGTTTAAAATATTACTTATCCGATAGGACTATTATATCAGAAAAAATAGAAATGTAAACTGACAAGATGAATCTTATCAAAAGTGGTTATTATTGCCTAGTATTACCTTTTTATGCTAAAATGCCCTTATGAATGGAAATGCAGAAAAAACAGTAAGAAAATACCATTATGGACTTGATTTATTGAGAATTATATCCATGTTTATGATTGTTGTGACTCATGTGTTAGGTAAGGGAGGGATTAGGTCAAGTGTCTCAGGAGAAAGCGACCCTTATTTTATCACCACTTGGATTATTCAAGTTTTAGTTTATGGAGCAGTCAACTGTTATGCTCTTATTAGTGGTTATGTTGGCGTTCATACAAGTTACAAGTATTCCAAGCTAGCTAATATTTGGCTGCAAGTTTTCTTTTATAGTTTTGGAATCACTTTTTTTATTTACCTTCTAGGCTTTCCTGTTGGTCTTAAAGACTGGCAACATGCTTTTTTGCCAATTGTTAGTGGGAATTATTGGTATATAACGGCCTACTTTGGACTTTTAATTTTTATTCCAGTGATTAATGCTGGCTTAAGGGGATTGTCAGACAGACAACTGGGGCATTTAGTGCTATTGATGACAATTGTTTTCTCTGTATTGCCGGCAGTGATGAATAATTCCGTTGCAGAATTTTCTTTGAGTAAAGGTTTTGAAATGACTTGGTTGATGATTCTTTATATCCTTGGGGCATATTTGGAACGGCTAGATTTAGAAGTGTTTCGAAGAAGTTATTTATTAATGCTATTTTTCTTCTGTATGTTTGTTACTTATGTCATGAAGTTTTTAGTGGGGAATATATGGTATTGGTATGTTTCACCGAGTTTAAGTTTGGGAGCAGTTAGTTTATTTATCATTTTTGCTAAAATGCCACTATCTGAAAAAAGTCGACTGTACCCATTTATTGTGATGGTTTCTCCGGCAACTTTAGGAATTTATTTAGCACATCTACATCCATTGCTTGTTAAATTTTTTATTCGAGACTTTGCAGAATCTTTTGTAGAAGTTCCAATTGTTATCTATCCTTTTCTAATTCTAGCTGTTAGTGTTATGATTTATTGTCTGGCCTTTTTGATTGAAAAAGGAAGACAACATATCTTTCAATGGTTGAAAGTTGCCTGTTTGTTGAATTGGATTGATGAGAAAGTCCCTTTTGAAGATAATTAGAAAAAGAAGTGAATCTATGGTTATTAGAATCACTTCTTGTTTTTGATTCGAGATGACAGTTTTGTCAATATGGTTTGGACTAAGGTTGGTAATTTAATCACTTTGTCATTGCCAATATGTTGGCGTGTGATTTTTAAAATCTTACCTGTGTCTTTGGAAGCAAATAAAAATTTGCCTTGATCTGTGAAGATTTCGAAGTGTCTTCCAACTTTTCCTCGAGAAACATTGGCACCGATTTGATTTATAGATGTCCAAGGGATTTGAATATAATCATTAACATTTTTATCGTTATAGAATTCAAGTGCTTTATCGCCGAGTAGTAGCTGCCCGACTTTGCCTCCCATGCCTAAGTATGAGACTGCTTTTGTTTTGTATTCCACACTTGTGTTTAAAGATTGTGCCATTTGCGATCCTTTACTTTATGATTTATAGCTATTATACCATATTATCTGAATAGTTTTTTTCTTAAATTAAAAAAAGAGTCTGAGACTTGAGCCTCAGACCTTCTTTTATTACATGATGTGTAATAGGTGAGCAATGATACCAAATGCAAACAAACCGATGATGATTGCGATTGGAGAAACTTTTTTCTTCAATAACCACATGCAAAGGAAAGTAAGCAGTAATCCTGCTAATCCTGGAATAAGTGAATTTAATTGTCCTTGAAGCGTTTGAGCTTGCATTTTATCTAGGCTCATTCCGCTAAGGGCTTGGCCAAGAATACCTTTTAACTCAGCACCTTTAACGGCACCATCTGGGAAAACAACATAAGCACCTTCAGCTAATTGTTTACCTGGAAGGTTAACAGTGAAGTTGATTGATACCCAACGTTGAACAAGAACTGCAAGGATGAACATACCAAGGATTGAAGCACCTTTAGTGATGTCTTGAAGGATACCACCAGACATGTCTTTAGTAATTTCAGAACCTGCTTTGTAACCAAATTCTTGAGTGTACCATAAGAATGACATACGAATGATATTCCATCCAAAGAAGAATAGAAGTGGACCAACAATGTTACCAGTTGATGCAAGAGAAGCACCAAGTGCTCCAAGGATTGGACGAACTGTAAACCAGAATACTGGATCACCGATACCAGCCAAAGGCCCCATCATACCAATTTTAACACCTTGGATAGCTTTATCATCGATTGGCGTACCGTTTGCTTTTTCTTCTTCAAGAGCAAGTGTTACACCGATGATTGGTGCTGCAACGTATGGATGAGTATTAAAGAATTCCATGTGACGCTCAAGAGCAGCAGCACGATCTTCTTTAGTTGTGTATAATTTTTTAAGTGCTGGGATAAGTGCGTAAGCCCAACCCATGTTTTGCATACGCTCATAGTTCCAAGAACCTTGTAAGAATTGTGAACGCCACCAAACACGTTGACGGTCTGATTTTGTTAATTTAATTTGTTCAGTCATTTGATCTTACCCCTTTCTAGTAGTCTTCTAGGATATCGCCGATTGGATCTGTTGAACCAGCTGATCCAACTCCGCTACCACCTTGTTTAGAAAGGTTAAGGTAGATAAAGGCAATAGCAACACCGATAACACCCATAGCAATAAGTGTTAGCTGACTAATAGCTGCAAGAGCGAAACCAAGAGCGAAGAATGGCCATACTTCACGAGTTGCCATCATGTTGATAACCATAGCATAACCTACGGCAACAACCATAGCACCACCGATTTGCATACCTTCGTTTAACCATGCAGGCATAGCATTTAAAACAGATTGAACGGCTTCAGTAGGTACAGCAACAAGAAGGGCAGCTGGGATAGCAATACGAAGACCTTGAAGTAAAAGAGCTGCAAAGTGGAAACGTTCAATACCAGCGAAGTTACCTTCAGCGGCTGCTTTATCTCCAGCGTGTACAAGTGCAGTTGATAAAGTACGAACGATCATAGTAAGGAAAAGACCAGCAACAGCAAGTGGGATAGCTGTTGAATAAGCGAATGTGATTCCTTTTTGAGTGAAATCTCCACCTTTAACTAAGATGATAGCGGCAGCAACAGAAGCAAGTGCAGCATCTGGTGCAACGGCAGCACCAATGTTTGCCCAACCAAGAGCAAGCATTTGAAGTGTACCACCAAGAATGACACCAGCTTCAAGATGTCCTGTTACAAGACCGATTAATGTACATGCAACAAGTGGTTGGTGCATTTGAAATTGGTCGAGGATACCTTCAAGACCAGCGAAGAAGGCAACGATTACGACCAAAATTGCAGAAATAATTGAAATATCTGACATTTTGTAATCCTTTCAAAGTATGTTAACGAAACGATTAGTTGCAAAAAGTAGCAACATAACGATTAAAAACTTAAATGAGATGAACTTATTTGACGTTTGCTTTTTCGATAAGCTCAAACAAGTTTTTCTTAGAATCATTAGGTACTTTACGAACATCAAATTTGACATTCAAGTCACGTAATTTTTCAAAAGTAGCAACATCGTCCTTATCCATAGATAAAACGTTGTTAACCATTGTTTTACCAGTTGAGTGAGCCATTGAACCAACGTTCAACTCTTCAATCTCAACACCACCTTCAACAGCACGTAGTGCGTCTTGAGGTGTTTGGAAAAGAATAAGTGCGTGAGTATTTCCGAAACGAGGATCTTTTGAAGCTTCAATCAATTTGCTGATTGGAACAACGTTAGCTTTAACCCCACCAGGAGCAGCTTGTTTGATCAATTGTTTACGAAGGTCATCACTGGCAACTTCATCTGAAGCAACGATGATACGATTTGCTTTTGAAGCAGGCGTCCATGCTGTTGCAACTTGTCCATGTAAAAGACGTGTGTCAATACGGGCAAGATTGATTTTAAGTTTACCATCACCGATAACTGTACCAGCTGGAATAGCACCTTGTACTACAGGAGCAGCTTCTTTGCTTGCAACTTCTTCAACTGGGTTTAGTTCTTCAGGAAGGGCTTTAACCCCGTCCTTAGACTCTTTAATAATATTTGCTGCAACTTGTTCAACACCTGCATTAGCATCCATTAGACGCTCTGTGTAGGATTGAATAAGCATTGGCAAGTTAAGACCTGTGATGATAGCCATCTTGCGGTCAGGGTTTTCTCCCATAACACGGCTAGCTTGGTTAAATGGAGATCCACTCCATAAGTCAGCTAGTACAAGGACTTCATCATCAGCATCAAATTGTGCAATAGCATTGTTGAAGTGTGCATATAAATCATCTGGACCTTCGTTTGGCATGAAAGTAACAACTTGTACTTTCTCTTGTTCACCAAAAATCATAGAACCGGACTGATGAATGCCTTCAGCAAATTTACCGTGGCTGGCAATAATAATACCGATACCCATTCTTGTTCTTCCTCCTTTTAAAATATTTCTCGTTGAAATGAAAAAGAATAATCTCCTTTCCAAATATCATTTGGCAATTCTTTTTCAAAAAAACGAAATTCAAGAACGACTCTATTGTAAAACGTTTTCAATGAAAAATCAATAGTTTTTTCAAAAAATAGTAAAAACATGCAAAATCAATCACAAAAACAAGCAATAAAAGCCTATTCTACTATAATATAACCGTATTTGAGGATAAGCTTAGACAAAACTGCAAAAAATGAGTGAAAATAATGAGAAAAAATGAAAAAAGGCTTGGTTTTGAAGCCTTAAAAAGTGTAAAAAAACCACTTTGAGGAATCAAAGTGGTTTCGTTTAGTCTCATAAGAAAAGCTCTTCAAGTTTTTTAGCCACTCCGTCATCCTCGTTAGTCCACGGCAATTGTTGGTCTGCATAGGGAAGGAGAACAGAGCTTGCATTTTTCATAGCATAACCTGTCCCTGCAAAAGCAAGCATTTCAGTGTCGTTGTGTTCATCACCAAAGGCAATGAGGTCCTTTTTATCTTTATTCATGATTTTAAGGAGGTAATGTAAAGCATAGGCTTTATTAATATTTTTGGGAGATACCTCTAGAATGTTTAGTGGTCCGCCCCAAGAATCGACTTCGATTTCATCTTTAAAGAAAGAACGCATACTTTTTGCTAGCGCGTATTTATCCTCATGATGTGTTTGAGTCAATAAAGCGTTTGGATTGCGAGTGATTTTATGACGCTCTAATGCCATATCATCAGTGATTTTATCGACACCAAAAAGTTGAGGATTGATTTTTTCTTTGTTATCCATTGTAATGTAAAAATTTTTACGGTATTCACTGGCGATAAAATCCATCTTAAAGTCGTCTTGGTATTTTAAAAGGTCTAACAGGTATTTTTTTTCCAGTGTTACATTATGTTCGTATTCCCATTTGCGTTCTGGCATGTGAGTTAAAGAACCGTTAAATGTAATAATTGGGGTTTTAAGTTCTAATTGTAAGTAGTAGTCTAAAGCCATACGGTAGGGTCTACCAGTTGAAATAATGACCTGATGCCCCTTAGTTTGCACTTTTTTGATGGTTTCTTTTGTGAAGTGTGAGATTGTACTATCTTGATGAAGAAGGGTCCCATCAAGGTCGATTGCGATTATTTTTTTAGTCATATGTAAATTATATCAAAAATGGACAGTAATAAAAGAAAAAAAGATTTTTAGATCAGCTTGCTATTTTATTTGAAGGATTAAATGATTTTACTTGAAAAAAGAACGATATAGTAGTAATATATATTTATCGTTCGTAAATTAAGTTCAAACGTTCGGTTTTAGACAAAAAAAGATGCTAAAAGAGATTTTTGAACTTTTGTCACTATCATTTAAGGAGATTCCACAAAGATGGAAAAGTTTTTTAAGTTAAAAGAAAATGGAACAAAGGTTTCTACTGAGCTTGTTGCTGGTTTAACAACGTTTTTTGCCATGTCCTATATTTTGTTTGTTAATCCAAGTATTTTAGGGGCTGCAGGAATGCCAACTAAGGCTGTTTTTCTAGCAACGATTATTGCTGCTGCTATTTCAACTTTAATAATGGGCCTTTTCGCCAATGTCCCCTATGCACTTGCTCCTGGTATGGGCTTAAATGCCTTTTTTACCTACACAGTTGTTTTTGGCTTAGGGTTTACTTGGCAAGAAGCTTTAGCAATGGTTTTCCTTTGCGGGCTCTTTAATATCTTCATCACAGTAACAAAAGTTCGAAAAAGTATCATTAAAGCCATTCCCGTGAGTTTGCAACATGCTATTGGTGGTGGTATTGGTGTTTTTGTGGCCTATCTAGGCTTTAAAAATGCTGATATAATTGATTTTTCCCTTTCTGCACAAAATATTGTTGCCGTTAATGGGGTTGAACCTGCTAAGGCAACTGCTAAAACCTTTGCTAAGGGGCTTTATTCTGTTAATGCCAATGGTGGGGTCGTTCCGGCTATTTCAACCTTTACCAATCCAAGTGTTCTATTAGCCATATTTGGACTTTTATTAATGGCAGTTTTGGTCATCAAAAATGTTCGTGGTGGGATTTTGTTAGGAATTGTTGTAACAACTTTAGTGGGGATTCCGATGGGAGTTGTGAATTTATCAGCAGTGAATTTTGGAGCAAATCACATTGGCCAGGCCTTTGATGAATTAGGGGTCACTTTTTTAGCTGCTTTTGATGGCATGTCTTCTCTTTTTAACAATTCTAGTAGGTTACCACTTGTTTTGATGACAATTTTTGCATTTTCACTTTCTGACACTTTTGATACAATTGGAACCTTCATTGGAACAGGGCGTCGAACAGGAATCTTCTCAACAGAAGATGAGGCGGCTCTTGAAAATAGCACTGGTTTTAATTCAAAAATGGATCGTGCTCTTTTTGCAGATGCCATTGGGACATCTATTGGTGCACTTTTTGGAACTTCCAATACAACCACTTATGTTGAATCAGCAGCAGGTATCGCTGAAGGCGGTCGAACTGGTTTGACAGCTGTCTCAACGGCAGTATGTTTTATCTTATCTATTTTACTACTTCCTATTGTTGGAATTGTTCCAGCGGCAGCAACTGCACCAGCTTTAATCATTGTAGGGGTTATGATGGTTTCCTCATTTCTTGATGTGGACTGGAGTAATTTTGAAGATGCGCTACCGGCTTTCTTTGCAGCTTTCTTTATGGCCTTATGCTATTCTATTTCTTATGGGATTGCGGGAGCTTTCATTTTTTACTGCTTGGTTAAGATTGTTAAAGGAAAAGCTAAAGAAGTTCATCCTATTCTTTGGGGAGCAACCTTGCTCTTTATATTGAACTTTATTATTCTAGCGATTATATAGATTTTGTGGCACCTTGAGGTGCCTTTTTTTCTTATCTTAGAGCTACTCATGCTTAGACTTGGAAGTCAAGGGCTTTTCTGCTATAATATCTTTATGTTTTATAGTGCTAATGAAAACCAGTTAATTGCTTTTGGCTATCAACTTGGTCAACGGCTTAAAGCCAATGACCTTATTGTTTTGACAGGAGACTTAGGTTCTGGAAAAACGACTTTGACAAAAGGCATTGCCAAGGGCTTGGGAATTGATCAAATGATTAAGAGCCCTACCTATACAATAGTTAGGGAATATGAAGGCCGCTTGCCTTTATACCATTTAGATGTTTACCGCATTGGTGATGATCCGGATTCCATTGATTTGGATGACTTCATTTATAATGATGGTGTAACTGTTATTGAGTGGGGAGAACTTTTAGGAGATGATATTCTTGAAGATTACTTGGAATTGATTATTTCAAGATGTGAACAAGGTCGTTCCATTGAATGCAAGGCTCACGGTAATGCTTATCATAACCTGATGATGGAGTTAGAAGATGCCGAACGATAATATTACTATTCAAGAGGCTGAGCTAGAAGATGCACAGCAATTGAGGCAATTCCTTCAGAAGATTAGTCAAGAGACTGATTTTATCACAGAAACTGAAAACATTAGTCAGGCGACTGAGCACGAAATAGCAGATTTTATCTTTAATCAGAGTCAAGAAATCAGCAGTATCTGTCTGTTGCTCAAAGTTGAAGAAGAAATTGCTGGACTTGTCAATATTACAGCAGGTTCGCTCCCTAGTAACGCGCATATTGGTGAACTCTTCATTGCCGTAAGTAAAAAATACCAAGGTTTTGGTTTGGGTAGTGAGCTTATGACGCTTGCCATGGAATGGGCAGAACAAACGCCAGAATTGCTGAAGATTGCATTTGAAGTACAAGTTAGAAATGAAGTAGCCCTGAAGCTATATCAAGGTTTTGATTTTGATATTGAAGGAAGACGAAAAATGGGCATCAAATCAAAGGATGGAGAATTGTTAGATGTTTACCTGATGGGGAAATGTTTAACCAACAACAAATAAGATGAAAATTGGAAAAAAAATAGGGCTTATGCTCTTAGCTATTTTATCAACGACAATTCTTGCGCTTGGTGTTTACGCAACCAGTGCTTATAACTTTTCAACGGATGAATTATCAAAAACCTTTAAAGATTTTTCAACCTCAAAAACAAAAAGTAAAGCTATTGAGCAGACAAAACCCTTCTCAATTCTTTTAATGGGAGTTGATACAGGTTCTTCAGAGCGTAAGTCTAAATGGGAAGGAAATAGTGATTCAATGATTTTGGTTACTATCAACCCTGAGACTAAAAAAACAACGATGACCAGTTTGGAAAGAGACATTCTAATTAATCTCTCTGGACCAAATTCAAATGACATGAATGGTGCTCAAGCTAAATTAAATGCTGCCTATGCTGCAGGTGGAGCTGAAATGGCTATTATGACAGTTCAGGACATGCTTAACATTACTATTGACAATTATGTTCGCATTAACATGCAAGGCTTGGTCGATTTAGTTGATGCTGTTGGTGGAATTACAGTTACCAACGATTTTGACTTCCCAATTTCAATTGCAGAAAATGAGCCAGAATACACGGCAACTGTTGACCCGGGAACCCACAAGGTTAATGGTGAGCAAGCTTTGGTTTACGCAAGGATGCGTTATGATGACCCAGAAGGTGATTATGGTAGACAAAAACGCCAACGAATCGTTATTCAAAAGGTGCTCCAAAAAATTCTTGCACTAGATAGTATTAGTTCTTACCGTAAGATTCTTAAAGCTGTAAGTAACAATATGCAGACCAATATTGAGATTTCATCAGCAACAATTCCTAAATTATTAGGCTATAAAGATGCCTTGAATGTCATTAAGTCTGAGCAGTTGAGAGGTGAGGATGCTACTTTAGCAGATGGCGGTTCTTATCAAATTGTGACAGAACCACATCTTTTGGAGATTCAAAATAAGATTCGCAAACAGTTGGGAATTTCAAAGGTTACAGAGCTTGTGACAACGGCTGTCACTTATGAAGAATTATATGGTGGCAGCAGTGTTAAGCAAACGACTCAAGGGGGAGCGAACTCTTCAGTGACGCAGCAAGCCCCTAAGTATTCCAGTTATCCAGACAGTAATAATACAGGGGGAGGCTATTATTCAACGCCAGAACCAAATGTTTCCTTTATCCCACCTGAAAGTTCCCAATCATCTTCTACTGGAACTGCCGTAACAGAGCCTGCTACAAATAGTAGTCCAACAGTTCCAGTTGCTCCGGTACCTGCGGAGCAATCACCATCTACAGGAGCAGCTCCAGCAGTAGGCCCATAAAAAAGAGGCTGGAAAAACTCTAGAACACAGCAAAAGGCATAGAATGACGTTGTTCAAAACGCTTATTCTATGCCTTTTTAAGGTATTCATTTTTTAAAGAAATACTGAGACTAGATTCTTGTCATTCTATTTTAGGTTATTGCTCATCTACCTGAGATTGATACTTTTCCATGCGTTCTTTAATTTGCATGAAAAGAGGTTGTGTTTGAGCATTGAAAACACGTAAGCGATAGGTGATGTCATCGCTCATTTTTTGAATTTTGTGTGTTTCAGAACTGATAACAGCAAGGTTAGTCTTTATCTTTTCAAGATCATATTGAATGTTATCTTTTTGTTTTTTACTGTTTTTAGCAATGGCTAGAAGCTCATCTTTATGCTGATAAGTCTTGTAGGCAATCACTGATGAAAGGCCGATAAGCAAGGCAGATTTTAATGTCATTGGGCAATCTCCTTTTGGATAGACGAAGCAAGGCTAGCCAGTTTGTCAAAATCAGGATCGTGGGTTGTGTATTGAATAGCGATGCCATCTTTATCACCGAAGCGTGGAACAAGGTGAATATGCGCATGAAAAACGGTTTGACCAGCGATTTCTTCATTATTGTTGATAATGTTCATACCAAGTGCTTGGGTTGCTTTTTGGACAGCGCGTGCCACTTTTGGTAATTGCGCAAATGTTTGGCTGGCAAGATCTGAATTCATTTCTAGAATGTTACGAACATGCTGTTTAGGAATTAACAAGGTATGCCCAGGGGTTGTTTGGGTAATGTCTAAAAAAGCTAAAACCTGATCATCTTCATAGACTTTTGCAGAAGGAATATCACCCGAGACGATGCTACAAAAAATACAATTATCCATATCTAAAACCTCTTCAATCCTAAATGAAATATAGTACTTTTATCTTAGCACGGGCAAAACGATAATGCAAAGGATTTCCTTTAGAACTTGGAAGGCTTTCAAGAAATCAATGGAAATATGTTTTTTTGAATGTTGCCTCATGAGCTTTTTTGCTATAATGGTTATTATAAGAAATCAATGAAATAGAAAGAAGAAATATGTTAAAAATTGAACATTTAACAGGAGGTTACCTTAATATTCCTGTTCTTAAAGACGTCAGCTTTTCTGTGGAAGACGGTCAGCTGGTTGGTTTGATTGGTTTGAATGGTGCAGGTAAATCCACAACCATTAATGAAATCATCGGACTTTTGAAACCCTACCAAGGGAAAATCAGCATTGACGGCCTAACCTTAGATGAAAACATGGCAGAATACCGCAAAAAAATTGGTTTTATTCCGGAAACACCAAGTCTTTATGAAGAACTGACTTTAAGTGAGCACCTTGAAACCATTGCCATGGCCTATGATATTGATGTGAAACTAGCCATGGAACGTGCTAAACCACTGCTTGAAAGCTATCGATTAACGGATAAATTAGACTGGTATCCGGTAAATTTTTCTAAAGGAATGAAGCAAAAAGTCATGATTATTTGTGCTTTTATCATAGACCCAAGCCTCTTTATTTTAGACGAGCCATTTTTAGGACTTGACCCATTAGCGATCTCAGACTTGATTAGCTACCTTGAAAGTGAAAAAGTTAAAGGCAAATCTATTTTGATGAGTACCCATGTCTTAGATTCCGCTGAAAAAATGTGTGATCGTTTTGTCATTTTACATCAGGGACAAGTTAGAGCACAGGGAACTTTAGAAGAACTCAGACAAGAATTTGCTCAAACTGGAGCAAGCCTTAATGACATCTACCTTGCCTTAACAAGAGAGGTCTGAGCATGGAACAATTATTTAGAAAGCGTAGACTGGCCTTTCAAAAACGCCAACTCAAGTACCTCCCCTATGTTTTCAATGATCATTTTGTCTTAGTGCTCATGTTTTTATTAGGCTATTTGCTTTACCAGTATAGTCAACTCTTGGCCCATTTTCCTAAAAATCGCCTTGCGGTGATTCTTGTTCTGATATCACTGGTTCAATTTTTGTTAGGTTTTGGCCAGCCAGCGACCTACTTGGAAGCTTCGGATAGCCATTATTTATTGGTCAAAGAAGAAGAAGTTCTGTTAGAAATCAAAAAGTCAGGAAAAGATTCCTTTATCTTGTGGGGAACTTTTCAAACCCTTTGCTTGGTTTTACTAGCTCCTATTTTTTTAAAACTGGGCTTGTCAGTTGTTTCTATTGGGATAGTTATTTTGCTACTTTTAGTGGTTAAATGGTTTATTCAAGATTATAAAATAAATCAGTTGAAGACTCCTACAGGGCTCAATTGGAAACTGGCTATTGAAAAAGAAAGACACCGTCAACAGAAAATATTAACTTTTTATTCTTTGTTTACTAATGTCAAAGGAATTACAAGTGGTTTTAAAGAGCGACCTTATTTAACTGGTCTTTTAAGCAAGTTACCTCAAAAAAGCACTCTTTTTTGGACACATCTATATGCACGCGCATTTCTTCGTAGTGCAGACTATTTGGGGCTTTTCATTCGTTTGCTTTTACTCAGCAGTCTAGCTCTCTGGTTTATTCAGCCCCCTTATCTTGCAGCGATATTAGCCTCTTTGTGTAACTATTTACTCCTGTTCCAACTTTTAGCACTTTACCATCATTTTGATTACCATTATTTGACGAGTTTGTATCCTGTAACACCGACATTGAAGAAAAAAAATCTGCTACTCTTTTTAAGAGGAATTTCGCTTGTTTTGTGGCTTGTTGAGATGCTTCTTAGCCATTCTCTTCTTAATATCATCATCATCACCTGTGTTTTCTTACTTCTCAATCTTTTTTACTTACCATATAAGTTGAAGAACATAATTGACTAAGTTAAGGAAAACAAGTAAAATAGGACTAAGTGATTATAAAAAGAAAAGGAGGGCGATAAGGTGACAACTACGGACGAAGAATTAGCATTGACGCCTTTACGAGGCAAAAGTGGTAAAGCCTATAAAGGAACCTATCCAAATGGTGATAGTGTATTTATTAAGCTAAACACAACACCTATCTTGCCTGCCTTAGCCAAAGAACAGATTGCTCCTCAACTCCTATGGGCAAAGCGTATGGGAAATGGGGACATGATGAGTGCTCAAGAGTGGCTTGATGGAAGGATTCTGTCAAGCCAAGATATGAGTAGCAAACAAATTATTCATATTTTGGGTCGTCTTCATAAGTCAAAACAATTGGTTAATCAGCTTTTGCAATTAAATTATAGGATTGAAAATCCCTATGATTTATTATCTGATTTTGAACAAAATGCACCCTATCAAATTCAACAAAATTCTTACTTACAATCTGTTGTAACAGAATTAAAGCAAAGTTTGCCGGAATTTCGTGCCGAAGTGGCAACTATTGTGCACGGAGATATTAAATATAGCAACTGGGTTATTACAACAAGTGGAATGATTTATTTGTGTGATTGGGATTCTGTTCGTTTGACAGATCGTATGTATGATGTGGCTTATTTGCTAAGTCATTACATTCCACGTTCGCGTTGGGAAGAATGGTTAGCTGTTTATGGTTATAAAAATAATGAGAAGGTCTTTAAAAAGATTGTTTGGTATGGCCAATTATCTTATTTAACTCAGATTTTGAGATGTTTTGATCAACGTGATATGGAACATGTTAACCAAGAAATTTATGCCCTACGACAATTTAGAGAGATGTTTAGAAAGAAATAATGCGAGTTAGAAAACGTAAAGGTGCACAAGAGCATCTTGAAAATAATCCACACTATGTGATTCTAAAACCAGAAGATGCCAAAGGTTGCTGGAAAGACGTTTTTGGAAATGACAATCCCATTCATGTTGAAGTGGGTTCTGGAAAAGGTGGTTTTATTACAGGCATGGCCTTAGCTCACCCAGAGATTAACTATATTGGAATTGACATTCAATTATCGGTTCTTAGTTATGCTTTGGATAAGGTTTTAGAAAGTCAAGCACCAAATATTAAGTTGCTTAGAGTTGATGGGTCAAGTTTGACCAATTATTTTGAGGATGGCGAAATTGATCTTCTCTACCTTAATTTTTCAGATCCTTGGCCAAAAACCAAGCATGAAAAACGTCGCTTGACTTACAAGGAATTTCTAGACACTTATAAGCAAATTCTACCGGAAAATGGAGAAATCCATTTCAAAACGGATAACAGAGGTTTGTTTGAATACAGTTTAGCTAGTTTTTCACAATATGGTATGACGCTAAAACAAGTTTGGTTAGACCTGCATGCCAGTAATTATGAAGGCAATGTAATGACTGAATACGAAGCAAAGTTTTCATCAAAAGGTCAAGTTATTTACCGTGTTGAAGCAATGTTTCATTAAGAAGTTGGTTTCCAACTTCCTTTTACGGAGAGGTCGCATAGTGGCCGAGTGCGCACGCTTGGAAAGCGTGTAGTCCTTAACGGGGCTCGGGGGTTCGAATCCCCTCCTCTCCTTTTATCTTATTGATATATCAATGAAAATCCCCTACTAATAGCTAGTAGAGGTTTTTTTTAGTGTGAAATGTCGAAAAATTGAGGGTAATTTTTCAGATAATAATTTCCAACGGTTAAATCATATTGGATTAATGCTAAGTCTTTCGCCCGTTCTTTATTGATACCTTCTTGTTCTGAAGGGAGGGTTTTGGTTAAAAGGGCAAAGTAAGGTGATAGTTTTGAGTTGGTTGTTTCTAAAAGCATAGCGGGGAGGTCATTTGATCGGATAAGGGGGTAGTTATGTTTTACATTTTTTTTATTTGACCAAATGAAATAATCGGTTGTTTGTTTTTGGAGATCGTCTGTCTGGAAAAAATTAGTAGGATATAGGCCAGGTAAATGGTCACCATAAAAGACAACAGTAATCTCTTTATCTATGGTTTTTAAGGTGTTTAGAAATTCTTCTGTGACTCGGTCTGTTTCGAGTAATCGATCAGCATAGTCTTGTAGGGCATTGTTTTCAGCGTCCGAAAAATTGTCACCCCAGATATCATAGGGTTTATGAGGGCTTCCATAAGGTCCGTGATTTTGCATAGTCAATGCATAGATGAATTGACCTTTATCTGAATTTAGTTCAGTTAGGACATTTTGGTAAGTGGTTTTATCACTTGGATAAGGTCCGTAAAGTTCTGTGGATGAGGGTTTGTCCTTGGTGCCAGAGCTTGCGATAAATTTATTGAAGTCAAGCTTCTTATAAACTGCTAACCGATTATAGTTCTGAGCGTTATTTAAGTGAATGACTTGACGGTGTTTTGGTTTATAGAAGTCACTAATAGAAGGCATTTTTTTCATATTAGGTGAAAAGGCAACACTTTTCTGTACAACATTTATAAAGTGTTTTTCTAGGCAATTAATCTTTTAGTCATTGGTGTTTGGTAGTTGAGACTACCATGAATGCGGTGGTAATTCCACCAATGAACATAGTCTTTAGTCTTAAGAACTAGTTCTTCCAGCGATTGAAAGGTTTCTTGATAAACAAATTCAATTTTGAAAGCACGATACGTACTTTCAGCTACGGCATTGTCATAAGGACAACCAGCCTGACTAAGCGAACGTGTGATTCCAAAGGCTTCCAATATTTCATCAATTAACTGATTATCAAACTCTTTGCCACGATCTGAATGGAACATCTTGACTTTGGTCAGGGCGTAAGGGATGCTTTGTATGGCTTGCTTAACGAGTTCAGCGGTCTTGTGCCAACCAAGAGACAGGCCGATGATTTCACGGTTGTATAGGTCAATGATGAGGCAAACATAAGCCCAACGATTGCCTACACGAACATAGGTTAAGTCAGTGACTAAGGCTTGTAGTGGTCTTTCTTGCTTAAACTGCCTGTCTAAGTGGTTGGGAATAGGGGCTTCATTCTTGCCTCTAGAATGTGGTTTGAAGGTGGCTTTCTGATAAACAGAAACCAAATTGAGTCGCTTCATAATGCGTCGAATCCGACGCCGTGAAAGTGTGATACCTTCGTTATTCAAGCATATTTTGATTTTTCTGGATCCGTATCTGGACTCGCTCTCGAGGAAAATTCTTTTAATAGTTTCTTCAAACTCCGTTTCAGATACTGACTCCACGGCTTGATAGTAATAACTTGAGCGTGGCATATTCAGCCAGCGACACATCTTTGAAATGCTGTATTTAGCCTTATTAGCAGTGATTATTTCCCTTTTTGTGCCATAATCACTGCCGCTTGCTTTAGGATATCTAATTGCATTTCGAGTTCTTTATTGTGTTTCCTGAGTTCAATTAGCTCCCGCTGTTCATCTGTCAGATTATCAACAGACTTGAATGAACCAGTTGTTTTGGCTTGTCTAACCCACTTATCGAAGGTGGAAGGGGTTAGCTCGTATTCCTTGATGAGGCTGCTACGCTTTCTACCAGCATTGTAAAGGTCCACAATTTGTTGCTTAAAATCATCGGTGAAGTGACGACGTACTTTTCTAGACATGGTTTTTCTCCCGTTTTTCTTAAGTGTAGAACACTTTATAATTTCTGTCTAGTTTAGTGTAACCTATTCAAGGAACCACTTCAGAATAAAGCACCGAGACATTAGAGTTGAAGTTTGTAAAGGGCAAGCCTGTCAATGTTTGGAATTCCATATTAGCCGTTCCTCCCCCGTAACCGTCAGAAATCATATAACCTCCGGTGGTAGATTCTTTCAGGGCTTGAATGTAAGGAATAGGAGTATTGGCAGCAGTAATACCGTTTAAACGTGTAGGGTCTGCAAGGCTCTCGCTTAAGATGAAAATAACAGTTTGATCGGAGAGTTCTTTTTGCCTTTGACTGTTCAAAAGGTAAGCTTCTTCTTGATATTTTTTATAAAGGGCTTTGATTTTTTCTTTACTATACCCTTTGGGTGGATTCATTTTATCAACCGTTAACCCTTTAATCCAAACATAAGACAAGGATTGAAATCTGGTATTGGCATTGATACCTAACCAATCAACATCAAAAAGATTGTAGACAGGTGATAGCACGGGGATATTGTCTGGAAAAGGCTCATTTGCATGCTTTGTTAGGAAATGAAGAAAAGATGCCCAAGTACTAAATAAGATGAGAAGTAAGACTAATTGTCTCTTTAGCTGTTTGATAATTGGATTAGGCAAGACAACTTTTTTCGAGAGAAATACAATTGTTACAAGGATGGCAAGAGCTGCCAAAGCTTCTACAAGTGATGTTAGTGAGATGTAGTCCTTGAAGAAACTAATGTCTTTTAACCACATTAAATCAGCTTGGACAATTGGTTCGTGTCGGGCAGTGTATTTTAAACTATTAGCTAGTGAAAAGAGGCCGGACAAACTAGTAATCACAAGAGTGGCTATGATGTAACGGTTAATGGCAATATAAGCAATGAAAAAGAGGCTAGAAAGTACAATGATTTGATAAATGGTAGCGCCAGGAGCAATCAAAACCCCATAATGAGCACCTTGCTCCGTAATGCCAGCTTGAAGTGAGTAATTCATTAAGGTTGCTAAAAAGACACTACTACTGAATGCTAATGATAGACTTGCTGTATTTCTTTTTATATCCCTAAGACCTTTAATAAAGGTGATGGTAACAAGTAAAAAGAGAAGATAGAAAACAAAAGCATAGAGAAACAGATGCCTTGAACTTTCAAGAGAATCCTCTAAATGAAGTGGGAAAAAGGTATTGACTTCTAGGCGGTTCAAAAATTGATTAGATGAAATGTAAAAACTAGTCAAAAATTGAGCTAGAATAGGAATGGCAAAGTTTTTGTCATGAGGCACTCTGATGTTTTCAAAGATGGTAACTTTCTTAGAGAGCAGTTTAAAAAACAAGGCAACTAATAAAACAAGGCCTAACCAATTTAAATAATTGTGCTGCCAAAATTCTTTATAATCTTGCCATTCAAAGTCAGCATCGTTCAAACGAAGGGTCATTTCAATAAAGTAGGAACTGACTAAGAAAAAAAGATAAAGGAAACTTACTTTACTGACAAACTTCACAGACATCTGACCAGAAATGAAAAGCCCAAGAGCTAGTGCTAAAATAATAGGCAACTGAACAGGAATGAAATCAAAGATGTTGCTATTTTGACTTGCAAAGGTATTGTATAAAGCAATACTAGATAGACCAAAAGAAACAAAAAAAGTCAGCAAGAGATACCAAAAGCTTCGATTTTTGATAATAGTTAACCGTTTAAAAAACGGATTTTTGACAATGTTATTCAAGAAGACCCCCAAAAATAGTAATCACCACATATTATAGTATAAATTGTAGCTTTTTGAAACCAGCAGGAATTAAAGTCAGTATTAAAAAAGGGAAATTGACTTTAAAGTCGGCATGAAAGAGAGTTTAAACTTGCTATCTTATTATAATGTGATATAATATGATTAACTAATACAGAAAGGTGGTGAGAAGAATATCTCGCCACTTTTGTATTGACATGGCGTCTATTAAGTAAAGACAAGTAATTTGTTAAAGCAGTAAAGGAGGACACTACCATCGCAAATCAAACTATTGTTGACCTTGTTACGGAAAAAATAAGGTCTGTTATTGAAACACCCTACGAGTTAGTTGATGTTGAATACGAAAAAATGGGAAGCGACTATATTCTTAGCATTCTAGTTGACAAAGAAGGTGGCATCAGTGTTGAAGATACAACTCAATTGACTGAGCTTATCAGTCCATTATTAGACACAATCACACCAGATCCATTTCCAAGTCAGTACATGTTGGAAGTTTCTAGTCCTGGATTGGAAAGACCTCTAAAAACGGTTGAAAGTTTAGAAAATGCTATTGGTTCTTACATCAATGTTAGTCTTTATAAGGCTATTGATAAAATCAAAGTCTTTCAAGGGGATTTAGTGGCATTTGATGGTGAAACCTTGACCATTGATTACCTAGATAAAACACGACAAAAACGTGTCGAAATCCCGTATAAGACAGTAGCAAAAGCTAGAATGGCTGTTAAACTTTAAGAAATATTAGAAGTAGACTTACTTCTTTTACGTTGAACAATAAGAAAGGAATTTTGCTTTTGCAGTCTTGCAAAGCAGACAACATTATGAGCAAAGAAATGCTAGAAGCCTTCCGTATTTTAGAGGAAGAAAAACACATTAATAAAAGTGACATCATTGATGCTGTAACAGAGTCACTCAAATCAGCTTACAAACGCCGTTATGGCCAATCAGAATCATGTGTCATTGAATTTAATGAAAAAACAGCTGATTTTCAAGTCTTCACCGTCCGTGAAGTTGTTGAAGAAGTTTTTGACAGCCGCTTGGAAATTAGTTTAAGTGATGCTTTAGCTATTAGTTCTGCTTACGAACTTGGTGATAAAATTCGATTTGAAGAATCTGTAACAGAGTTTGGTCGTGTAGCAGCACAATCCGCTAAACAAACAATTATGGAAAAAATGCGTCGCCAAATGCGTGAAGTTACTTTTAATGAGTACAAAGAACATGAAGGCGAAATCATGACAGGAACTGTTGAACGCTTTGACCAACGTTTCATTTATGTTAACCTAGGCTCACTTGAAGCACAATTATCACACCAAGATCAAATTCCAGGTGAAAGCTTCAAGTCACATGATCGTATTGAAGTCTATGTTTACAAAGTTGAAAACAATCCTAAAGGTGTTAACGTTTTTGTCAGCCGCAGCCATCCAGAATTTATCAAGCGTATCATGGAACAAGAAATTCCAGAAGTATTTGATGGAACTGTTGAAATCATGAGTGTTTCGCGTGAAGCTGGAGACAGAACAAAAGTTGCGGTGCGCAGCCATAACCCTAACGTAGATGCTATTGGTACTATCGTTGGTCGTGGTGGAAGCAACATTAAAAAAATCATCAGCAAATTCCATCCAAAACGCTTTGATGCTAAAACAGGCATTGAAATTCCAGTAGAAGAAAACATTGACGTGATTCAATGGGTTGATGACCCAGCAGAATTCATTTACAATGCTATTGCACCAGCTGAAGTTGATATGGTTCTCTTTGATGACGAAGACCTAAAACGTGCGACAGTTGTTGTTCCAGATAGCAAATTGTCACTGGCTATTGGTCGTCGTGGACAAAACGTTCGCTTGGCCGCTCACTTGACAGGATATCGTATTGACATCAAGTCTGCCAGTGAATATGAACGTCTTGAAGCAGAACAAGAAGCTGCTGCGCCTGTAGAAGCAGATACAGTTGAAGAGACTGTTGCTAACGAGGAAGAATAAGAATCGAGGTGTTTGATGCCTAAAGTAAAAAAAATACCTTTACGAAAATCATTGGTTTCTGGAGAAATCATTGATAAACGGGACTTGCTTCGTATTGTGAAAACAAAAGATGGTGAGATATCAATTGACCCAACAGGAAAGAAAAATGGCCGTGGGGCATATATCAAACTTAGCAATGACGAAGCACTTCAAGCCAAGAAAAAACAAGTTTTTAATCGTAGTTTCTCGATGGAAATTCCAGAAAGTTTTTACGATGAATTGATTGCTTATGTGGATCACAAAGTCAAAAGAAGAGAGTTAGGCCTTGAATAATTTAGATAAATTATCAAATCTCATTGGTTTAGCTCAACGTGCAGGAAAAGTTATCTCAGGTGAAGAGTTGGTTGTTAAGGCCATTCAAAATCAAAAGGTAAATCTTGTCTTCCTTGCAAATGATGCCGGACCAAATGTGACTAAAAAAGTAACCGATAAAAGTAATTATTACAATGTAAAAGTCTCCACAGTGTTTAGTGCACTGGAATTAAGTGCTGCCCTTGGAAAACCACGTAAAGTGGTAGCCGTAGCAGATACTGGATTTTCAAAGAAAATGAGGACTCTTATGGAATAGACGAATAGGAGGACACAATTTGTCAAAGAAAAGATTACATGAAATAGCTAAAGAATTAGGCAAAACCAGTAAAGAGGTTGTAGAACATGCCAAAGCTTTAGGCTTGGACGTGAAAAGTCACGCGTCAAGTGTAGAAGCTGCGGATGCTAAGCGTCTAGTTTCTAGCTTTTCAACAGATTCAAAAGTTGAAACCAACCAAACAAAAGCTGTTCAAACAAGTAAAAGTGAGAAGAAGCCTGAAGCAGTAAAAGAAACTGTTGCAAAAACACCAAATGCTCAAGTAAAAGAAGACCTCTCAGAAGTTAAAGCACCATCTGCTGCTCCTCAAGCAGTTGTTGCTAAACCAAAGAGTCGTAATTTTAAAGCTGAACGTGAAGCTCGTGCAAAAGAACAAGAAGCTCGTAGACAATCAGGTCAAAACACTTCAGCACCAAGACGTCAAGACAATCGCCAGAATGGTCAAAAAGGTAAGGTCACAACTGACCGTAATAGCAACCGTCAGCAAGGTCAACATCGTGACGGACGGTTTGACAACAAGCCAACAGGCAACAATCGTAATGATAACCGTCAATCAGTTGGCAACCGTTCAGTTAACAATGACAGACCAAATGATCGTTTTAAAAACAGTCAGCAGGTGAAGACGCCGTCACAAGTAACCGCTCCTAAAATTGACTTTAAAGCAAGAGCAACAGCTTTAAAAGCTGAGCAAAATGCAGAGTATACTCGTCACAGAGAAAGCCAAATTCGTGAGCAAAAAGAAGCAAAACGTTTAGAAGCAATTGCGCGTGAAGAAGCAAAACAAGAGGCATTAAAAGAAGCAAAAGCTCAAGCAGCAAAACTGAAAGAAAAACCACAAAGTGAAAAAACAACACTTGTGAATAATGTTGTTGCTGCACCAGTTGCCGCTAAACCTGTAGATAAACGTCGTAAGAAAACGCGTCCTGAAAAGACAAGTGATGAAAATCAAAGTCGTGACGAAGGACCTAAGCAAAATAAGAAGAGTTGGAATAATCAGAACCAAGTGAGAAATCAAAGAAATAGTAACTGGAACAAGAAGCCTAAAAAAGGCAAGAACAATAGAAATAATACTGCAGCTCCAAAACCAGTAACAGAGCGTAAATTCCATGAATTACCAAAAGAATTTGAGTATTCAGAAGGTATGACAGTAGCTGATATCGCAAAACGTATTAAACGTGAGCCAGCAGAAATTGTCAAAAAATTATTCATGATGGGTGTTATGGCGACCCAAAACCAATCACTCGATGGGGACACCATTGAACTTTTAATGGTTGATTATGGGATTGAAGCTAAGGCAAAAGTCGAAGTTGATGACGCAGATATTGAACGTTTCTTTGAAGACGACACTTATTTGAACCCAGAAAATCTTGTTGAACGTGCACCGGTTGTAACCATTATGGGACACGTTGACCACGGTAAAACAACACTCTTAGATACCTTGCGTAATTCACGCGTTGCAACAGGAGAAGCTGGTGGTATCACTCAGCATATTGGTGCTTACCAAATCGAAGAAGCTGGTAAGAAAATTACTTTCTTGGACACACCAGGTCACGCGGCCTTTACAAGCATGCGTGCACGTGGAGCTTCTGTAACAGACATCACCATTTTGATTGTTGCAGCAGATGACGGTGTTATGCCACAAACTATTGAAGCGATTAATCACTCTAAGGCAGCTGGCGTTCCAATCATTGTTGCTATTAATAAGATTGATAAGCCGGGTGCTAACCCAGAACGTGTTATTTCTGAATTAGCAGAGCATGGTATTATTTCAACAGCTTGGGGTGGTGAATCTGAATTTGTTGAAATTTCAGCTAAATTCAATAAAAATATTGATGAATTGTTAGAGACTGTTCTTTTGGTTGCTGAGGTTGAAGAACTTAAAGCAGATCCAACTGTTCGTGCTATTGGTACTGTTATCGAGGCTCGTCTTGATAAAGGAAAAGGTGCAGTTGCAACTCTTCTTGTTCAACAAGGGACACTTAATGTTCAAGACCCTATCGTTATTGGAAATACCTTCGGTCGTGTTCGTGCGATGACTAATGACTTAGGACGCCGTGTGAAGTTTGCCTTGCCGTCAACACCTGTTTCAATTACTGGTTTGAATGAAACTCCGATGGCTGGTGATCACTTCGCAGTTTATGAAGACGAAAAAGCTGCTCGTGCAGCTGGTGAAGAACGTGCCAAGCGTGCTCTTCTTAAACAACGTCAAAATACACAACGTGTTAGTCTTGATAACCTCTTTGATACCCTTAAAGCTGGAGAAATCAAAACAGTTAATGTTATCATTAAAGCTGACGTTCAAGGATCTGTTGAAGCTCTTGCAGCATCACTTCTTAAAATTGAAGTTGAGGGTGTTCGTGTTAATGTGGTTCACTCAGCAGTTGGTGCTATCAACGAGTCTGATGTGACACTTGCTGAAGCATCAAATGCTGTAATCATTGGATTTAACGTCCGTCCTACTCCACAAGCTCGTCAACAAGCAGATGCAGATGCCGTTGAAATTCGTCTTCACAGCATTATCTACAAAGTGATTGAAGAAGTTGAAGAAGCTATGAAAGGTAAACTTGATCCTGTCTTCCAAGAAAAAATTCTTGGTGAAGCCATTATTCGTGAAACCTTCAAAGTTTCTAAAGTGGGAACAATTGGTGGATTTATGGTTATCAGAGGTAAAATTACACGTGATTCAAGCGTACGCGTTATCCGTGATAATGTTGTTATCTTTGATGGTAAATTAGGAAGTCTTAAACATTATAAAGATGATGTCAAAGAAGTTGGAAATGCCCAAGAGGGTGGTTTGATGATTGAGAACTACAACGACTTGCAAGCTGATGATACTATCGAAGCTTACATCATGGAAGAAATTGTTCGTAAATAATAAGAACAAGTGCAATAGAATACAGACAAAAAGGAAGGTTGAGGTGACAAAAGACTTCAACCTTTTCTTAAACAATGAAGAAAGGAAAACATCATATGGCAAACCATCGTATTGACCGTGTCGGAATGGAAATTAAACGTGAAGTCAACGATATTTTACAGAAAAAAATTCGTGACCCACGTGTTCAAGGAGTTACCATCACTGAAGTGCAAATGATTGGTGATTTATCCCTTGCAAAAATTTATTACACCCTCATGAGTGACTTGGCATCGGACAACCAAAAAGCACAAAAAGGTTTAGAAAAAGCAACTGGAACTATTAAACGTGAGTTATCTCATAAATTAACCATGTATAAAATGCCGGACTTGGTATTTGAAAAAGATAATTCCATTGCATATGGCAATAAAATTGATCAGTTATTACGTGATTTAGACAGTAAATCAAAGGACTAATTGCTAAATCTCATTGATAAGTAAAAGGCCCCTTAATGGTTAGAAGGGAATCTAACCATTGGGGCATTTTTTATGTCTTATAAATTTACAAATGTAGACAAAAGTGATAAGATATATTTACACATGTAAACAAAAGGAAGTCAAGATGCAAACAATATCTGAAGCAGAATGGGAAGTCATGCGTGTCATTTGGGCAAGAAAACAACTCAAAAGTAGTGACATCATTGATATTCTACAAGAAAAATTCCAGTGGTCACCCTCTACCATTAAAACCTTATTAGGCAGATTGGTGGACAAAAAATTAGTTGGCACCCAAAAATCAGGGAGAGCTTTTTTATATGAGTCTTTAGTCAACGAAAAAGATTACCAAGAAAAATTGATTCAAGATGGTCTCAATCACATATGTCAGCGCAAGCATGCTAGCCTCTTGCTAAAGATTTTAAAAGCTATGCCCATGACAAAGCAAGATATTGCAGATTTTCAAGAACTTCTACGAGAGAAAGAAGTGTCTACCGTAGGAAAAGTGCCCTGCAATTGTATTCCTGGGCAATGCCGTTGTGACAAGGAGGAAAGTCACAGATGACAAAAGAAAGTTTTCTAATTGAAGGCATGACTTGTGCTTCTTGTGCCTTGAGTGTTGAAAATGCTGTTAAACGTTTACCAGGAGTTGACCAAGCAAGTGTCAATCTGACTACTGAAAAACTAAGTGTTGATTATCAGGATGAAACTATTAACCCCAAGATTATTGAAAAAGCTGTTGCTGAAGCTGGATACCAGGCAACACGTTATCTAGGCAAGCAAGACAAGTCCTTACAAGAGCGTCAGGATAATGTCACGCAAAGGTTGTGGCGTCAGTTTATCTGTTCGGCAATCTTTACCATTCCAGTCGTGTATTTGGCTATGGGGAGCATGATTGGCTTACCTGTCCCATTTGCCACTAACTTAAAGTTTCAAGCAATCTTGCAGTTCTTCTTGACTTTACCTGTTCTCTATTTTAATAAATCGTATTTTACCAATGGCTTTAACTCTCTTTTTAAGCAAGCCCCCAATATGAATTCTCTAGTAGCCTTAGCCACTACCGTTTCTTTTTTATTTAGCACGTTTGCTCTTGCTCAAGTCTTCAAAGGGCATCTCCACTACCTACATCAACTCTATTTTGAGTCTGCAGTTGTTATTTTGACTCTGATTACTTTGGGGAATTTTTTTGAGGCAAGTTCTAAAAGCAAAACCTCTGAGTCTCTTCAAAAACTCTTAGGTTTGAAAGTAACACAGGCAAGACTTGTAAAAGATGGTATTAGCAAATTAGTAGACCTTGAAGAAATCACAGTTGGACAGACTCTAATGATTAAGCCTGGTGAAAAAGTGCCTCTTGACGGCTATGTTCTATCAGGGAGTTCTTTTATTGATGAGTCCATGTTAACAGGTGAAAGTATCCCAAACGAGAAGATTAGTGATAGTCCAGTCTATGCAGGAACAATAAATGGTCAAGGGAACCTGTTGGTTCGTGTTAGCAAAAGTGATGACCAGACCTTTCTTTCACAAATGATTGACCTGGTTGAAGAAGCACAGGCTACAAAAGCACCAATTGCCAAAATTGCAGATCAGCTTTCAGGACGATTTGTCCCATTTGTGATTGTATTGTCTTTGCTAACAGTCTTTTTCTGGTTCTTTCTGATGCAAGAAAGCTTTCATTTTGCCTTGACAGCAGGAATTGCCGTTCTTGTAATTGCCTGTCCTTGCGCCCTTGGTTTAGCCACTCCAACAGCCATTATGGTGGGTTCTGGGCGAGCAGCACACAATGGTATTCTTTTTAAAGGTGGAGATTATTTGGAGAATCTTCATCAGGTTAAAACAATTGTTTTTGACAAAACAGGCACCATCACCCAAGGACAGCTCCAAGTGACAAGCATGCATTTTTTAGCACAGCAAGATCCAACGCTTTTACAAGCAGTGGCTTCACTGGAACAATACTCAGAACACCCTATTAGCACAGCAATTGTCCAAAAGGCAAAAGAAAATGGCTTGACCTTGGAAGAAGTATCTGACTTTAAAGCACACACAGGCATGGGAGTAAAAGGCAAGGACCTTATTGTCGGGAATGCCAAATTGATGGCTAAAGAAGGAATTAAAGTTGCAGAAATCCCTGAAACAAGTAATGAAACAGTCATATATGTAGCTAAAAATCAGGAGCTAGTGGCATATTTTCTTGTATCAGATCAGCTCAAAGCAGACAGCCAAAAAACCATCTTCCAATTAAAGAAGATGGGAATCAAGACCATTATGCTGACAGGAGATCAGGAATCTGTTGCTAAAGCAATAGCAAAAAAAGTTGGGATTGATAAGGTTTATAGTCAAGTCTTACCCGATCAGAAAGCTTCCATCATAGCTGCGCTGCAAAAAGAGTTTGGACCAGTAGCCATGGTTGGAGATGGGATAAATGACGCCCCAGCACTAGCTACAGCAGCAATTGGTATTGCTATGGGAACAGGAACTGATATAGCGATTGAAGCTGCAGATGTCATCTTGATGAAACCACAAATGCTTGATTTAGTGAAAGCCGTTCAACTCAGTCAGGCAACTATTAAAGTTGTGAAAGAAAATTTGTTTTGGGCCTTTATTTATAATCTTTTGATGATTCCCATTGCTATGGGAGTTCTGCACCTTTTTGGAGGCCCCTTACTTAATCCCATGTTTGCTGGACTTGCTATGAGCCTAAGTTCAGTGTCTGTTGTTTTAAATGCTTTAAGGCTCAAAACCATAAGAATAGAAGGAGAAGTAAATGGAAAAAATCTATACAATCAGTGGTATGAAGTGTCAAGGATGTGCCCAAAACGTTAAAGATAAACTCGAAGCTGTCCCCGGAGTCAAAAGGGTTCGAGTTGACTTAGACAACAAGCAAGTTTTTGTTCAAGGGTTCATTTGGGAACCACTTCTTAAAAGAGCCTTGGCATCAAGCAAGTTTAGTCTAACAAAGTATCAAGACCATTAAGCTAAGTAAACCAATAGCAAGAAGCTAGAGGAAAAATCCTTTAGCTTTTTTTAATTCCCTAGACCATAATCTGTTTAAGACTTTCAATAAAAAGCCAGTAAAGTCATTGAAAATAGCAATGAAATAATATATAATCTCAGCTGTAAGCGATTGCTTTTGAAAGGCTTAATCAAAATGATAGCAATAGGCCCTTCTCATAAAAGCTAGTCTTAATAAGTTAAAAATAAGGAAGTTTTGGAAAGTCATATGCATTCAGATATTGAAACACAGTCATTCAATCACTATACAGCAACAAATCAAATAATTCCTTTCGACAATGACTGGAAGTTTACCTTTGGTGATGTTCCAAATGCGAGTCATCAGCTATTTGATGATTCAAGCTGGCAAACAATTAAGTTACCTCATGATTTTAGTTTGACCCAAGACTATGCAATCTACCAAGGAGAAGCAGAAAGTGGTTACAAACTGGGTGGTGTAGGCTGGTATAGAAAGTATTTTACTCTAGGTGGTCAAGCTGCTAAAGGGCGTTTTTTGCTATGCTTTGATGGTTCTTACATGGAAACTGAAGTTTATGTGAATGGGCAAAAATTAGGAATGCACCCTAATGGTTACAGCCATTTTTCTTATGATATAACAGACTTTCTGACTAGTTGTGGTGATAATACGCTTGCCATTAAAGTGACCAATAAAATCCCAAGTTCACGTTGGTATTCAGGAAGCGGCATTTATCGGTCTCTTTATTTGGAGGTGACACCACAAGTTCATTTAAGACAAGATGGTGTGACGGTTAAAACTCCCAATTTAGCAGAAACCTATAGAGATCATAAAACAGCTCAGCTGCTCATTGAAGCAGAGGTTATTAATCAATCAGACAATGCTATAACGGTGTCAGTGAAAACTTCTCTTTATCCAAAAACATCAGACATAAAGACGCAAGCATTGCTTAGTCATCAAACAAAAGAGCAGACTATTGAACAAGGAAAAGAGGTCACTTTTAAACATGACTTAAGCCTTATCAATCCAGACTTATGGTCAATAAGTCATCCTAATCTTTATGTCTTAAGAACAGAGCTTCTTGATAGGGATGGCCAAATCATTCACCAAAAAGAAGAAGAAGTTGGTTTTCGCTTTATAGCTTTTGATGCCCAAAAAGGGTTTTACTTAAATGGTCAGGCCGTAAAACTCCAAGGGGTTTGTATGCACCATGACCAAGGGGGATTAGGTGCAAAAGCTTATTATGATGCCATTGACAGACAGTTAACAATTTTGAAAGATATGGGAGTGAATGCTGTTCGTGTGACACACAACCCTTCATCTCGTTTTATGAGGGATATTGCTAATCGTAAAGGGATTCTGTTGGTAGATGAGGCATTTGACACTTGGAGATTTGCAAAAAACGGGAATCAATATGATTACGCAAGGTTTTTTGATCAGAAAATAGGTGAAAATGCTAACTACCTAAGTCATGCGAAACCTCAACAAACATGGGCAGAATACCACATCAAACAGATGGTGAGAGCAGGCAAAAACGCCCCTTCTCTAATCATGTGGTCAACAGGTAATGAAGTTCAAGAAGGGTTAGAAGGTGACAACCAAACGGACTCTTATCCAAAGTTACTAAAAGACCTCATCAATTGGGTCGCAGAACTTGATCAGAGTAGACCAGTGACATTGGGAGATAATAAACTCAAAAATGAGGGAGGAACTGAAAGGGCAATTTCTCTTGAAATGGCTAAAGTCTTGTCAACTGCTAAGAATACTTGTCAAGGTATTGTGGGTTACAATTATGCTAGTGGTTGTGACTATGACCGTGACCACAAGGAACACCCTGACTGGAAAATGTATGGCTCTGAAACAGCTTCTGCTATCAACAGTCGTGGGGTTTATAATGCAAGCATTAAAGTAGAGGGTCACTCTGCTTACCGTAATGAGAAAAATCAATTGAGTTCCTATGATAACAGTACAGTAGGTTGGGGGCATTATGCTAGTGAGGCCTGGTTTGATGTGATTACTAGAGATTTTGTAGCAGGGGAATTCGTTTGGACAGGATTTGATTATTTAGGAGAACCAACACCTTGGAACAGTGTTGGGAAAGGACCAGCAAATCAACTCAATGGGAACCCGCCACCAAAAAGTTCTTATTTTGGCATCATTGACACGGCAGGATTTCCAAAAGATAGCTATTATTTTTATAGAAGTCAATGGCAAAAAGAAGACACAACCCTTCATATTCTCCCAAGCTGGAAAGAATCAATCTTATGCACAAGTGGCAATGCTCAAAAAGTAACTGTTGTTGTATATTCTAATGCAGATGCAGTTGAATTGTGTCATACAGATATGACTGGAAAGAAGCAACTCCTTGGAAAACGCAACTATTCAAGGCTTTTGCCTGCAACAGATAATATCCATTCTTACAGGGTTTACGAAGCTAGCAGAGATACTGCTATCAGTCACAAAAACCTTTACCTGACCTGGGAAATCCCTTATCAAGAGGGAACTTTGGAGGCCATAGCTTATGATAAAAAAGGTAAAATCATCACAGAAACTCATGGAAATAGCAAGGTAAGAAGTTTTGGTCAACCTAATAAACTTCATTTAACAACTTCAAAATGTCCCAAACAGGTATCAGATAACTCCTTAGCTTATGTTGAAATCAGTGTTCAAGACCAAGATGGTCATGACATTACTGATGCATCAAATCGTATCACAGTTTCAGTAACTGGACCTGCTAGACTGCTTGCTTTAGATAATGGTGATCCGACAGACCATCAAAGCTATCAAGACAATAACCGTCAGGCCTTTGCTGGCAAACTCCTTGCTATTGTGCAAATGACTGGCGACAGTGGGCAAGTGCTTTTAAAAGCTACAAGTAAGGGGTTGAAAGCAGCAAAACAAAGCATTAAAGTCTACGCAAACAAAGAACCAAAAGCAGGTGCAATTGATCGTTATGACATGGTTAAAAACCTTTACATCAAAAAAGGGAGAAAAACCCTTCCCCTGCCCAAAACGGTTCTCACTCGAAGAAATAATGGGGAAGAAAAGCTAGAAGATATCATTTGGGATAAGTCATCTCTAGCAGAAAAACTGAAAAAAGAACTTGATTTCACAATTAATGGAAGGCTAGCAAGCAGTGACAAACCTATTAGCATCAATGTCTTTATGATAGGTCAGGTGGTTGCGATTAAAACAATCAGCATCCTAGCATTAGAGGGCGAAAGCATACTATTACCAGAAACAGTTCAAGCCTATTTAGCAAATGGTCAACTTGTCCAATCACAGTTTCCTGTTATTTGGGAAAATAAACCAGAGGATTTACAAGAAAAACTTCAAAGTGAGCCGGTTGTCACAGTTAAAGGAATAGTCGATGTCTTAGGTGATAAGAAAGAAGCCTGTGCTAACATACGACTTGCTCAGCAAGAATTAAAGTATTCCTCAATTGACGTTAGTAAGTCAGCGCAAAAAACAGTAGACACAACAAGTGTCACCTATACCTATGCAACTGCTGAAAATATTGCACGGCTTATCCTACCAACTTCACAAACAGCAAGCATATATGCTGATGGGCAATTAGTATCAACAAAAGTACCTAAGAAAACAAGTCAAGGTCTAGAGTATTGTTTTACAGCACCTGTATCAGCCGTTCAGTTTAAAATTGTTTATGAAGGAGTAAGCAGTGATTATGAGAAAATTAAACTCTTCAGAGGAGATTGGTTGGTTACAAAAGCTAAGAAAGCATGGCTTGATAGGATATCTGTTGAAGGAGTAGATTACCTGCTTTCTCAAAAAGGAATTACGGATATCCCTACACATAGTGGGAGTTTAGACGTTTCTAAGATTTCTGTTCACAAGAATCCATATCATTGTGCCATCACCATTTTACCTGAGTACCAGAACGAAGTAAAAATTTTAGTAGCATCTGAAGACATGAAACAAGAAAGAATTTACCGACTTAAAGCATGCTTCGAAGAGTCAAGCACCACCGTCTAAAAAAGAGTGTCGAGTCAATCATTTAAAAACCAAGAAGCTCCTCTTTTAAGAAAAAAGGGGAGCTTTTTAGTGTATTCTTTAACAAATAGCAATCATAAGGTGTAAACCATCAGGACTTGTCCTTTATTTTAGTTAAGGAATGCTTGACGTTTATGTTGACTTTAGGCAGGTCTATTGATAATTTGAACAATATCTCTTTGTGCCTTATCGGCTTCAGAAATTGGGTAAATAGGATAGGCGTGATTCATACCGTTGCCGACAAAATAATTGTGTCTAAGATTTTCATTGCTTAGCCGTTGTTCAAAATCACGGACATCTGGATAGAAAATTTCTCTTGTTCCAACAAATAGGGTAATTGGTGCCAGCTTGTCAAGAGGACCATTCTTAGGACTAACATATTCATGGTGAACATTTCCTTCATCGCCTGCCCAAAGAGCACCAACACGCTTTAATCCCCAAGCTGATAAAATAGGATCAGTTGATTCATAAGCTGGAATTTCTGGATGAGACATGCTGACATCGAGCCAAGGCGATAAGAGAATAATATCTTTGGGTTGAGCAAGTGGGTATGGTTTTGGTTCATAAGTTAATGCACGGGCCAATCCAAGTGCTAAACCACCTCCTGCGGAATCTCCCATAAGTGTAATGTTTTTAGCATTTTGACTTCTGCTCATGTAGACATCTTGATAAAGATCAACAAGAAGAGGCATGACTTGATGGTAAGCATACTTTGGAGCTTTAGGATAAATAGGAAGTACTATTTTAGCATCTAACTGACTTGATATTTTTTTGAGCATATCAATATGGTAAGTGGTCGGATTATTTAAATATGACCCGCCATGTAAATATAGAATAACTTTTTGATTAGGGTCATTTTTATCGTTCCAAGAATAAACCGTCATTTGATGTTTTTCTTCTTTAACTAATGTGCCATTAACCAAACTAGGTTCAAGAGTGTAACCATTATTACTTGTTTCTCCTGCGGAATTGACATATTTCTGGAACTCGGCTTCATCCTGTTCACTGTAGTAGCTTTTGTCTCCTTTAAGCCAAAAATACTGTTCAATAAACCAACTTTTTAACGAACGATCACTGGCCTTAACTGCTACTGGTTGGATAAAGACACAAGAGATAAGTCCTAAAATAAGTGTCAAACAAATACGTTTTTTCAACCTTATATCTCCTTTTAAAGTATTTTCTAAATGGATTCTATAAAAAAATAGTAACCATCTATCTCTACTAGCATGTCAGAAATTTTCTCATCTGTCAATTATTTATTTAATAAAATGAAAATAAAATGAGTTTTTGTATGTTTAAATAAGTTCCCAAAGAAAAGTGCCCAGTGGTATCAATTATTGGCTCAAAGTAAGGAAATTAAGTAAGGGTCATGTCTAGAATCTCATTTTTTGTGAAAAAGTGATACACTAGTCTTAAGTGAAAAATGTATCAGACTAGAAAGAGGCTATTTATGATAAAACTTATTGCCATTGATTTAGATGGAACCTTGTTAAATCATCAAAAAGAACTTGTTAAAGAAAACATTGAAGCAGTGCAGGCAGCTGCGGCTTCTGGTGTGACAATTGTTATTTGTACTGGTCGTCCAAAATCTGGAACAAAACCATATTTCGAACAATTAGGCTTATCAGAAAATGAATTTTTAATCCTAAATAATGGCTGTAGCAGTTATCAGAGCAGGGATTGGCAACTCATTCAATCAGCACAACTCAGTCTTTTTGATGTCTCCAAATTGCATCAGCTTTGCCAAGACTATCCTGGTGTGGATTTGACCTTGACAGCTGAACAAGATTTTTATGTTGTCTCAGATCATGTTCCAGAATTGGTTCAATATGATGGGGATTTGGTTTTTACCACTGTAAAAGCAACTAGCATAGAAGCATTACAAGCAAAAAATGACCTTATTTTTCAGGCCATGTACATGGGAGAGAAGCCTCTTTTAGACCAATTTGAAGCGGCTGTACGAAAGGACTTGGAAAAAGATTACAGTGTTGTTCGCAGTCAAGATTACATCTTGGAGATTATGCCGAAAAATGTTACTAAAGCTTGGGCTCTTAAAGCCTTAGCAGAGCATTTGAAGATTGACTCAGAACATATTATGGCTATTGGTGATGCCGCAAATGACCTTGAGATGATCAGTTACGCAGGCTTAGGAATTGCCATGGGCAATGCTAGTCAAGCCGTAAAAAACTTAGCAGACGCTGTAACTGCAGATTGTGACCATGCAGGTGTAGCACAGGCTATTAAAACCCATGTTTTAAGAAAATAGCCATCAGCCCCATTTCCCAAATGAAGCAGAGGAATTAGTTGATTGTTGATATAAAAGCTTAGTGGAGCAATATATAGCAAATTTTACTAGCCTAATTTAGGTATATAATGATATAATTTTAAAGGGTATCACTAAGATGATAAAAAAAGAAATTGTATGATAGAAACGAGGGAGATGCATGACTTGGAAAATAGTTGCAGACTCAGGATGTGATTTAGTAGAATTAAAAACAAAGTCACAGGAATTAAGCTATGAGCGCGTGCCATTAATGCTACGTATTGGTAACGAGGTTTTTGTGGATGATAAAGGTTTAGATATTGACCATATGATGGACAGTATGTATGCTGCTTCAGCAGCAACAACTTCAAGTTGCCCAAGTCCAGATGCTTTTATGAAAGCTTATGAAGGGGCAGATAATGTCATTGCTGTGACCATAACGGGTACCTTATCAGGAAGCCATAATAGTGCGCGCTTAGCAAAAAACATGCTTTTGGAAGAAAATCCAAACGTGAACATCCATGTGATTGATTCCTTGTCTGCAGCAGGTGAAATGGATTTGATCGTTGCAGAATTGGAATGTTTGATTTCACAAGGTCTTAGTTTTGATGCCGTTGTTGAAAAAATTACAGCCTACCAAAAACAGACAGCTTTGCTATTTGTTCTAGCAAAAATTGATAACTTAGTTAAAAATGGCCGTGTTAGCAAATTACTTGGAAAAGTCATTGGTCTTTTGAATATCAGAATGGTTGGACGTGCTAGTCTAGATGGCCAATTAGAATTATTGCAAAAAGCTCGTGGTCAGAAAAAAGCAGTCTTGGCAGTTGTCGAAGAACTTGAAAAGGCAGGCTATAAGGGTGGACGGATAACAATTGCTCACCGCAACAACACCAAAATTTGCCAACAAATCAGTGAAAAAGTCAAAGCAGTTTATCCAGATGCGGAAATTAAAACCGTCCCAACATCAGGTTTATGTAGCTTTTATGCTGAAGAAGAAGGTATCCTATTAGGATATGAATGCTAATAAATTGGAATTGATTGAGGAAAACCTTAATCAATTTTTTTAAATTCTGAAACTACTTTCTAAATTGGTATATACCGTTTACAAAGCTGAAATCTTGGCGTATAATAGAGGCAAAAGGGAGGAATAAAATGATAAGCTATATTAAAGCAGACCGCTTTTATTACCTAAATCACGTTAAAGAAGCAGGCTATCTTGCCATTAAAGACGGTGTTTTTGGTGAGTGGCAAAAAAATGAACCCAAAGACTCAGAGATTATTGATTACACAGGCTACCAGCTTGCACCTGGTTTAGTTGACACCCATATCCATGGTTATGCAGGTGCAGACGTTATGGATAATGATGCCAAAGGTATTCATGCCATGAGTCAAGGCCTCTTATCTACTGGTGTTACGTCATTTTTACCAACAACATTAACATCTGATTTTGACCATCTGAAAGACGTTTCAGCTACCCTAGCATCAGTTGCAGATCAGGTCAAAGGCGCGAAGATTCAAGGGATTTACTTTGAAGGACCATACTTCACAGAAGAATACAAGGGAGCACAAAACCCTAATTATATGAAAAATCCAAGCCTTGATGAATTTAGGCAATGGCAAGAAGCCGCTAATGGCTTGATTAAAAAGATAGCATTAGCTCCTGAACGAGATGGTGTTGAAGAATTTGTATCAACTCTTACAAAAGAAGGGGTTACTGTAGCCTTAGGACATTCCAATGGAACTTATGATGAGGCTAAGGCGGCTGTAGATGCAGGAGCAAGTGTTTGGGTTCATGCTTATAATGGGATGCGTGGTTTGACGCATAGAGAACCTGGAATGGTTGGTGCTGTATACAATATTCCAGGAACCTATGCAGAGTTAATTTGTGATGGACACCATGTGTCACCTGTTGCTTGCGATATCTTGATGCAACAAAAAGGCCATGATCATGTGGCAATGATTACAGACTGTATGCGAGCTGGAGGCTCTCCAGAGGGGGATTACATGCTGGGAGAATTCCCAGTTATTGTTGAAAAGGGAACTGCTAGACTAAAAGACAGTGGTAGCTTGGCAGGTTCCATCTTAAAACTTAAAGATGGAATCAAAAATGTTGTTAACTGGGGAATTGCAAGCCCAGAAGAAGCTATTCGTATGTCTTCTTACGTTCCGGCTGTCTCAGTTGGGATTGATGATGTTTGTGGTCAAATTAAAGCAGGATATGCAGCAGACTTCATTGTTCTAGATCAGAATTTAGAATTGATAGCGACCTATTTAGACGGAAAAAAAGTTTACCAAGCACTCTAAGTTTAAAGAATTGAGATAAGCAATTGTCTCAATTCTTTTTTTCCCTAAAAAAAGGCTATTATGATAGAATGGGGGAAAGAAAAGGAGGTTTTTATGATGAAAACACTTAAAATGAACAATGGTCTAGAAATACCACTTTTAGGTTTTGGGACCTTTAAAGCAGCAGATGGACAAGAGGCTTATCAAGCAACTTTATCAGCTTTGAAGGCAGGTTATCGCCACATTGACACGGCAGCAATATATAAAAATGAAGAAAGTGTTGGACGTGCCATTAAAGACAGTGGTATTGCTCGAGAAGAACTCTTTATCACTACTAAATTATGGAATGACAGTCATAGTTATGAGGGTGCTAAGGCAGCTCTAAAGGCTTCCTTAGAGCGACTTGGTTTAACTTATATTGACCTTTACTTAATACATTGGCCAAATCCTAAAGCTATCCGTGACAGCTGGGAGTCAGCAAATGCTCAAGCATGGGCTTATATGGAAGATGCCGTTGAAGCTGGCCTTATTAAAACAATTGGTGTCAGCAACTTTATGGTTCACCATTTAGAAGCTTTGGCAAAAACAGCCAAGATCAAGCCAGCAGTTAATCAAATCCGTTTAGCCCCAGGATGTTACCAAGCAGATGTTATTGCTTATTGTAAGGCTAAAAATATTATTTTGGAAGCTTGGAGTCCGTTAGGTCAAGGGGAAATCTTTACGAATGAAACCATGTTAGCTTTGGCTGAAAAATATGGAAAAACCGTGGCGCAAATTGCTCTTGCCTGGTCTGTTTATGAGGGGTTTTTACCATTGCCAAAATCTGTTCATGAAAATCGTATTAAAGAAAATAGGGATTTCTTTGATATTGAACTGAGTCAAGAAGATGCTGAAATGATCAAAACATTACCTGATATGGCAGGGATACCTGATCCGGACACAAAAGATTTTTAAGATTTTAAAACAGGGATTCGTTTTCTGAATGGAGCTCTGTTTTTAGTTTGATTGACATTTTATTATCATTTTTGTATAATAATTTCATTATATAAAAAGAGGTTTAAAAAGCAATGATACTTGTTCTTATGATGACGATGTTTATCATCCGTCTTCTATTCTTAAAAATATCCATTCAAAACGAAAAACGTATTTTAGCAGAAGGAGGTAAAGAGTTCGGAGCAAAAAACTCCAAATTCTTGACCTTGCTTCATATCATGATTTATTTTTTTGCCTTAACGGAAGCTTTGTTAAATAAAGTAAGATTGGATGGTATTGGTCTGTTAGGACTAAGTCTAATGGTATTTTCAATAGCCATGCTCTATTGGGTAACTCATTTGTTAAGTGGTATTTGGACGGTTAAACTGATGCTTAAAAAAGAGCATCCTTATGTTGACCATTGGCTTTTCAAATATGTTAAGCACCCTAATTATTTTTTGAACATTTGTCCTGAATTAATAGGGATTGTTTTACTTTGCCATGCACAAATTACAGCTACCTTGTTATTTCCTTTCTATATTCTCTCACTATACATTAGAATCCGAGAAGAGAACCAACTGCTTTCAGAAATTATCATTCCAAGTACCTTTAAGAAGACGCAATTGCAATAACTGATTTTCTAGACAAGTTGTTTGTAATGTGCTAGAATGTTTCTAGGAAAGAAATTATTTTAGCTTTTTCTTAAGCGAGTTCGGGATGGTGTGAGCCGAGTGATGAGTAAAATATGAGGCACTTTCATTATTACAAAACAGTATAATTAACAATGAAGTCATAAATTAGGGTGGAACCGCGTTTCAACGCCCCTATACATTTGTATAGGAGTGTTGGAGTGGTTTCACTTTTTCTTATGCTTTAAGATGGCTACTAGTACTGAGAAGTGGCAACCTAAAAGCAACTAGAGCGACTTGCCAAGCTAAGGAATTTGCTTTATTTTAAGAATAATCTGTTGCCCCTTAACTGATGTAACAAAAGATAGGAGAAAATCATGTCTAAAAAACTTACTTTTCAAGAAATTATTTTAACTTTGCAACACTATTGGAACGATAAAGGTTGCATGCTAATGCAAGCTTATGATAATGAAAAAGGTGCGGGAACAATGAGTCCTTATACCTTTCTTCGTGCCATTGGTCCTGAACCTTGGAATGCTGCTTATGTAGAGCCAAGTCGTCGCCCTGCGGATGGGCGTTATGGGGAAAATCCTAACCGTCTATATCAACACCATCAATTCCAAGTGGTTATGAAACCATCCCCGTCAAACATCCAAGAACTTTACCTTGAATCTCTTGAAACATTAGGAATTAATCCCTTAGAACATGATATTCGTTTTGTTGAAGACAACTGGGAAAACCCTTCAACAGGATCAGCTGGACTTGGTTGGGAAGTTTGGTTAGATGGTATGGAAATTACGCAGTTTACCTATTTCCAACAAGTTGGAG
Source organism: Streptococcus iniae (assembly GCF_030732225.1). Taxonomy (NCBI): domain Bacteria; kingdom Bacillati; phylum Bacillota; class Bacilli; order Lactobacillales; family Streptococcaceae; genus Streptococcus; species Streptococcus iniae. The sequence goes on along the minus strand of NZ_CP132230.1, from coordinate 1,690,025 downwards.
GACTTGCAACAAGTCCAGTAACATCTGAAGTGACTTATGGATTAGAGCGTCTAGCTTCTTATATTCAAGAAGTGGATTCTGTTTATGATATTGAATGGGCACCTGGCGTTAAGTATGGTGAAATCTTCCTTCAACCTGAATATGAACAGTCAAAATATTCTTTTGAAATCTCCGATCAGGACATGTTGTTAGAAAACTTTGAGAAATTTGAAAAAGAGGCAGGCCGTGCCTTGGAGGAAGGTTTAGTGCATCCAGCCTATGACTATGTACTCAAATGCTCACATACCTTTAACCTTTTAGATGCCAGAGGTGCTGTTTCAGTAACAGAGCGTGCAGGGTATATTGCTCGAATTCGTAACCTTGCAAGACAAGTTGCTAAAACCTTTGTAGCAGAACGTCGTAAATTGGGTTACCCCCTTTTAGATGAAGCAAGCCGTGCCAAACTTCTAGCAGAAGATTCAGAAGAGAAATAGAAAATACCTACCTTAATAAAAAGAAGAAAACATTTTTCGGAGACATAAAACATGACAAAAAATCTATTAGTAGAACTTGGACTTGAAGAATTACCAGCCTATGTTGTCACATCAAGTGAAAAGCAATTAGGCGATAAAATGGCGAGCTTCTTATCTGAAAACCGCCTTACTTTTGATGCTATTGAAACTTTTTCAACCCCACGTCGTCTAGCCGTACGTGTCCTTGGTTTAGCTGATAAACAAACAGACTTGACTGAAGATTTCAAGGGGCCGTCTAAAAAGATTGCACTAGACAAAGAAGGCAATTTTTCAAAAGCGGCACAAGGATTTGTCCGTGGTAAAGGACTGACAACTGATGCTATCGAATTTCGTGATATTAAAGGCGAAGAGTATGTCTATGTCACTAAACATGAAAGTGGTAAAATGGCAGAAGCTGTTTTGGCTGAAATCCCTACAGTCCTTAGCAACATGACTTTCCCGGTTTCAATGCATTGGGCTAATAATAGCTTTGAATACATTCGTCCTGTTCACACATTAACGGTTTTACTTGATGATAAAGCCTTGGAAATGGATTTCTTAGACATTACATCAGCTAGAACATCGCGTGGTCATCGTTTCTTAGGTCATGAGACAGAAATCACTTCTGCCAATTCATACGAAGCGCAGTTGAAAGAGGTCTTTGTCATCGCAAATCCTAAAGAACGTCAGGATATGATTGTTGAACAGATTAAAGCTATTGAAGCTCAGGAAAATGTTCAGGTTGATATTGATGCTGAGTTACTTAATGAAGTGTTAAATTTAGTAGAATACCCAACTGCTTTTATGGGCTCATTTGATGCCAAATATTTAGACGTCCCAGAAGAAGTTTTGGTTACGTCCATGAAAAATCACCAGCGTTATTTTGTTGTCCGTGATCATAATGGTAACTTACTTCCCCATTTTATTTCTGTACGTAACGGTAATGAAAAAGGGATTCATAACGTTATTAAGGGAAATGAGAAGGTTTTGGTTGCTCGACTTGAAGATGGTGAATTCTTCTGGCGTGAAGACCAAAAACTTGTTATTTCAGACCTTGTTGCTAAATTGGCACATGTTACTTTTCATGAAAAAATTGGGACTTTAGCAGAACACATGGAGCGTACGGGTGTTATCGCAGCTTATTTAACTCAAAAAGCTGGTTTATCAGAAGATGACAGTAAAGCAGTGGCACGTGCTAGCCAAATTTACAAATTTGATTTGCTCACCGGTATGGTTGGTGAATTTGATGAATTACAAGGTTTGATGGGAGAAAAATACGCCCTTTTAGCTGGTGAAAATGATAATGTAGCAACAGCAATTCGAGAACACTATTTACCAAATTCAGCAGAAGGTGATCTGCCGAAAACAAAAGTTGGTGCTGTTTTAGCCCTAGCAGACAAATTAGATACCCTGCTTTCATTCTTTAGCGTAGGACTTATTCCTAGTGGTTCAAATGACCCATATGCTCTTCGTCGTGCAACCCAAGGAATTGTTCGTATTCTTGATGCTTTTGGTTGGCATATTTCTCTAGCGCAGTTGGTAGAAGATTGTTACCAATTGTCATTTGACAGTTTAACTTATGATCACCAAGAAGAGGTTATGGCCTTTATTGCAGCCCGTATTGAAAAAATGATGGGAAATCATATTCCAAAAGATATTAAATCAGCAGTTCTTGCAAGTTCAAATGACCAAGTGCCACAAATGATTGAAATGGCTGATGCTCTACGAGAAGCTTCAAAAGCAGATAATTACAAAGAAGCTGTTGAGAGTTTGGCGCGTGTCTTTAATCTAGCTGAAAAAGCTGAAGAAGGATTAACAGTCACTGAAAGTTTCTTTGAAAATGATGCTGAAAAAGCTCTTTTTGAAGCCATTAATGCTTTAACACTTAAGGGTACTGCTAGTCAAGCATTACAAGAATTATTTGGCCTAACAGATAAGATTATTGCTTTCTTTGACAATACAATGGTTATGGTTGATGATCAAAAGCTTAAAAATAATCGTTTGGCTCTTTTAGCAAGCTTAGTTGAAAAAGCTAATAAACTAGCCAAATTTAATCTCTTAAATACCAAATAAAAAGCAACTTTTTTAACAGAAAGGAAGAGAGATGGATCCTAAAAAAATTGCTCGCATTAACGAGTTAGCCAAAAAGAAAAAAACAGTTGGTTTGACTGGTCCTGAAAAAGTCGAACAAGCTAGACTGCGTGAAGAATATATTGAAGGTTACCGCAGGTCCGTTCGTCATCATGTTGAAGGAATTAAAATTGTTGATGAAAAAGGCAATGATGTTACACCCGAAAAATTGAGACAAGTGCAACGTGAAAAAGGCTTACATGGCCGTTCGCTAGATGATCCAAAATCATAAAAACAAACTAGAAACTCTTTTTATCCATTTGGAATAAAGGTTTTCTAGTTTTTTAGATAAGCAGGTATCTCATATCTGAAGTCTTAGAGTGACTCTAACTAAGCAGATTGTTAGAAGTCTCTACATAGCTAGTGTATAATAAAAGAAAATAGAAAGTAGGTATAATATGAAAAAGAGAAACTTTTCCCTTATGCTATTAACGGGACTTTCAGTATTGGCACTTGCAGCTTGTGATATGGATAAAGACGATGATCATGTTCAACAGTCTAACAGCCAAAAAGTAACAACTCACACAAAAAAAGCAGCAATTACAGAAGAAAAAGCTAAAGCAATTGCATTAAAAGATGCAGGATTTGCTGAAGGAGATGTCAAGAACTTGACCATTAAACTTGAAACAGAAGATGGCCAAGAAGTCTATGATATTGAATTTGACAAAGACAGTAAAGAATATAGCTATAGTATTGATTCACAAAATGGTGATATTGTTGAAAAATCTTCAGATAATCATAATGATTAATAAGAGTTTAACCTATGAATAGTCATAGGTTTTTTTATTATGATAAATTTTAACATATCTTATCAGAAATTTTTTAGTCGTCAGAAATTCTTGATAATGCATTTTAAAAGATTTTAGTTATAATAGGGGTATAGAAAAAAGAAAACGCTTACCTAAGGAGGAAAGACACATGTCAGAAGAAAAGTACATTATGGCTATTGACCAAGGAACAACAAGTTCTCGTGCAATTATCTTTAATAAAAAAGGTGAAAAAATTGCCAGTAGTCAAAAAGAGTTCCCACAAATTTTCCCTCAAGCGGGATGGGTTGAGCATAATGCTAACCAAATTTGGAATTCTGTACAATCTGTTATTGCGGGTGCTTTTATTGAGTCAAGTATCAAGCCTAGCCAAATAGAAGCTATTGGTATTACCAATCAACGTGAAACAACAGTTGTTTGGGATAAAAAAACAGGTCTTCCAATTTATAATGCTATTGTCTGGCAATCCCGTCAAACCGCTCCAATTGCAGATCAGCTAAAAGCAGATGGCTACACAGATATGATTCATGATAAGACAGGTCTTGTTATTGATGCTTATTTCTCAGCAACTAAAATTAGATGGATTTTAGACCATGTTCCTGGAGCGCAAGAACGTGCTGAAAAAGGTGACTTGCTGTTTGGAACAATTGATACTTGGTTGGTTTGGAAATTAACAGATGGTGCCGTTCATGTTACGGACTACTCAAATGCAGCTAGAACAATGCTTTACAACATCAAAGACTTAAAATGGGATGACGAGATTTTATCTATTCTTAACATTCCTAAAGCTATTCTTCCTGAGGTTAAATCAAATTCAGAAGTTTATGGGAAAACAGCTCCTTACCACTTCTATGGAGGCGAAGTCCCAATTTCAGGTATGGCTGGTGACCAACAAGCTGCCTTGTTTGGACAATTAGCATTTGAGCCAGGAATGGTTAAAAACACTTATGGTACTGGTTCTTTCATCATTATGAACACAGGTGAAGAAGTTCAATTATCTGATAACAATCTCTTAACAACTATTGGCTATGGTATTAATGGCAAGGTATATTATGCCTTAGAAGGTTCAATTTTTATTGCGGGTAGTGCTATTCAATGGTTGCGTGACGGTCTTCGAATGATTGAGACATCAAGTGAATCAGAAGGACTTGCTCGTGAGTCACAAAGTGATGATGAAATTTACGTTGTTCCTGCTTTCACTGGCTTAGGAGCACCTTATTGGGATTCAAATGCTCGCGGATCCGTTTTTGGATTAACACGTGGATCAAGCAAAGAAGATTTTGTTAAAGCGACCCTTCAATCCATTGCTTACCAAGTCCGTGATGTTATTGACACAATGCAAATTGACTCAGGTATTGATATCCAACAACTTCGTGTCGATGGTGGTGCAGCCATGAATAATCTTCTCATGCAATTCCAGGCTGATATTTTAGGGATTGATATTGCTCGCGCTAAAAATCTTGAAACCACAGCTCTAGGAGCGGCCTTCCTTGCTGGTTTGTCAGTTGGTTATTGGGAAGATATGGATGCTCTAAAAGAATTAAATGCGACTGGTCAACTCTTTAAAGCAAGCATGAATGAGTCTCGTAAAGAAAAACTTTATAAAGGCTGGAAGAAAGCTGTCAAAGCAACACAAGTCTTTGCCCAAGAAGATGATATTGATTAGGAGGATAAGATGGAATTTTCAAAAGAAACAAGACGTTTAGCACTCCAAAAAATGCAAGAAAGAACCTTAGACTTGCTGATTATTGGTGGTGGGATTACAGGAGCAGGTGTTGCTCTTCAAGCTGCAGCCAGTGGACTAGATACTGGTCTGATTGAAATGCAAGACTTTGCTGAAGGAACATCTAGCCGTTCAACCAAACTGGTCCATGGTGGGCTTCGCTACCTTAAACAATTTGATGTTGAGGTTGTTTCGGATACTGTTTCAGAACGTGCAGTTGTTCAAAGGATTGCACCACATATTCCAAAACCAGATCCTATGTTATTGCCAGTATATGATGAGCCAGGAAGTACTTTTAACATGTTCCGTCTCAAAGTAGCAATGGATTTATATGACCTCTTAGCAGGTGTTTCTCAAACAGACTTGGCTAATAAAGTCTTAAGTAAAGAAGACGTTCTAGCGAGACAGCCTGACTTGCAAAAAGAAGGCTTACTAGGTGGCGGTGTTTACCTAGATTTTAGAAATAATGATGCCCGACTTGTTATTGAAAATATCAAACGGGCTAATCAAGATGGGGCACTCTTAGCCAGTCATGTTAAAGCAGAAGATTTTCTATTAGATGACCAAGGAAAAGTTTGTGGTGTTAAAGCAAGAGATTTGATAACAAATCAAGAAATCCTTATTAAAGCGCGTCTTGTTATTAATACAACAGGACCTTGGAGTGATGATATCCGGAATTTTGCTAAAACAGGCAATAAGATTCAGCAACTGCGTCCGACAAAAGGGGTTCACTTGGTTGTAGACCGTCAAAAATTGAATGTCTCTCAGCCAGTTTATGTGGATACTGGTTTAAATGATGGTCGTATGGTATTTGTCTTACCTCGTGAAGAAAAAACATATTTTGGAACAACAGATACTGATTATACAGGTGATTTGAAAAATCCAAAAGTCACTCAAGAAGACGTGGATTACTTGCTAGATATTGTCAACCGTAGATTCCCAGAAGCTAACCTTAGCATTGATGACATTGAAAGTTCATGGGCTGGTTTACGACCACTCTTATCTGGCAATAGTGCTTCAGACTACAATGGTGGTAACAGTGGCAAGTTAAGTGATGAAAGCTTTACACATCTTATTACTACTGTTGAGTCTTACTTAAACCATAAGGAGAGTCGCGAAACAGTTGAGCATGCTATTAAAGCAGTTGAATCAAGCACTTCAGAAAAAGAATTGGATCCATCAGCTGTTTCTAGAGGCTCAAGCTTTGAATGTGATGATAATGGTCTCTTTACTTTAGCAGGTGGTAAAATCACTGACTACCGTAAGATGGCAGAAGGAGCCCTTGACATCTTAATCAAGGTATTGAATGACAAGTACGATAAACAGTTTAAACTTATCAATTCAACCACTTATCCAGTTTCTGGTGGGGAAATTAACCCTGCTAATGTGGATTCAGAGTTAGAAGCTTACGCACAATTAGGAGCATTAAATGGCCTAACAATGGATGAGGCTCGTTATTTAGCAAATCTATATGGCTCAAATGCACCAAAAGTTTTCGCACTAACACGTCAAATCACAGCTGCAAAAGGGTTGACATTATGTGAAACCTTGTCACTTCATTATGCTATGGATTATGAGATGGCCTTGCGACCAACTGATTTCTTCTTAAGAAGAACTAACCACATGCTCTTTAAGAGAACTCAGATGGATCAATTAATTGAGCCAGTCATTGCTGAAATGGCTAAGCATTTGTCTTGGACAGAGGAAGAAAAAGGAGCCTATACTGAAGAGCTTGTTCAAAATCTTAAAGATAATGACTTAGAAGAATTAAAAAGAAAATAAGGGGATTAGGGTATGGATATCTTTGGAGAATTTTTAGGAACAGCCTTACTGGTTTTACTTGGTAATGGGGTTGTTGCGGGTGTTGTTTTGCCGAAAACCAAAAACAACAATTCTGGTTGGATTGTTATTACAACAGGTTGGGGAATCGCTGTTGCTGTAGCAGCTTTCATTTCTGGTCACATTGCTCCAGCACACCTTAATCCAGCAGTTAGCATTGCTTTTGCTGTAAAAGGTGATATTAGTTGGGGAACCGCTGCCATGTATTCAATTGCACAAATTGTTGGTGCTATGTTAGGCTCACTCTTAGTCTATCTCCAATTTAGACCACATTACAAGGTTGCACAAGAACCAGCAGATATTTTAGGAACCTTTGCAACTGGTCCAGCATTAAGAGACACAACGTCAAACGTGCTTAGTGAAATCTTTGGAACATTTGTTTTGGTTCTTGGAATCCTGGCAATTGGCATGTATAAAATGCCAGCAGGTTTAGGCACATTGTCTGTTGGAACATTAATTATTGGTATTGGTCTTTCATTAGGAGGAACAACAGGTTATGCCATCAACCCAGCAAGGGATTTTGGACCGCGTTTGCTTCACGCACTCTTGCCAATTGAAAATAAAGGTGACTCAGATTGGTCTTACTCATGGATTCCAATTATTGGTCCAATTGTTGGAGCAGTTCTTGCAGTTCTCTTATACACTGTGGTATTTTAAAACATTAGATAACTGAAATAAGAAGTCCAATCTTGAGAGGTTGGGCTTTTAAAGTAAAACGTTTACATTATCTGAATGGAATTGGTATAATAAGAAATATGACAGAGAAAATACATATTATTGGCGCTTCCTTTGCGGCAATCGCATGCGCGGAACAATTAGTAACCCTGAAGCCAGAGGCAGAAATAATCCTTATTGACAAAGAAAGTAAGTCAAACTATCTTCCTAATGGTCTCAATTATTACCTTCGACAAAGCATCACAGATTTATCCCAATCACTTTGGGATAGTCCTATTTTACATGGGCATAAACAAGTTGATCGGCTACAAGGAGAAGTTATTGAAATCAATAGTCAGGAAAAAAGCTTAAGCCTTAAGTTAGCTGATGGTTCTATTTGTCAGGAAGCCTATGAAACCCTAGTTTGTGCAATGGGAGCAAAGGCTGAATCACATTACATTAAGGGTGCAGATAATGAGAAAGTCTTGACAACAAAATATTTCACCAATAGTCGAGATGCACTTGATAAAATTGATGACAGTCAGGCAATTTTGGTCATTGGAGCAGGTCCAATTGGCATTGATTTAGCCTATAGTCTCTCCTTGAAAGGCAAGTCTGTGACATTAATTGAGGCAGCTGACCATGTTGATTTTCACCAAACAGATATCGAAATGTTAGACCCATTACTTACAGAAATGGCTAACATGGGTATTTGTCTTTTAACACAAACCCGTATTAAGGCTATTGAAGAAACACCCCAAGGGTTATCTTTAGTTACTGATAAAGGAGAAGTCATTAGTGGAGATTTGGCATTCTTGGCTGTGAATTTTAGACCTAACAGTGACTTACTTGACAGTCAGGTAGAGTGTTTACTTGATAAAACCGTTAAGGTAGATGAGCATTTTAAAACCAGCAACCCTTCTATTTATGCGATTGGGGATTTGGTGTCCTCTCAGTTTTCTCCACTTGGCATCCCTTATTACACTCCTTTAATTAATCAGGCAGTGCGCTCAGGTCAGGCTTTAGCTTATCATTTGGCTGGCTATAATGTTCCAATGCTTGAAAGCACCAAAGTAGTAGGGGGACATCACTTTGGTTATTATAGATCCAGTGTTGGTATTACAGAAGAAGAAGCTTCCATTTATAGTGATCTTGTAACGTTTGTTTATCAGGCAGAATTAGAAGAAGACTCTTCTATTTTTAGAATTAAATTAATTGTTAGCCAGTGTGATGGTAGGCTTTTGGGTGCGCAATGTCTATCTAAAGTTAATCATCTTTTGCTTACCAATCAATTGTCCCAGGCGGTTAGTCAGAAACTGTGTGATTACCAACTGGCTTTTCAAGATTTTATTTTCTTAAAAGGAGATAGCGAGTTAGCTTATCATCTGCATCAGGCCTGTTTAGAGGTATTTGAAAAGAGGAATAGGCATGAAAATTGATGATTTAATGGACAAGGAAAGGCGCATCCAGTACCAAATTTTGCTCACCCTTTACCGGTCTAAGGGGAGTTTACCTTTGAAACAGGTCATGCAGTCTACAGCTATTTCAAAAGTAACCCTTCTAAAGTATTTAGAGCATTTGGTGGATTTGTTACAAGAACATGCTATCCCTTGCAGTCTTTCTTGGACTACTGATGAAATAATACTTGAAGAATCTGGCAATTTTATGTGGGAGGATCTTATTTCTGTTTTTATTAGAGATTCCTTGTCCTATCAAATTTTGCTTTACCTTTCAAAACATGAACATTTTGCCATTACTGCTTTGTCACAAGAATTGATGGTTAGCGAAGCAACTTTAAATAGGCAATTAGTTGTTTTAAATAACTATTTAGAAGAATTTCAACTGTCTATTTCTCAAGGTAGACAAGTAGGACATGAGTTGCAGTGGCGTTATTTTTATTACCAACTTTTTTGCCTAACACTAACAGAGTCTGAAAAACAGATGATGTTTGAAGAAGAGAATCAACACCATTTAGTCAAATTGGTTGAAAGATTACTTGGGAAAGAATTAGATGTGCCTAACTTACAAAAGCTCTCCTTATGGTTTGCCATTTCTCAAAATCGGTTTTCTTTTCATAACGAAAAAACATTATTTGAACATATCGATCATAACACGATGGAACAAAATGGTTTTTATAAACGTTTAAATCAGTTATTACTGCATTACTTTAGCCGTTTTGCACTAGAATTTGATGGCTTTGAAAGCAAAAGTCTGTTTGCTTTTTTAGTAACTAATCCTATCCTACCTCGTAGTTCAATGTCATATATCTTGGGATTTGGAGGTCCTATATCAGACAAAATTTCAGAAGCTCTTTGGTTGATGAAAAAAGCAGAAGTTCTTACTGTAAGAACCAAAGAAGATATTATTTATGGTTTGGGCCTCTTTTTTTCTCGTGCTTATTTTTTTAAAGGGATTATTCTAGATGGTCATCAGGAGTTAACATCTTTACAGCACTTGATTCCCAAGGAAGAAAAGACAAGAATTGATTTGGTTGTTCAACACTTAATGATGCAATTAGAGGATCGTAGTTTGTATCAAAGTGATTTCGCACAATTCTTAAATTATCACTTGTTGCAGTTGCTGATTTTTTCATTGGAACGGCACCATAAACCTCTTCGTGTTGCTCTGGCTTTGGGGCCTGATAGTGTTGAAAAAGCAATCGCAGAGTTGACAATTAGGAAGTATTTGAAAAATAATCGTCATTTTCATTTTGAACCTTATCGTGCAGAAATTCCTTATGATTGTATTGTTTCTTGTCAACGCCAGGAACTCAGGACTTGTTTGCCTAGTTTTCACCTTAAACATTTTAGCTCCTCGTATGAATTACAGGCATTAGAGGGATTTTTGAAAAAAGTACTTGAAGAAAAAATTGCCTTAGAGGATACTATGGAACAAGACTAAGATATCTTGGGTACATTTTTGAACACATGACTGTGTATAAGTTGGTCTTTATCTTGTTGTTTGAGCTCATTATAATTAAACTGTGTCATTAGATAAGTAGCCTAACTATTTATCTATACTATATATTTATCATTTTTTTGGAGGATTTATCATGAAATTTTTCTTAGACACTGCCAATGTTGAGGCTATTCGTGCGATTAACACATTAGGTGTTGTAGATGGTGTTACAACTAATCCAACAATCATTTCCCGTGAAGGACGTGATTTTGAAACGGTGATTAAAGAAATTTGTGACATCGTTGATGGCCCAGTTTCAGCTGAGGTTACTGGATTAACAGCAGATGAAATGGTATCAGAGGCACGTGTTTTAGCTAAATGGCATGAAAATGTTGTTGTTAAAATCCCTATGACAACAGAAGGATTGAAAGCAACTAATATTTTGTCTAAAGAAGGTATTAAAACAAATGTAACTCTTATTTTCACTGTTTCTCAAGGCCTTATGGCTATGAAAGCTGGTGCAACATATATCAGTCCATTTATTGGACGTTTAGAAGATATTGGTTCAGATCCTTATCAATTGATTGAAGACTTGCGAGAAATCATTGATTTGTATGGTTATGAGTCAGAAATTATCTCTGCAAGCATCCGTAATGCAGCTCACGTTGAAGCTGTTGCCAAATTAGGATCACATATTGCGACAATCCCAGATAATTTATTTGACAAAATGACACAACACCCATTAACAGAAAATGGCATTAAACAATTTATGGAAGATTGGGCTTCTTTTAAAAAATAAGATGAGGGAACCTAGCTGTAAGGTTGCAGCTAGGTCTCGTTTTCTCAATGAAGCACGCTCATTTTTTTAAATCATAATAGTGATAATCACCATTTTGACATAGAATCCTTGTGATTTTATGATACAATAGACTTTGGAAACGTTAAACTTTAGATGAAAAACAGAGAGGTTTTTAGTTATGACATTCGATGCAGTTGACCAGTTAGCAGTTAACACTGTCCGCACGCTTTCAATGGATGCAATCCAAGCAGCAAATTCAGGACACCCTGGCTTACCAATGGGTGCAGCCCCAATGGCTTACGTTTTATGGAATAAATTCATGAATGTGAATCCAAAGACAAGCCGTAACTGGACAAACAGAGACCGTTTCGTACTTTCTGCAGGTCATGGAAGTGCTATGCTATACAGCTTATTGCACCTAGCAGGTTACGACCTTTCAATTGACGATTTGAAAAATTTCCGTCAATGGGGATCAAAAACACCAGGACACCCAGAAGTAAATCACACAGATGGTGTAGAAGCAACTAGTGGCCCCCTAGGACAAGGGATTGCAAATGCACTAGGTTTTGCAATGGCAGAAGCTCACCTTGCAGCTAAATACAATAAACCAGGATTTGACATTGTTGACCATTATACTTATGCCATTAATGGAGATGGTGACTTGATGGAAGGTGTTAGTCAAGAAGCAGCAAGTTTAGCAGGTCACTTAAAACTTGGCAAATTAGTGCTTTTATATGATTCAAATGACATCTCACTTGATGGACCAACATCAATGGCATTCACAGAAGATGTTAAAGGACGTTTTGAAGCATACGGCTGGCAACATATCCTTGTTAAAGATGGTAATGATTTAGAAGCAATTGCAAAAGCAATTGAAGAAGCAAAAGCTGAGACACAAAAACCAACTATCATTGAAGTTAAGACAATTATTGGATTTGGTGCAGAAAAACAAGGCACATCAGCTGTTCATGGTGCACCACTAGGTGCTGATGGCATTGCATTTGCGAAACAATCATACGGATGGACTGAACAAGACTTTACAGTACCAGCAGCAGTTGAAAAACGTTTTGCTGATGGCTTACAAGCACGTGGTCAAGAAGCTGAAAATGCATGGAATGACCTCTTTGCAAAATATGAAGAAGAGTATCCAGAATTAGCTAAAGACTATAAGGAAGCTTTTGCAAATCAAGCTGTTTCAGTTGATTTAGAAGCACACGAACTTGGTACATCAAAAGCTAGTCGTGTCTCAAGTCAAGAAGCTATCCAACAAATTTCAGCACAAGTTTCTTCTTTCTGGGGCGGTTCAGCTGACCTTTCAGCTTCAAATAACACAATGGTTAAAGTTGAAAAAGACTTCCAACCTGGACAATTTGAAGGCCGCAACATCTGGTTTGGTGTTCGTGAATTTGCAATGGCAGCAGCTATGAATGGTATTGCCCTTCACGGTGGAACACGTGTTTACGGTGGAACATTCTTTGTCTTTTCGAACTACCTATTACCAGCAGTTCGTATGGCTGCTCTTCAAAACTTACCAACCATGTATGTGATGACACATGACTCAATTGCTGTAGGTGAAGATGGCCCAACACATGAACCAATTGAACAATTGGCAAGTGTTCGTTCAATGCCTAATTTAAACGTTATTCGTCCTGCAGATGGAAATGAAACAAATGCAGCGTGGAAACGTGCGATGGCTGAAACAGATAGACCAACTATGCTTGTTCTAACACGTCAAAACTTACCTGTTCTTGAAGGAACAAAAGAATTGGCTGCTGATGGTATTAATAAAGGTGCTTATATTCTTTCAGAAGCTAAGGGAGATCTTGATGGTATCATTATTGCAACAGGTTCAGAAGTCAAATTAGCTATGGATACACAAGCTGCACTTGAAGCAGAAGGTATCTTTGTTCGTGTGGTATCAATGCCATCACAAAATATCTTTGATGAGCAATCTGCTGAATACAAAGAAGAAGTGCTTCCAAAAGCTGTGACAAAACGCCTAGCAATTGAAGCAGCATCAAGCTTTGGTTGGGCTAAATATGTCGGTTTACAAGGTCAAACCCTTACCATTGACACTTGGGGAGCATCTGCACCAGGAAACCTTATTTTTGAAGAATATGGTTTCACAACTGAAAATGCAGTAAACCGTTATAAATCATTATAATAATAAGGAATCAGGAGGGCTTTTGGCTCTTCTGATTTTTGCATTTTTACCCGTTATTAAGTTGACTTATTGCTTGAAAAGATTTATTATTATACCTAACAATTGTATTAATTTAAAAATACAAAACACTAACTATTTAGGAGTTATGAAAGAGGTTTAGGATGATAACATTTGAACATGTCTCAAAGATTTATGGTGATAAAGAAGCATTAAGTGATATTAATTTAACCATTGAAAATGGTGAGATATTTGGCCTCATCGGTCATAATGGTGCTGGAAAAACAACAACTATAAGCATTTTAACATCTATTATTGAAGCATCCTATGGACAGGTTTTTGTTGATGGTAAAGAATTAAGTGCAAACCGTGATGACATTAAAAAAATGATTGGTTATGTTCCTGATTCGCCAGATTTATTTTTAAATTTAACAGCTAGTGAATATTGGCATTTTTTAGCCAAAATTTATGGGGTTTCAAAAGAAGATACTGAAAAACGCATTGCAGAACTAAGTCAACTATTTGAAATGACAACAGAAGAAAACAATACCATTGATAGTTTTTCACATGGTATGCGCCAAAAAACAATTGTCATTGGTGCTTTAATATCTAATCCCTCTATCTGGATTTTAGATGAACCATTGACAGGTTTAGATCCACAAGCCGCTTTCGATTTAAAAAAGATGATGAAAGAGCATGCCGCGGCTGGAAATTCTGTTCTTTTCTCAACACATGTCTTATCAGTTGCTGAGCAGCTATGTGATCGCATTGCCATTTTGAAAAAAGGTAAAATGATTTTCCTTGGAACCATTGATGACTTGAAAGCCAATTATCCAGACAAAGATTTGGAAACTATTTATTTGGAATTAGCTGGACGTCACTCTAGTGAGGAGGTCTAAGCTTATGAATTGGTCAACTATTTGGGAATTAACCAAAATAAATATTCTTTATTCAAATCCACAAAGCTTAACAGCTCTTAAAAAACAACAAGAAAAACGTCAAAAAAAAGAATTTAGTGCTTACAAAGCCATGATTAAAAATCAAATAGTCATGACAGTGCTTTTTCTCTTTGTTTATATTTTCATGTTTTTAGGAATTGATTTTAGTCAAAATCCAGGTATTTTTAGTTTTTACGTTGCTTTATTCTTTGTCATGGCAACCCTATCAGCCTTTACGACACTTTATACTATTTTTTATGAAAGCAATGATGTCAAACTATATGTCCATCTGCCCATTAAACCAGGTGAACTTTACATTGCAAAAATTATATCGTCTTTAGGGATGGGGTCAATCTTCTTAATGCCCCTACTCTCTTTGTTTGTTATTGCTTACTGGCAAATCATAGGGAATGCATTAGCCATTCTCCTTGCGATTTTAACTTTTCTTGTTTTAATAGTGACGTCAAATGTTCTTGCTATTTACCTTAATGCCATTATTGGTAAATTGATACTAGCTAGCTCACATCGTAAATTAATTTCGACACTCTTGATGTTTGCTTCAAGCATTGGTTCTGTTGGTCTAGTTTTCTTTTTGAACTATTCAAACAGCTCTAGGATGAGTGCAACAGGTAAAATAACAGACACGAGTCCTATCCCTTATTTCCGTGGTTATCATGACCTTGTTTCATCTCCATTTTCAGTAGCGACCCTTCTTAACTTTGTTTTACCAATTCTCTTAATTCTTGTGTTGACTTGGGGAATTATTAGTCGAGTAATGCCTAAGTACTACCAAGATGTTCTTTACACAAGACCTCAAGTAAAAGACAAGCTTAAGCGTGGTAAAACTAATGCATTTATTGATAAGAGTTTGCGTCATATGCTGACGAAACAACATCTATCAATCATTCAAAATGCGACATTGTTAACCAATACGTATTTAATGCCCCTCATCTTCTGTATTAGTTTTTTAGTGCCATTATTGAAAGCAGGAGATAGCATTTCGAACTTCTTAGGAAGTAGTTATTTTGGAGTGTCTTTCATAGTTGGAGTTATATTAGCCTCTCTTGGAACCTTGCCAACATCGGTTATTGGCGTAGCGGTTTCCTTGGAGAAAGAGAATTTTATCTATTTGAAGAGTTTGCCAATTTCTCTGAAGACGTTTTTGGGAGAAAAATTTTTAGTCTTGATTTTCTTACAATCCATTTTTCCAATAATGGCTTATGCTCTACTTTCACTTGTTGTTCTTAAACTTTCTCTTGTTTTAACAATGACCTTAATTTTGGGGTATGTCTTAACAGCTCTTGTTCAAGGACAATTGATGTTTCAAAGAGATTGTGATTATTTAAATTTAAAATGGCAAGATGTTAGTCAGTTGTTTACAAGAGGGGGAAGTCAGTGGTTTGCCATGGGCCTTATGTTTGGTGGCCTTATTGTGGGTGGCGTTCTGATTGGATTTACCATATTCCTATCAACAGTGACTAAAAATCCACTTGCAGTTAATTTTGTCTTAACCTTATTTATACTCTGTGTATTGGCTTTTGGCCAATGGAGAGTAAAAAGATCGTTTTGGAATAAATTGGAAAGTTATTTTGAATTGTGATAATCTTCTAATCATTTTAGTTAAAACAGTCCTTGCGGCTGTTTTTTTATGCTATAATTTTCTTATGATAAAACGACATTTTGAGGACGTGAACCGTCTTGTAATTAAAATAGGAACCAGTTCTCTTGTACAGGGGAATGGAAAAATTAATTTAGAAAAAATTGACCAATTGGCTTTTGTCATTTCAAGTTTGATGAATAAAGGCAAAGAGGTAATTTTAGTTTCTTCTGGAGCCATGGGATTTGGTTTGGATATCTTAAAAATGGATAAGAGACCTAGTCAACTAGCTAAGCAACAGGCTGTGTCTAGTGTTGGCCAAGTGGCGATGATGAGTCTTTATTCCCAAATATTTGCCCATTATCAAACCAATATTTCACAAATTCTATTAACCAGAGATGTGGTCAGTTTTCCTGAAAGTTTGGCCAATGTTACCAATGCCTTTGAAAGCCTTTTGGCAATAGGTGTTGTGCCAATTGTGAATGAAAATGATGCTGTTAGTGTGGATGAAATGGACCATGCCACTAAGTTTGGGGATAATGACAGATTATCTGCTATAGTTGCTGAAATTACCAAGGCTGATTTATTAATTATGCTATCTGATATTGATGGGCTTTTTGATAAAAATCCAAGCATTTATGAGGATGCCAAATTACGACATCACGTAACAGAAATTACAGAAGAAATCCTTGCATCAGCAGGTGGTGCAGGAAGTAAATTTGGGACTGGTGGTATGTTAAGTAAAATTCAGTCTGCTCAGATGGTCTTTGATACTAACGGGCAAATGATTTTGATGAATGGTAAGAATCCTCGTGATATTTTACGAGTCCTTGAAGGACAAGTGATTGGAACCTGGTTTGTGCAAAAATAGGAGAGACTTATGACAATAATTGATCAATTAGGACAAAATGCCAAGAAAGCTAGCTTGGCCCTGATCCAGTTGCCGACAAAAGAAAAAAATGATTTTTTGGTCTTGTTAGCAGACAATCTTGAGACACAAACAGATTTTCTATTAGCAGAAAACCTTAAGGACCTTAATAAAGCTAAAGAGCATGGTATTTCAGAGGTTATGAGTGATCGGTTACGATTGACTAAAGAGAGCATTGCATCAATTGCTAACGGGGTTCGTCAAGTTGCAGAATTACAAGATCCAATTGGGCAGGTGATAAAGGGTTATACAAATAGTGATGGGCTTAAAATCATGCAAAAACGTGTCCCTATAGGGGTTATAGCCATGATTTTTGAAAGTCGTCCTAATGTGTCAGTGGATGCTTTTAGCTTAGCCTTCAAAACCAACAATGCCATTATTTTACGTGGCGGTCGAGATGCGATTTATTCGAATATGGCCTTGGTTAAGGTAATACGACAAAGTCTAAAACAAGCGTCTATTTGCCAGGATGCTGTTCAACTACTGGAAGACACCTCTCACCAGATGGCGGAAGAATTAATGCAGGCAAGTCATTATGTTGACCTTTTAATTCCGCGTGGTGGTGCTAAACTCATTCAAACAGTCAAGGAGAAAGCCAAAGTTCCTGTTATTGAGACAGGTGTTGGGAATGTTCATATCTATGTTGACAAAGATGCCGATATCGATATGGCATGCCAAATTGTGATCAATGCCAAAACCCAAAGACCAAGTGTGTGTAACGCAGCTGAAAGTTTAGTTGTTCATGAAAAAATAATAGAGCATTTTATTCCAGCTTTAGAAAAAAGTCTAAAAGGAAAGCAAGCTATTGAGTTTAGAGCAGATGATAAGGCACTGCCTTACTTTAGTACTGCTAAACAAGCTGTGCCAGAGGATTTTGCAACAGAATTCTTAGATTACATTATGTCTGTTAAGACGGTATCTTCTCTTGATGAGGCTATTTCTTTTATTAACGCTCATTCTAGCCACCATTCAGAGGCTATTATCACTAACAACCTTCAGGCAGCGGAGCAATTTCAAGACTTGATTGACTCGGCAGCTGTTTATGTTAATGCGTCAACACGTTTTACAGATGGTTTTGTATTTGGTCTAGGCGCAGAAATCGGCATTTCAACACAGAAGATGCATGCGCGTGGCCCAATGGGATTAGAAGCCTTAACCAGTAGTAAGTATTACATCAATGGCAATGGGCAAACCAGACAATGAGAAAATGGGGAAGCAGCTGAGCTTTAGGCTAGAGTTTCCCTTTTTGTTTTCTTAATATCTAAAATATGTTAAAATTAAAGTTATGACAAAAGAATTTCATCACGTAACCGTACTTTTAAAAGAAACAGTCGATATGCTTGCAATCAAGCCTGATGGTGTCTATGTAGATGCTACCTTAGGTGGTGCAGGGCATTCGGCCTATTTGCTGTCGCAATTAAATGATAAGGGGCATCTCTATTGTTTTGATCAAGATCAAAATGCTATCGATAATGCTCAACTAGTCCTAAAACCATACATTGATAAAGGACAAGTAACTTTTATTAAAGATAATTTTAGACATTTAGCGTCACAGTTGACCTCTTTGGGAGTTGAGACAATTGATGGAATCCTTTATGATTTAGGCGTTTCAAGCCCACAATTAGACCATAGGGAACGAGGCTTTTCTTATCGACAAGATGCCCCTTTGGATATGAGAATGGATGCAGACGCTCCTTTGACAGCTTATCATGTTGTTAATGAGTATGACTATCATGATTTGGTACGTCTTTTCTTCAAGTACGGGGAAGATAAATTTTCTAAGCAAATCGCCCGTAAAATTGAAGCTGCTAGAAGTCTCAAACCTATTGAGACTACTACAGAATTGGCAGAAATTATCAAATCAGCCAAACCAGCTAAGGAACTTAAGAAAAAAGGCCACCCAGCAAAACAAATTTTCCAAGCGATACGTATTGAGGTTAATGATGAGCTTGGGGCAGCTGATGAATCTATACAGCAAGCCATGGATTTACTTGCCTTAGATGGTCGCATCTCAGTAATTACTTTCCATTCATTAGAAGATAGGCTGACAAAACAATTGTTTAAAGAAGCAAGTACCGTTGATGTTCCTAAAGGAATTCCTTTTATTCCTGAGGAGATGCAACCAAAGTTTGAACTTGTTTCTCGTAAACCAATTCTTCCAAGTCAGGAAGAGTTAAATGCTAATAACCGCGCACATTCGGCAAAACTTCGTGTTGCCAGAAAAATTCGGAATTAAGATTATGAACAATGAAACTAGAACGCAAGCCATTTCATCAGCATTGCAAAAACGCATTCGAACTTTCTCGAGAATTGAGAAAGCTTTTTATGCTGCCATTATTATTACAGCTATTACAATGGCTGTTAGTATTATTTATTTGCAGAGTCGTAAATTGCAATTACAACAAGAAATCACTCGTCTAAATAGTCAAATTAGTGATAAAAGAACGGATTTGAATAACGCCAAACAAGAAGTAAATGAGTTGTCTCGACGAGACCGAATTGTTGAGATTGCTGGCGAGGGTGGTTTAAGCAATCACAATGATAACATTAAGAAAGTAGAGTAATCTATGAAAAAATTTCAAAAATTATTTTTAGATTACGCTGTTCGTGATCGCAAAACACCTGTTAATAACCGTATTCACGTTGGACAGAACATGATGATTTTAGCTATCTTTATGTTCTTCATTTTTATCATAAATTTTGTGATTATTATTGGGTCTGATAGTAAATTTGGGGTTAATTTATCACAAGGTGCTCGCAGTGTTTACCAAGAAAAAGTAACGGTGCAAGCAAAACGTGGAACCATTTATGACCGAAACGGTGTTGCTATTGCCATTGATTCGACAACTTATAGCATTTATGCTGTTTTGGATAATTCCTTTATTTCTGCAACAGGTGAGAAACTCTTTGTTCAACCCTCACAATATGATAAAGTTGCTAAGATTTTAAAAGAACAACTGGGAATGAAAAAGAAAGATGTTCTCAAACAGTTAAATCAGAAAAAACTTTTTCAGGTTTCCTTTGGAACGGCTGGCTCAGGCATTTCATACAGCAAGATGACTAATATTCGAAAAGAAATGGAGAAGGCTAAAATAAAAGGCATCTCCTTTTCAACGAGTCCAGGACGCATGTATCCAAATGGAACTTTTGCTTCTGAACTTGTTGGTTTAGCTTCCTTGCAGGAAAATAAAGATGGCAGCAAGAGTTTAGTAGGTAAAACAGGTCTAGAATCGGCATTAAACACAATTCTATCAGGACGAGATGGCACCATCATCTATGAAAAAGATAAAAATGGGAACACCTTACTTGGTACTGGTAAAACAGTGAAAAAACCGATTGATGGTAGAGATGTTTACACCACGCTTTCAGAACCTATTCAGACCTTCTTGGAAACCAAAATGGATATTTTCCAACAAAAAACAAATGGTGCTTTAGCAAGTGCAACACTGGTTAATGCTAAAACAGGTGAAATTCTAGCAACCTCACAAAGACCAAGTTATAATGCTGACACCCTTGAAGGTTTAAATAATAAAAATTATAACTGGAAGAGTGCCCTTTATCAGTCCAATTTTGAACCAGGGTCGACAATGAAAGTGATGACCTTGGCGTCAGCCATAGATCATGGCATCTTTAAACCAAATGAAGTTTATTCAAATGCTAACGGAATTACCATTGCTGATGCTACTATTCAGGATTGGTCTATCAATGAAGGAATATCAACAGGGCAATACATGACCTATGCCCAAGGTTTCTCATACTCAAGTAACGTTGGAATGACTAAACTTGAGCAGAAAATGGGAAATGAAACATGGTTAGATTATTTAGCTAAATTTAAGTTTGGTTTTCCAACGCGCTTTGGTGTCGGCAATGAAGAATCAGGCATATTCCCGTCTGATAATATTGTTACACAAGCTATGAGTTCCTTTGGACAAGGGATAAGTGTGACGCAAATTCAAATGCTAAGAGCTTTTACTGCTATCTCTAATAATGGAGAAATGTTGGAGCCTCAATTTATTAGCCGTCTTTATGATCCAAATACTGGTAAATACAGAACAGCTCAAAAAGAGGTTATTGGAAAACCAGTTTCTAAAAAAGCAGCCAGTGAAACAAGAGAATACATGGTTAATGTAGGAACTGACCCCATTTTTGGGACCTTGTATTCCAAAGCAACGGGTCCAATCATTAAGGTTGGTAGTCTTCCAGTTGCTGTGAAATCAGGGACTGCACAGATTGCATCAGAAGATGGAAGTGGTTACCTTGAAGGTGGTCAAACCAACTATGTTTTCTCAGTTGTTGCCATGGTTCCTGCAGATAATCCGGATTTTGTCATGTATGTTACCCTTCAACAGCCTGAACATTGGAGTGGTATGTATTGGGAAGAGGTTGTGAATCCGGTATTGGAAGAAGCTTACCTTATGCAGGAGACGCTTAATGAACCCATGAAAAATGAATCAGAACAACAAAGTAAATACTTGTTACCTGATTTTGTAGGTCAAAGACCAGGTGATACCTCAGATGAGCTTCGTCGTAATTTGGTACAACCCATTGTGCTTGGAACAGGTGACAAAATTACTAAAATGTCCAAGAGCAAAAATACCAATATTAATGAAAATCAACAACTGTTATTGTTAACAAATCATTTTGATAGTTTGCCTGATATGTATGGCTGGACTGATGAGAATGTTAAAAAGTTTGCAAAATGGACAGGAATTGAGGTACAATATAAAGGTTCTGAAAATGGAAGAGTGACAAAACAAAGCATTGCTGTTGGGAAGTCGCTTAAAAAAATCAAGAAAATTACAATTACACTAGGAGATTAAAATGTTTTTAACCATTTGGGCAGGAGTAATAGCTTTCGCTTTGACTGCTATAGCAATGCCTTACTTTATTCGTTTCTATCAAATGAAAAAAATTGGTGGACAACAAATGCATGAGGATGTCAAACAACATTTAGCAAAAGCCGGGACACCAACAATGGGTGGAACTGTTTTTCTTCTAGTTGCAAGTTTTGTGTCAGCAGTCTTTACGTTAATCTTCTTTAGAGATGAAATCAGTTTTCGATTGATTTCAGGAATTTTGTCCATTGTTTTAATTTATGGGCTAATTGGTTTTTTAGATGATTTTTTGAAGATTTTTAAGCAAATCAATGAGGGGCTAACAGCAAAACAAAAGCTTTTTCTCCAAATTGTTGGAGGTCTCATTTTTTACTTACTTCATGTTGGTCCAAATGGAATTGATACCATTAATGTATTTGGTTACTCATTACAAGTAGGTATATTTTACGTTCTTTTTGTTCTTTTTTGGGTTGTTGGGTTTTCAAATGCTGTTAATTTGACCGATGGTATTGATGGCTTAGCCTCAATATCTGTTGTCATCAGTTTAACAACTTATGCTATTATTGCCATTCACCAAAATCAATATGATGTTTTACTCCTGATTGGTATTATGATTGGGGCTTTGCTTGGCTTTTTCCTCTTTAACCATAAACCTGCTAAGGTCTTTATGGGAGATGTGGGTAGTCTGGCATTAGGTGCGATGTTAGCATCTATTTCAATTGCTTTAAGACAAGAGTGGACCTTACTTTTTATTGGGCTTGTCTATGTTTTGGAAACCAGTTCAGTCATGATGCAAGTTTCCTATTTTAAATACACTAAGAAAAAACTAGGAGAGGGTCGCCGTATTTTTAGAATGACACCTTTCCATCATCACCTTGAATTAGGTGGCCTATCAGGCAAATCAAAGGCTTGGTCAGAATGGAAAGTTGATGCTTTCTTATGGTCAGTCGGTTTAGTAGCTAGTCTACTTGTACTAGCAATTCTATACCTATAAGGGATAAGATGCGGTGCGAATGCACTGCATTTTGCTTGTCTTGAACATTAATGGTATAATATGAGAGAAAAAGAGGTAACTATGTCATTTAAAGATTATAATTTTAAGGAATACATCCAAAAGGCCTTGGATGCTATTCATTTTACAGAGCCAACAGAAGTTCAAAAACGCCTTATTCCTGTTGTCAAATCAGGGCGTGACTTGGTTGGGGAATCAAAAACAGGTTCAGGGAAAACACACACCTTTTTACTGCCTATTTTTGAACAACTCAATGAGGATAGTCAATCTGTCCAAGTGGTCATTACGGCGCCAAGTCGTGAGCTTGCAAGTCAAATTTTTGCAGCCGCCAAACAACTTGCTAGCTATTCTAATAAGGAAATCAGATTAGCCAACTATGTTGGAGGTACAGATAAATTACGTCAAATTGAAAAATTAAAGGTTTCACAACCACATATTGTTGTTGGAACACCTGGGCGTATTTATGATTTGGTTAAATCAGGGGATTTAGGAATTCATAAAGCAAGAACTTTTGTTGTGGATGAAGCTGATATGACACTTGATATGGGCTTTTTGGATACTGTTGATAAGATTGCTTCATCACTTCCAAAAGAAGTGCAAATTCTTGTCTTTTCAGCAACCATTCCTAAGAAATTACAGCCATTCTTGAAAAAATATTTGACCAATCCTTTGATTGAACAAATTAAGACAGAAACTGTCATTGCTGACACCATTGACAACTGGTTAGTGTCAACAAAAGGCCGTGATAAAAATGGTCAGATTTTTAACATCTTGAAAACCATGCAGCCTTATTTAGCAATGATTTTTGTTAACACTAAAGAAAGAGCTGATGAGTTGCATGCTTTCCTAGTGGCAAATGGTTTGCGTGTTGCAAAAATACATGGCGGTGTTCCTCCACGTGAACGCAAACGCATCATGAATCAGGTGAAGAAACTTGATTTTGAATACATTGTAGCAACTGATTTGGCTGCGCGTGGTATTGATATTGAAGGGGTTAGTCATGTAATCAATGATGCTATTCCTCAGGATCTTTCATTCTTTGTGCACCGTGTTGGTCGTACTGGGCGTAATGGTCTCACAGGCACAGCTATTACTCTTTATCAGCCAAGTGATGATTCTGATATCAAGGAACTTGAGAAAATGGGCATCGCCTTTGTTCCTAAAGTCCTAAAAGATGGTGAGTTTCAGGATACTTATGATCGTGATCGCCGTAATAGTCGTGAAAAATCATATCAGAAATTAGACACTGAAATGATTGGTCTGGTTAAAAAGAAAAAGAAAAAGGTTAAACCAGCTTATAAGAAGAAAATTCAGTGGGTTGTTGATGAAAAACGTCGTAAAGAACGTCGTTCAGAAAACAAAGCGCGTGGAAGAGCAGAACGTAAAGCTAGAAAACAAAGTTTTTAAACTCTTAAGCTTCTGATGAGTTAATCAGGAGCTTTTTGGTACATTTTCAGTGTGATAGGCTTTACTAATGAGTGTGATAATAAAAAAATATTATTCAGTAGGCTCGAATTTTGTTATGATAGTAGCTACATCTTTATGTAAAAAAATCAGAAAATAATAATCTCTTAGGGGCCTTTAAGCTGATATGCTTAGGCTTTGGAAGCAGAATTGTTTACACATTTTAAGACTAGTGCTAAACTAAAAGAATCTAGCACTTTAAGGAGAAATTATGTCAGTCTACACTTTAGCAAGTGGTTGGAATTGGTACGAAAAGCTTGTTGACCATATTCCAGAAGGAAGTCTTTTTAGTTGGAAAGCTGTATTTGATGCTATTCCAGATATTTTGCAACGCTTACCAATTACTTTGTTTTTAACAGTTGTTGGCGCTGTACTTGGCCTATTCTTAGCTCTTATTTTTGCCATTGTAAAGATTAATCGCGTAAAGATTCTATATCCTATTCAAGCTGTTATGGTTAGTTTTTTACGTGGAACACCGATTTTAGTGCAATTGATGCTAACTTATTATGGCATTCCTTTATTCTTAAAATACCTCAATGTTAA
Source organism: Streptococcus iniae (assembly GCF_030732225.1). NCBI lineage: Bacteria > Bacillati > Bacillota > Bacilli > Lactobacillales > Streptococcaceae > Streptococcus > Streptococcus iniae. Next base: position 1,665,246 of record NZ_CP132230.1, on the reverse strand, counting down.
GTATGGCTTTAACTGGAATATTAATGCTATTCCCGCTTCGGTATTTGCTATTATGGCTTTTGCTTTTAATGAGGCGGCATATACTAGTGAAACAATTAGAGCAGCAATCTTATCTGTTAATAGTGGGGAAGTTGAAGCAGCTAAAAGTTTAGGAATGACAGCTAGACAAGTTTATCAGCGTGTTATCATTCCAAATGCGGCTGTAGTAGCGACGCCGACCTTAATTAATGGTTTGATAGGTCTTACCAAGGGCACATCATTAGCCTTTAACGCGGGAATTGTTGAAATGTTTGCACAAGCACAAATTCTAGGAGGTGCTGATTACCGCTATTTTGAGCGCTATATTTCGGTAGCTTTGATTTATTGGTTTATTAGTATTTTGATTGAACAATTGGGCCGCTTCATTGAAAATAAAATGGCAATTCAAAGCCCTGAAAATCAACTCGATACAAAGATTGGAGACTTACGCTAATGATAGAGATTTCCCATTTAAGTAAACATTTTTCAGGTCAAAAGGTATTAGATGATTTAAGTTTGACCATTGAAAAAGGAGAGGTTATTGCCTTAGTTGGAGCGTCAGGTGCTGGCAAGTCAACCTTTTTACGCAGTATGAATTATCTTGAAAAACCTGACAAAGGCTCTATCAAAATTGATGACTTCTTTGTTGATTTTGAGACAATTAAATCAGAAGAGGTTTTGATTCTTAGACGTAAATTAGCCATGGTTTTTCAACAGTTCAATCTTTTTGAGCGTAAAACAGCTTTGGAAAACGTCAAAGAAGGTTTGATTGTTGTTAAAAAGATGAGCAATCAAGAGGCGACTGCAATTGCTAAACTGCAATTGGCAAAAGTAGGCTTATCAGATCGTGAAAATCATTACCCCCGCCATCTCTCTGGTGGGCAAAAACAGAGGGTTGCCTTGGCTAGAGCACTGGCCATGCAACCAGATGTTCTTTTATTAGATGAACCAACATCTGCGTTAGATCCGGAATTGGTTGGTGAAGTTGAAAAATCAATTGCTGATGCCGCTAAAACGGGTCAAACAATGGTTTTGGTTAGTCATGATATGCATTTTGTTGAGCAAGTTGCTGATCGTGTGTTGTTTCTTGACAATGGAAGTATTTTAGAAGAAGGTACGGCTGATCAGATTTTTAACCATCCTAGAGAAGTCAGAACAAAAGAATTTTTCAACAAGTACTCAAAATCATATATTTAATAGATGACTTTTGATATAATAAAAGGGTCTGGGATTATCCTAGACTTTTCTTGTTGACACTATTAGCAAGGAAAAAGAATGAAATGAATGGGTGGCAAGATGTTTGCAGAATTAATGACGATTTATCTTCAAGGCTTACTCTTTTCAACAATAACAGTCTTGAGTATTTGTGGCTTTTGGATTTTCTTTCGAGCGAAACGTAAATTAGATAAAACAGCTTCAGAAAGACAACATTTTTTATATGAGATGATCATGATTGCTCTTTTATTGATACCTGTTTTGTCATTTGCCTTTATGAGTATCTTGATTGTGTTGAAGTCGTAAACATTGCAATAAAAAGCTGACATTGGTAAAATGATGTCAATTAGTAACAAAGGAGAAAAACCAAGCATGTATGATACATTAATAGTAGGTTCAGGTCCTGCTGGAATGACAGCGGCTTTATATGCTGCTCGTAGTAATTTAAAAGTAGCTATTATTGAGCAAGGAGCACCGGGTGGTCAAATGAATAATACTTCTGAGATCGAAAACTATCCTGGTTATGATCATATTTCAGGTCCAGAATTGTCGATGAAGATGTTTGAACCACTTGAAAAATTTGAGGTTGAGCATATCTATGGTATTGTTCAATCTGTTGAAGATATGGGCCATTTTAAGCGTGTAACAACAGAAGATCAATCCTTTGATGCCAAAACGATTATTGTTGCTACAGGTGCTAAATACAAGCTTCTAGGTGTTAAAGGTGAAGAGGAATTCACAAGCCGTGGCGTTTCTTACTGTGCGGTTTGTGATGGGGCGTTTTTCCGTAATCAAGACCTCTTGGTTGTTGGAGGTGGTGATTCTGCCGTTGAAGAAGCAATTTACCTGACTCAATTTGCTAAAAGTGTTACAGTTGTTCATCGCCGTGACCAATTAAGAGCTCAGAAAATTCTACAAGACCGTGCCTTTGCCAATGAAAAAATAACATTTATTTGGGATTCAGTAGTAGAAGAAATTAAAGGCGATGCCATCAAGGTATCTGAAGTAGCTATTAAAAATGTGAAAACGGAAGAAGTGACCAATCATGCTTTTGGTGGTGTTTTCATTTATGTGGGAATGATTCCTGTAACCAGCATGGTTCAGAATTTGGGGATTTGTGATGTAGAAGGTTGGATTGAAACAGATAGCCACATGAAAACAAGTGTTCCTGGTATATTTGCCATTGGTGATGTAAGGCAAAAAGATTTGCGTCAAATTACAACTGCAGTTGGAGATGGTGCCATTGCAGGTCAAGGTGTTTATCATTTTATTGAAAATATGGTATAATATTAAAAATAAGATCAAAACATGACCTGTTTTGGTCTTTTTAGCAGGCTCAAATGAGCCGTATTGCAAATATTCTGAAAAAAGGGTATAATAACACATATTTTATTGAATGGAGTTTATAATGTCAAACCATAAAACAGACGAAAATACCGAACTAGAAAATGGTATGGTCAGAGGTCTTGAAAATCGTCATGTTCAATTGATTGCTATTGCAGGAACAATTGGAACAGGCTTATTTTTAGGAGCTGGTCGTGCGATTTCCTTAACAGGTCCTTCTATTTTATTAGTTTATATCATCACTGGATTTTTCATGTTTATGATGATGCGTGCCATCGGAGAAATGCTGTATTTTGATCCAGACCAACACACCTTTATTAACTTCATTACCAAGTATATTGGCCCAGGTTGGGGCTATTTTTCAGGGCTTTCCTACTGGATTTCCTTGATATTTATTGGAATGGCTGATATAACAGCAGTTGGAACTTACGTTCAATACTGGTTTCCTAACTGGCATTCCTGGTTAATTCAATTGGTTTTCTTAGTTATTTTGTCATCCATTAACCTTATTGCAGTTCGTATTTTTGGTGAAACCGAATTTTGGTTTGCCATGATTAAAATTGTTGCTATTGTTGCTTTGATTGCTACGGCAATTTTTATGGTTTTAACTGGTTTTGAAACGCCTACTGGTCACGCCAGTCTGATGAATTTATCAAGTAAGTTTGAATTTTTCCCAAATGGCAAATTGAAATTCTTAATGGGTTTCCAAATGGTATTCTTTGCTTATCAAGCAATTGAGTTTGTTGGTATCACAACATCAGAAACGGCAAATCCAAGACAAGTTTTACCAAAAGCTATTAAAGATATTCCAGTTCGTATTGTTATTTTTTACGTTGGTTCTTTAATTTCGATTATGGCTATTGTGCCATGGCATCAATTACCGATTGATAAATCTCCATTTGTTATGGTTTTTCAACTTTTGGGAATTAAGTGGGCAGCTGCCTTGATTAACTTTGTTGTCTTAACATCATCAGCGTCAGCATTGAACTCAGTTTTATATTCAACAGGACGACATCTGTATCAGTTAGCTAATGAAAATTCAAACAAATTAACGAATAACTTGAAATTAAATACGTTATCCAAACAAGGTGTTCCAAGTAAAGCTATTATTTTCTCAGCCGTTATCGTTGGTATTTCAGCTATTATTAACGTCTTACCAGGTGTCTCTGATGCTTTCTCACTGATTGCAGCATCTTCATCAGGTGTTTACATTGCAATCTACGCCTTAACAATGGTAGCTCACTGGAAATACCGTCAGTCAAGTGACTTTATGCAAGATGGCTTTTTAATGCCTTACTACAAACTTGCTACACCATTAACCTTAATCTTCTTTGCATTTGTTTTTGTATCATTGTTCCTACAGGAATCAACTTATATTGGAGCAATTTGGGCAAGCATCTGGATCATAGTATTTGGTATCTATTGTAATAGACGTTTTAAACTAGTGGTTAAAAATTAAGATTGGGATTATTAATCATGTGATTGCTATAAGCTTTACTATTGTTTCCTTTATAAATCAATAAGGACTGAGCGTTTAAACTCAGTCCTTATTATTATTGTTCATCTAAAGGTACAGGAGCGTACATTTGGAAATAAGCATTAACTTCAGAAATAACTTGGTCTTTGATGACGTCAGTTGTTTTCATTTTAAAATCTTTCAAGGTTTTCTTAAAATCTTTCTCAGGGAACAGCTCTAGATACAATTGTGAATAAAATTCATCGAGTCCTTGTGTTTGTAGAAATCCTAAAAGTTCTTGGTACCCAGGTTTATTAAGAACTTCCAAAAATTCTGTATCTAAATCAGTAGACTGATCAGCCTTGACAATTTGTATTGGGCTTGTCAGGAATGCTCCTGATAATGCTAAAGTTGCCATGATAGAGAGTGTAAATTTTTTCATATGACTATCCTCCAATTTTGTTTTTAGAAACCAACAATAATATTGTAATCGATTTCAATATTATTTTACTTTATTTTCTATCCTTGGTCAAATATTTTGTTAATAAATTAGGAAAAAATGGTACAAAGTTTAAAATTGGAGATAAAATAAAATATTTCCCAGCTTAAAATTGACTACCTTGTTTTTAAATTGATAGTGATTTAATAGATAGTGTTAGTTTAAAAAATGCTGATTTGCTAAATTTCAAGTCCAAGTTAGCCAGCGGTTAAAAACTCTTTAGGAGATTTGTAGTCTAATATTTTCTTAGGATAGTTGTTTATCCAATTTTCAATGAATGCGACCTCTCTTTGGGTCGTTTTCTTTGTTCCTTTAGGTAACCATCTTCTGATCAGTCTGTTGTGGTTCTCATTCGTTCCCCTTTCCCAGGAAGCGTAGGGATGTGCGTAGTAGATATCTTCTTTTGGAAAGACAAGAGAAAGTCTGTTGAATTCAGTTCCGTTATCAGCTGTAATAGAGTGAATAGAGTGAGTCTTTACTATACTTTCTAAGGCATGATTGACCGACTGAGCAGACTTATCCGGAATGAGTCTGATAATCTGGTGACGACTACGGCGGTCTGTTAGAGTTAGTAGACATTCATTCTTAGCCCTTGTTAGAATGACCGTATCAATTTCATAATGCCCATTTTCAAGTCTACGATTAATCGCATCAGGTCTTTTCTCAATGAATTGACCAGCAGGTTTGAAACGAGGGCTAGCCTTCTTTGATTTTCCCTTTCTTTTCCTTGGATACAAGATGTGATCAGAATGGATGCCAAGGTGTCCGTTATGAATCCAATAATAGATGGTTGAAACAGGAACAGCTATCCCTTTCGACTTCACCATCATTTCAGGTGAAAAGTTCTGCCTCATATAGTGCAGAATCCTCTCTTTCGTATCTTTATCCAAGCCAATAGAACGAATAGAATTTCGTCGTTTATTCTCATAGCTAGCTTGAGCGTAGTCAGCTTGATAAATCATTTCAAATTTACCTTTACGAATTTGTTGTCTGACAAGTCCTCGTTTAACCTCATTATGAATGGTTTGAGGCGCTTTACCTAGCAAGTTAGCGATGGCTCTATTGGACTTTCCTTCTGACTTCCATTTCTCGATGAAGTAACGCTCAGCTATTGTCAAATGTTTTCCTTTTGGTGTATAATGTTCATGCATCTCAAAGTGTCCTATCTTGTGTTTGTGGTGAACTACAAGTATATCTCTTTGAGATGTTTTTTCATACCCTCAGATGGCTAACTTCATTTTAGAACTTTCTAAAAATGCTGATTTATCAACTGATTGAGTATTGAGTGCAAGCATAACAGCATTGAATAAAGAATATGTTATAATATTAACAATAATCCAAAGGAGTCATTAGTAATATGTATAAAGATGACAGTTTAACACTCCATACTGATTTATATCAGTTAAATATGATGCAAGTTTATTTTGAACAAGGAATACATACTAAAAAAGCAGTTTTTGAAGTTTATTTCCGTAAAGAACCATTTAGCAATGGCTATGCCGTTTTTGCCGGTTTAGAGAGAATTGTCACCTATCTAGAAAACTTAAGGTTTTCAGAAACAGATTTAGCTTATTTAAAAGATTTAGGCTACAACCAGGCATTTCTAACTTACCTTAAAGACTTGAAGCTTGAATTGACGGTTCGTTCAGCTAAAGAAGGGGATTTGGTTTTTGCTAATGAACCGATTGTTCAAATTGAAGGTCCACTAGGGCAATGTCAATTGGTTGAGACAGCTCTTTTGAATATTGTGAATTTCCAAACCCTCATTGCAACCAAGGCTGCGCGTATTCGTTCAGTGATTGAAGATGAACCCCTGCTAGAATTTGGAACAAGACGAGCTCAGGAAATGGATGCGGCGATTTGGGGAACCCGTGCTGCGGTGATTGGTGGGGCAAATGCAACTAGTAATGTTAGAGCTGGGAAACTTTTTGATATCCCAGTATCAGGTACCCATGCCCATGCCTTAGTACAAACTTATGGTAACGACTACCAAGCTTTTATGGCTTATGCAAAAACACATCAAGATTGTGTGTTTTTAGTAGATACTTATGATACCTTACGAGTGGGAGTTCCAAGTGCTATTAAAGTGGCTAAAGAATTGGGTGATAAAATCAATTTCCTAGGTGTTCGCTTAGACTCTGGAGATTTAGCTTACTTGTCAAAAAAAGTCCGTCAGCAGTTGGATGAAGCTGGGTTTACAGAAGCTAAAATTTATGCTTCAAACGATTTAGATGAACAAACCATTCTTAACCTCAAAATGCAAAAAGCAAAAATTGACGTTTGGGGTGTTGGAACCAAATTGATTACAGCTTATGATCAACCCGCTTTAGGAGCTGTTTATAAAATTGTTTCCATTGAAGACGATAAGGGACAAATGCAAGATACCATCAAACTATCTAACAATGCTGAGAAAGTATCAACTCCAGGTAAAAAACAAGTTTGGCGTATCACAAGCCGAGAAAAAGGCAAATCAGAAGGCGACTACATTACTTTTACAGATCTTGATGTCAATGCCTTGGATGAGATTGAAATGTTCCACCCCACTTACACTTATATCAATAAAACAGTAAGGGATTTTGATGCCGTTCCATTGTTGGTTGATATTTTTGATAATGGCAAATTGGTCTATCAATTACCAAGCCTGAAAGAGATTCAAGATTATGCACGACATGAATTTGATAGCCTTTGGGATGAATACAAACGAGTTCTCAACCCACAGGATTACCCAGTTGACTTAGCTCGAGATGTATGGCAGAACAAAATGAATCTAATTGAAAAAATTCGAAAACAAACATTGGGAAATGGAGAGCTAAAATGACATTGCAGTCACAAATTATTAAAGAATTAGGGGTTAAACCTAACATTAATCCTAACGAGGAGATTCGTCAGTCGATTGACTTTTTAAAAGCCTATTTACGAAAACACCCCTTCTTAAAAAGTTTGGTTCTAGGGATTTCAGGTGGTCAAGACTCCAGTTTGGCTGGCAAGTTGGCCCAAATGGCTATTGAAGAATTGCGCCAAGAAACAGGTGATGAGACTTATCAGTTTATTGCTATAAGACTGCCTTATGGCATCCAAGCAGATGAAGCAGATGCCCAAAAGGCCCTTGCATTTATTAAACCAGATCAGGTTTTAACCATCAATATTAAAGAAGCTGTTGATGGGCAAGTTGCTGCCTTATCACAGGCAGGAATTGCTGTTTCTGACTTCAATAAAGGTAATATTAAGGCGCGTCAACGCATGATTAGCCAGTACGCTGTCGCTGGACAGACAAGTGGTGCAGTCATTGGAACAGATCATGCTGCTGAAAACATCACAGCTTTCTTTACAAAATTTGGTGATGGGGGTGCTGATATTTTGCCACTTTTTAGACTTAATAAAAGGCAAGGTAAAGAACTTTTAAAAGAACTGAATGCTGATTCAAGTTTATATGAAAAAATACCAACAGCAGATTTAGAAGATAACAAACCTGGAATTGCTGACGAAGTTGCTCTTGGAGTTACTTATAATGATATTGATGATTACTTAGAAGGTAAAGAAGTCACTGACGAAGCAAAATCAAAGATTGAATCTTGGTGGTATAAAGGTGAACACAAGCGTCACTTACCAATAACTATTTTTGATGAGTTTTGGAAATAAACAGTAAAAACTTAGGCAAAGTAACACATCATCCATACAATACTAAAAGACTTCCTTTCTGTTTGATAGAAGAGGGAAGTTTTTTGATGCCTAAATAAGCTAGTGAAAGCTTATCAAAATCGCCAACTAATTTGAGAAAATCTAGATTTTTGCTTCTGTGACGAAGCATATAAAAGTAATATTATGGTGTAAACCAACTTGAGTAGGGGGTTTGCTTGTTTGCCAGAGAGGCTCTTCTAGGCTAACTGGAATAAAAAATATTAGATAGGCTTAAGATGATAAAAAAGAAAAGAATCAAAACATTGGAGGCAAACCTTATCAGTAATAGAAAATTTGCATCTTTAGAGATTGCCTAGTGTCTATACTCTTATAACTGCTGATATAATGGCACTTATAAGTTTTTTTCTTTTCCGAGAAAAAGAAAAAGATTGAAGAAAATGGTCCAAAAGGAACTTTTTCTTCAATCTGAATCGGAGCAAAACAATAGTCTCTCCAATTTGCTATTGTTTAGTTTCCGTTGTGAGCTTGTGAGCCACCGTTTCCGTTATTAGCATTGCCTCCGGCAGTATCAGGAGTTGCAGGAGTTGTGTTAGTAGATGGTGTTTGCTCATGTGCTGAAGTTGAACTTTCAGGAACACTTGATGCACTATTTGAACTTGCTGTAGTACTTGAAGAGCTACTATAAATATTATTATAAACAGAGCTACTATTTGTATTGTTTGTTGTGTATGTGCCACCACTTAGATAAAGCATACCACCACTACGGTAGAGACCACTTGGCATTACCCAGTCTTCACTATAGCCGTCTGTTAAATAATACATCATGCTTTGATAAATTTCAGAAGCAATGGTTAAGCCGTTGCCATAGACAGGCGTTAGGCGATTTTTGTAACCTGTCCACACAGCCATGGCGTATTTATTAGTATAACCAACAAAGTTTTCATCAGGAGCCATTGTACCAACGTAATCAGTATAAAGCCCTAATTCACTACCAATCACAGCTAATTCTTCATCGGTGTAGTTAGATGTACCAGTTTTACCGGCTTGAGCGACACCAGGAATTTGAGCAGCAGTACCAGTCCCATATGTTAAAACAGTTTTAAGCATATCTGTCATCATATAGGCAGTTGTTTCTTTCATTGCTCGACTGCCTTTATTTTCAATAGTATGGGTTGTGCCATCACTAAATTCAATTTTGTTAACATACTGTGGTTTATAATAGATACCACCATTTGAGAAAGCGGCATAAGCTGATGCCATTTTTTCACTACTTGCACCATATTTTTCATCAGAACTACTGTGATTACTTGAAATAGCATTTGAATAATTCATTTCTGGGTAGTTGATACCAAGACCGTTTAAAAATGATTTAGCATAATCTAAGCCTGATGCCTCCAATGCTCTTACAGCAGGAACGTTCCGAGATTGCATAATGGCAGTTTGGATGGTCATCCATCCATAGTACCTGCGGTCCCAGTTGAAGAGTTGAGTATTAGTACCAGGCCAGTAGTAGATAGCATCGTTTGTTGATTGAGCTGTCGAATTATAGGCACCGGATTCAATAGCGGGTGCGTAAGCTGAGATCGGTTTCATTGTTGAACCCCAGTCTCGGTCAGTTAAGACAGCTTGGTTAGTACCAAAAGAAACATTTTCATCTTGATGTCTTCCACCTAATTGAGCAAGAACATGTCCATTTGTAACCTCAACAATTGTTGAGGCTGCTTGGAAGTTGTCATCTGGATAATAAACATAATCATTAGTGTTATAAATATCGTAGAGGCGTTTTTGAACATTAGGTTCAAGGTTAGTGTAAACTTTAAGACCAGAAGTAAAGATGTCTTTGTTGGTTTCAGACTTAACTTGTTTGATAACCTGTTTCAAATAGTTATCCATGTATTTTGGATAGCTAGATGTTTTTTTCAATGTTTGCAATCCATCAGTTACTGGTGTTGCAATAGCTTGGTTATATTCTTCTTTAGTGATGTTCTTTTCAGAATACATTTGTTGAAGAACAAGGTTACGACGATTTTGTGCACCTTCAGGATTAACATATGGATCATATTGAGATGGTGCTTGAGGAATCCCAGCCAAGAGAGCTAATTGTGCAAAAGAAAGGTCTTTTAGGTCTTTGCCATAGTAAGACTTAGCAGCTGTTAACATCCCATAATTGCCATTCCCCATATAAACCTTGTTAATATAGAAGGTTAGAATTTCTTGTTTGGTGTATTTACGCTCCATTTGAAGAGACAACCACACTTCTTGAGCTTTACGTTTTAAAGTCTGATCAGATTCATTGGTTGAGAAATAAGCTAATTTAATTAACTGTTGGTCTAAGGTAGAGCCTCCTTGAGTGCTACTACTTGTTAAATTGTGGTAAGCAGCCCCAAGAATACGATAAAGATCGACACCGCGATGATTAAAGAAACGTTTGTCCTCAATAGAGGTAATGGCATTAACCAAGTTGATAGGGATACTATCAACTGTAACGTTTTCACGTTTTTCAGAGCCAAGGTCAGCAATTAGTTTATTGTGACTATCATAGATAAGACTTGAATTTGTTGATTTCAATTCATTTTCAGAAAGCTTAGGAGCACTCGCTATATAAAATGCAAAGAGTAGTCCACCGAAAACGATACAAAGAATGATAAGACCTAGTAGTGCACCAAATGAATACTTAAGCCATTTTTGAAGTGTTGGATTTTTGATTTTAATCACCGCCTAAAAAATTTTGTTCAATAATTTCTAAATAAGGAACTTGAGGAAAAGCTCCAATCATTATCTCAAAGCCATTTTTTCTGATATAATCGAGAGGCATTGATTTGTTTCCTTTATCTATAGCATAAAAGTCAATCAAAGCTTTGGCTGGAAGATAGTAAGTTTCTTTCAAAGTTGTAAAGTGTAAAAGGACAAAGCAGATACCCTTTTGTTCTAAGACAGAAGCCATGTGTTCAATTTGATGCAAATGAAAATTTTTCATTGGCATAGCTGTTTTTTGTTGAGTTTCCTTAGCTTCAAAGTCAATATAAAAACCTTTATAAACCCCAGAATAATCTGTGGTTGACGCATGCCTGAAATAGGCTTCTACGATTTTAGCACGACTTCTTTTAGGATAATCAACCTTAACAATTTGAACAGGTGTTGGCTTTTTATGAATAACAGCGATATGCCTTGATAAATAATAATCATTAGTAGCATTGATAGCTGCTTCAAAGGACATGCCCCGATTAGCAAAATCTACTTTAGCTGCTTTTGTCTTTGTTTGAATAGGGGTTGCTTTTTTTCCTTTAAGTTGATGAGGATAGTTGACCATGATACTCCTAACGTCAAGACTTAATGAAAAATTTAAGCAATATTATTATATCATAATTTTTGAAAGGACAACACAATATGACTGCAATTCTCGTAACTGGCTACCGTTCATTTGATTTAGGAATTTTTAAGGAAAAAGATACTCGGATTGATGTGATAAAGCGGGCAATAAGCAAAGATTTGATAGCATTTATCGAAAGCGGTGTGGACTGGTTCATTTTTACAGGGAATTTGGGTTTTGAGTATTGGGCTTTAGAGGTTGCAAAGCAATTACAAGCAGACTACCCTATTCAAATAGCCACTGTTTTTCTTTTTGAAAACCATGGAGAGCAATGGAATGAAGGGAATCAACAGAAATTAGCAGATTTTAAAACCGTTGATTTTGTCAAATATTCTTTTAAGCATTATGAAAATCCATCACAATTCAAACAATACAATCAATTTATAATTGAAAACACCGATGGTGCATATCTCTTTTATGATAATGAAAATGAAACGAATATGAAGTATTTAGTTGCACAAATGTCAGAGAAAAGAAATTATGACATGCATTTCTTGACCTTTGAACGTTTAAATAAAATAAATGATGAAGAATAGTTAGCATTTTAATAATTAGTAATAGTTTAACACTTGCTTTTTGCCTTATTTTTCTGTATCATTAATAATGATATCGCAAAGTTGATAGTTAAGTAAGAAAGACCAGTCGGAGAGTATAGAATGACACGTATTATTTATAGCCCAAAAGATATATTTGAACAAGAATTTAAGACCGCTATGCGTGGATTTGATAAAAAGGAAGTTGATGAATTTCTAGATAATGTTATCAAAGACTACGAAGCGTATATTTCAGAAATTGAAGAATTGAAAGCTGAAATTGAACACCTTAAAAAAGAAGGAGCACATGTTCGTCACAGTATTAATGAGGAACGTCACACTCCAGTTCAACCGACTCGTGTTGCACAATCTGCTACAAATTTCGATATTTTAAAACGTATTAGTCGCTTAGAAAAAGAAGTTTTTGGCAAGCAAATTATGGAATAATGAATATTCGTGCAATTTTTGGATAATCGCGTAGTATTTTAATACTATGAGGAAAGTCCATGCTAGCACTGGCTGTGATGCCAGTAGTGTTTGTGCTAGGCGAAAAAATAAGCCTAGGAATGTACTTTAGTACATTACGGCGAGTGAAATGGCTAAGTCCTTTGATATGCCAAAGTAAGTCTGAAAGTGCCACAGTGACGCAGTTTTTATGGAAACGTAAAAAATGGAACGCGGTAAACCCCTCAAGCTAGCAACCCAAACTTTGGTCGGGGCATGGAATAGCATGGAAACGAACAGGCTATTCTGACTGTAATACAATCAGTAGACAGATGATTATCGAAAGAAGTGGTTCCTAGTCACTTCTGGAACAAAACATGGCTTATAGAAAATTGCATAATAGGTTAAGCTAGCACTTGCTAGCTTTTATTTGATTTTAAAGAAAGAAATGAAAATGAAAGAAAACTTTAAATTAGTAGCTACTGCAGCAGCAGGATTAGAAGCAGTTGTCGGTAGAGAGATGAAAGCCCTTGGATTTGACTACAAGGTTGATAATGGTAAAGTGTATTTTGATGGTGATATAAAAGCAATTGCAAAGACAAATTTATGGCTTAGGGCTGCAGATAGAATTAAGATTATTGTTGGGCAGTTTCCTGCTAGGACATTTGAGGAATTATTTCAAGGTGTCAATGGATTAGACTGGGAGAATTACTTACCTTTAGGTGCAAAATTTCCTATTGCAAAAGCAAAATGTGTTAAGTCAAAGTTGCATAACGAACCTAGTGTTCAAGCAATTACCAAAAAGGCAGTTGTCAAAAAACTTCAAAAACACTACCATCGTCCAGAGGGTGTTCCCTTACAAGAAATTGGCTCTGAATTTAAAATTGAAGTCTCTATCTTAAAAGATGTTGCAACAATTATGATTGATACTAGTAGTACTAGCCTCTTTAAACGGGGCTACCGTCTCCAAAAAGGTGGGGCGCCAATTAAAGAAAACATGGCAGCAGCTATTTTAGCTTTAAGCAATTGGTTCCCAGATAAACCATTGGTTGACCCTACTTGTGGCTCTGGAACCTTCTGTATTGAAGCCGCACTAATTGGTATGAATATTGCTCCCGGCTTTAATAGAAGCTTTGCTTTTGAAGAGTGGAGCTGGGTTGATAAATCTTTAATTGAGCAGGTTCGAGATGAAGCAGAAGCGCAAGCCAATTATGACATTCAATTAGACATCTCAGGTTTTGATATTGATGGCCGTATGATTGCTATTGCTAAAAAGAATGCCGAAGAGGCTGGGTTAGCAGATGTTATTACTTTCAAACAAATGCGTTTACAAGATTTTCGAACAGATAAACAAAATGGTGTTATCATTTCAAATCCACCTTATGGAGAAAGGTTACTTGATGACAAAGCTGTAGACATCTTGTATAATGAAATGGGCCAAACTTTTGCCCCCTTAAAAACATGGAGTAAATTTGTCCTGACAAGTGACGAACAATTTGAAAAAAAATATGGCCAACAGGCTGATAAAAAACGTAAACTCTACAATGGAACTATGAAAGTTGATCTTTATCAATTTTATGGCCAAAGAGTCAAACGTAATCTATCTGAGAGGTAAAGAGTGTGTCTGAAAAGAAAGACTTTGAAATCAACAAGGATGGTCAAACCCTAGATATTGACCAAGCAAAAAATATGACGGTTGGTGAAGCTGTTCGAAAAGATTCGGAGTTGAAAGCTGGTATTACTGATCAAGATAGCGTTCTTGATAAATACATCAAACAACACCGTGAAGAAGTCGCATCCAAAAAATTTGAAACAAAACTGTCTGAACTAGAGACTTTGGATACGGCTAGCTTGGATAAATTTATCCAGAAACAACGCCAAGAATTAGCAAAAGCTGGCTTAATTAAAAAGGAATCGTCAGCAAACGAAACACTATATAATGAAGAAACATCCAGTGTTAAAACAGAAGAAGTTCCTGTTCCCGACACTCTTGGCACTGCTGATACAGATTTTCCTAAAGAAACACTATATGATAAGATTGATTATCCTGAGGGACAAACGTTTGGTACTGTAAGTAGAGGGCAAGCTAACTCACGCAAGAAGAAAAAAGTGATTCCTATTTTGCTAGCAATCTTATTTCTTGCTTTAGTTGTTTTTCTTGGTGTTAATTTTGCTTCACAATCAAACTCGCCTAAAGCTAGAGAAGAAGTGGCTAAGCAAGTAGCTGAACAAGAAAAAGAAAATGAGCAAGCCAAGAAGGCTAAAGCAAACGCAAAGGCATTTAATAGCGAACTCAAGGCATTCTATAGTGATGATAAGCAAACAAAGCTTAAAAATGATCACTTTGATAAATTGACAGATTTAGAAAAAATCTTGTCTAAATTGAAAAAAACAGCCTATTACGATAATGCTAAAGAAAAATTTGATCTTTTGAGTAAACAGATTGTTGCCATTAAAGCTGTTAATGGTAAATTTGCAACAGAAGTGATTAAAGACGGTGAAAAAATTGCTGCAACAGTTAAGTCAGGTGTTCATTTCGATGATTTACAAGCAGACATTTTAAAAACAGGTAATGCAAGTTTAGACAGTATGTTGCAGTCAGCTATTTCGGATGGTCGCAAACAACTATCTGATAAAGAAAAATCAGAAAAAGAAGCTGCCGCAAAAGCAGCAGAAGAAAAGCAAGCGGCGGAAAGTGCTGCTGCAAATCAGGCGTCTGCAGCGACATCTTCTCCTCTTGCGGGTCAGTCACCAGCTAATCCAGGAGTTGCTCTATCACAATATGCTGGTTTACAAAGAGATTTATCTCGAGTGCCATATAACAATGTAGCTATTGCAGATAGTGGTAATCCTGCTTGGTTAATCAATCCAGGTGTCTTAGAGCGTATTATTGCGACATCACAAGCAAGAGGCTATTTTACGGGTTCAAATTATATTATTGAGCCAGTTAATATCATTAATGGTAATGGCTATTATAATATGTTTAAAACAGACGGAACTTACCTTTTCTCAATCAATGGTAAGACAGGTTATTTTGTCGGAAATGCAAAAGGCAATGCTGATGCTTTAGACTATTAAAAAAACATCCTTGAGCGCACATTAGCTTCAAGGATGTTTTTTTGTTTTAAGTTATTTCTGATAAGCAACAAATATTAAGGTTTATACAAGATGACGTTCAAATGGATCGTCTGAAATACCTTGGCTTAAAATGAGATTAGCCCATTCTTTAGCCGCAAATAAACTGTGATCTTTGTAATTTCCGCAAGATTCAATAGTAGTTCCAGGCACATCTTTCCATTCGATGCCTTTAGCGATTTCTTCAAGACTTGATTTAATGACTTTAGCAATTTCTGTAGAGCTATGTTGTCCCCACATAATTAAATGAAAACCAGTGCGACACCCAAAAGGTGAGCAGTCAATCATACCGTCGATACGTTGGCGAATGAGTTTTGCTAAGAGATGTTCGATAGTGTGTAAACCAGCTGTTTCAATAGAATTATGATTGGGTTGCACTAGGCGAACATCAAAATTTGTAATAATATCACCTTTTGGTCCCATATCTTCAGAGATGAGGCGGATGTAAGGTGCTTTGACAATAGTGTGGTCTAGTTCAAAACTCTCCACAATAACTTCTTTAACCATGAGAACACTCCTTTTTCTTCATAAGACTATGATACCATAAAAGCTTTAGACTGTAATAGGAATTCTATCGTATTTAAATTGTCTAAAAGTCTAAAATGTGATAGAATATATTATAGTTTTCTATTAATGAAATCTAATAAAAATTGAGGTAATAAAATGATTGATATTGTACTATTGATTGTTTGTGCCCTCATTGGTTTGATAATAGGTTATGCACTTCTTTCGCTAAAATTAAAGTCAGCGAAAGAAAATGCGGACTTGACTCTTCTTAACGCAGAGCAAGATGCTGTTAATATTCGTGGGAAAGCTGAAGAAGAAGCAGCCCATATTCGTTTATCAGCAGAACGTGAAAGTAAAGCAAATCGCAAGGAATTACTTTTAGAAGCAAAAGAAGAAGCAAGAAAATATCGTGAAGAAATTGAACAAGAATTTAAATCTGAAAGACAAGAGCTTAAACAGTTAGAAACGCGTTTGACAGAACGTGCCTTTTCTCTTGACCGAAAAGATGAGAATTTGTCAGGTAAAGAAAAATTACTTGATAGCAAAGAACAAAGTCTGAACGATAAATCTAAACATATTGATGAGCGTCAAACAGAAGTTGAAAAGCTTGAAGTAGAGAAAAAAGCTGAATTGGAACGTGTTGCAGCAATGACAATTGCTGAAGCGCGCGAAGTTATCTTGATGGAAACAGAGAATAACTTAACACATGAAATTGCAACTCGTATCAGAGATGCAGAACGTGACATTAAAGATAAAACTGATAAAACAGCTAAAGATCTACTGGCACAAGCTATGCAAAGAATGGCTGGTGAATATGTTACAGAACAGACCATTACAAGTGTTCACTTACCAGATGATAATATGAAGGGGCGTATTATTGGTCGTGAAGGCCGTAATATTCGCACACTTGAAAGCTTAACTGGGATTGATGTTATTATTGATGACACACCAGAGGTAGTTGTTCTATCTGGATTTGATCCAATTCGTCGTGAAATTGCACGAATGACATTGGAATCATTAATTGCGGACGGTCGTATTCATCCTGCTCGTATTGAAGAGCTGGTTGAGAAAAATCGTCTGGAGATGGATAACCGTATTCGTGAGTATGGTGAAGCGGCTGCATATGAAATTGGAGCACCAAATTTACACCCTGATTTAATTAAAATTATGGGAAGATTGCAATTCCGTACGTCTTACGGGCAAAATGTTCTCCGCCATTCTGTTGAAGTTGGTAAATTAGCGGGTATCTTAGCTGGTGAACTAGGTGAAAATGTTGCCCTAGCAAGACGTGCAGGTTTCCTTCATGATATGGGCAAGGCTATTGACCGAGAAGTTGAAGGTAGCCATGTTGAAATTGGCATGGAATTTGCTCGTAAATATAAAGAACACCCAGTTGTTGTTAATACTATAGCAAGTCACCACGGTGATGTTGAGCCTGACTCTGTTATTGCAGTTTTGGTTGCAGCAGCAGATGCCTTAAGTTCTGCAAGACCAGGTGCTCGTAATGAATCCATGGAAAACTATATTAAACGTCTCCGAGATTTAGAAGATATTGCAACTAGCTTTGACGGTGTTCAAAATAGTTTTGCCCTTCAAGCCGGTCGTGAGATCCGTATTATGGTTCAACCTGAAAAAGTTTCTGATGATCAAGTTGTTATTCTATCACATAAAGTACGTGAGAAGATTGAAAATAATTTAGATTATCCTGGAAATATTAAAGTAACGGTTATCCGTGAAATGCGTGCTATTGATTACGCCAAATAAAAAAGTTATGAACTGTTAACTTGGACTTGGAACTTAGTGATTCAAGAAGGAGTGGACAGTTCATTTCTTCGTTTAAGTCGGGAACTTATCTTATAATTATCTTGAAAAAGCCCATTGTTTTTGTTAAACTATTAGAAAGCAATTATTAAGGAGAATGTAATGTCTGAACGAGGTTTGTTAATCGTCTTTTCAGGACCATCAGGTGTAGGTAAAGGGACGGTTAGGCAGGAGATTTTCTCAACACCCGATCATAAATTTGAATATTCAGTTTCAATGACAACTCGTCCACAAAGACCTGGCGAAGTTGATGGCGTTGATTATTTCTTCCGTACCCGCGAAGAATTTGAAGAATTAATAAAAAATGGCCAAATGTTAGAGTATGCCGAGTATGTTGGCAATTATTATGGAACACCCTTAACTTACGTTAATCAAACACTTGATAAAGGAATTGATGTTTTTCTTGAAATTGAAGTTCAAGGAGCATTGCAAGTAAAGAGTAAAGTTCCAGATGGTGTCTTTATTTTCTTGACACCGCCAGATTTGGAAGAATTACAAGACCGTCTTGTTGGACGTGGTACAGATAGCCAAGAAGTTATCGCGCAACGCATTGAAAGAGCAAGAGAAGAAATTGCTTTGATGCGTGAATATGATTATGCAGTTGTTAATGATCAAGTGCCACTGGCTGCAGAGCGTGTCAAACGTATTATAGAAACAGAACATTTTCGTGTTGAACGTGTGATTGGTCGCTACGACAATATGATTAAACAAACAAAAGATATCCGTTAAAATAGAAAAGAGCCAAATACCATGATGTTAAAACCTTCAATTGATACTTTATTAGATAAAGTTCCTTCAAAATATTCGCTTGTCATCCTACAAGCAAAACGTGCTCACGAACTTGAAGCTGGAGCAAAAGCAACACAAAACTTCAAATCTGTGAAATCAACTTTACAAGCTCTCGAAGAAATTGAAGCTGGTAATGTTGTTATTCATCCTGACCCAGCTGCAAAACGTGCAGCAGTTCGTGCTAAAATTGAAGCAGAACGCTTAGCAAAAGAAGAAGAAGAACGCAAGATTAAAGAACAAATTGCAAAAGAAAAAGAAGAAGAAGGAGAAAAAATCTAAGGTGCTATATCTTAGATTTTTTCATATAGCCTTTATAGAAAGGAGAGGAAATGGGAAATGTAGCGCAGGTTATTGTTGATGTGCCATTAATGCAAACAGATAAACCCTTCACTTATTCTATTCCAAACTATTTTGAGTCGCTATTACAAATTGGATCAAGAGTACATGTCCCTTTTGGAAGAGGGAATCGACTATTACAAGGATTTGTCATTGGTATATCAAGTGAAGAAGATATTAGCCAACTAAAAGAGGTCCAATCTGTCTTGGATTTTGAACCTGTTTTAACCAAAGAGCAATTAGATCTAGCTAACCACATGCGAAAACGTGTTTTTTCTTATAAAATTACTTTGCTAAAAGCTATGATTCCAAATCTATTAAATTCTAATTATGATAAAGAATTGTTTTGGTGTGATGGTATCAGTCAAGAAGATAAAAAGCTTATTTTTGCTGACAAAACTACCATTTTGTTATCACAGCTTTCTCCAGAACAAGAAAGTCGTGTGGCAACCTTAATTAAGTCAGGAGCTATTGGTTTTAACTATTTAGCTACAGATAAAAAGACCCTTAAAACTGAAAAACATTATAAGGTTAATAAGGCGTTGTTAGCAGAGCACGTTATTTCAAATAGAGCTAAAAAGAAGCAAGAATTGAAAGAATTTTTACTGACTCACAAAGAAGATGGCCTGCTGAATGACCTCATAAAAGGCTTTTCAAGGGACATTGTGAACTACTTTAGCGCTCAAGGACTTATCACTGTCTTTGACGTTCAAGTTAATCGTAGCGATGCTTATTTTGAAAAAGTTGCAGAAAGCACTTTTTTAAACTTGAATCTGGAACAAAAAAAGGCTGTCTCACAAATTGTTGCAGAAGTTGGTAAAGAGTCAAACCCTTTTCTTCTCCAAGGGATTACTGGGTCGGGAAAAACAGAAGTTTACCTTCATATTATTGATAAGGTGTTAAAGGAAGGAAAAACAGCCATCGTCTTAGTTCCTGAAATTTCGCTAACTCCCCAGATGACGCAACGTTTTATCTCACGTTTTGGTAAAATGGTTGCTATTATGCATTCAGGTTTATCTGATGGGGAAAAATTTGATGAATGGCAAAAAATTAAGAAGGGTGAAGCGAAGGTTGTTGTTGGTGCTAGATCGGCTATTTTTGCGCCTTTAGAGAATATTGGTGCCATTATTATTGATGAAGAACATGAAGCAACTTATAAGCAAGAATCAAATCCTAGATACCATGCTAGAGACGTAGCTGTTATCCGGGCAAAAACAAATCGTGCTGTTTTGGTAATGGGGTCTGCTACACCAAGTATTGAAAGTAGAGCTCGTGCAAGTAAAGGTGTTTATCACTTTATTCAATTGAAAGAAAGGGCTAATCCCAAAGCCAAAATTCCAGATGTAGAAATTGTTGATTTCCGAGACTATATTGGACAACAAGATGTTAGCAACTACACACCTTATTTAATTGATAAAATTAAAGATCGCTTAGCTAAAAAAGAACAAGTTGTTCTAATGCTGAATCGCCGTGGTTATTCAAGTTTTATTATGTGTCGGGATTGTGGTTATGTGGATGAGTGTCCAAATTGTGATATCTCACTGACACTCCACATGGATACAAAGACCATGAACTGCCATTATTGTGGCTATCAAAAGCCCATTCCTAGAACCTGTCCAAACTGTCATAGTTCAAGTATCCGTTATTATGGAACGGGAACTCAGAAAGCTTATGATGAGCTTAAGGAGGTTTTACCAGAAGCAAGAATTCTTAGAATGGACGTGGACACAACACGAAAAAAAGGTAGTCATGAAAAACTCTTATCAGAATTTGGTTCCCATAAGGCTGATATTCTTTTAGGAACTCAAATGATTGCTAAAGGTCTTGACTTTCCAAATGTTACCCTAGTAGGTGTTTTAAATGCCGATACGTCATTAAATTTACCTGATTTTAGGTCGTCTGAAAAAACCTTTCAGTTACTGACCCAGGTAGCAGGTCGTGCAGGTCGTGCCGAAAAAGAAGGAGAAGTTTTAATTCAAACGTATAACCCAGACCATTATGCGATTCAATTAGCAAAATCACAAGATTTTGATGCCTTTTACGATTATGAAATGAAAATAAGGCAAAAAATGGCTTATCCGCCTTATTATTTTACAGTTGGTTTAACCTTTTCGCACCATAATGAACAAGAAGTCGTTAAAAAGGCTTATCAGGCGATGACCTTGTTAAAAGAAGGCTTGTCTAATAATATTAAACTTCTTGGTCCAACGCCAAAACCAATTGCTAGAACGCATAATCTCTACCATTATCAGATGATTTTGAAATATCGATTTGAAGATAACTTAGAAGCCACTTTAAATAGTATTTTAGATTGGACACAAGAGGCTGGAAATAAAGACTTAAAAGTTATTATTGACCAGGAACCACAAAGTTTCATGTAGGCTTTCATCGCAAAAAGAAAAGCAGGCTTATGGTATAATGGAAGGAAAGACAGCTTAAGGAGTAGTATGACAAAAATAATTTTTATGGGGACCCCCCAATTTTCGGCAACCGTTTTAGAAGGCTTAGTGAAGGCATCAGCCTATGACATTCTAGCTGTTGTGACTCAGCCAGACAGAGCAGTAGGACGCAAAAAAGAAATCAAAATGACACCCGTAAAAGAGTTAGCTCTAGCGAATCATTTGCCTATTTACCAACCAGAAAAATTATCTGGTTCAAAAGAATTAAAAGAGATTATGGCTTTAGGAGCTGATGGGATTATTACAGCAGCTTATGGTCAATTTTTGCCGACGGCATTATTAGATTCGGTGTCATTTGCCTTAAATGTCCATGCATCGCTTTTACCAAAATATCGAGGTGGTGCTCCTATTCATTATGCTATTATGAACGGTGAAAAAGAAGCAGGTGTGACCTTGATGGAAATGGTAAAAGAAATGGATGCAGGCGATATGGTTTCTAAAGCTAGCACTCCTATTCTTGATAGTGATAATGTGGGTAGTATGTTTGAGAAGCTAGCCATTATTGGACGTGACCTTCTTTTAGAAAGTCTGCCAGCCTATTTATCAGGAGATTTGAAACCTCAAGCACAAGATCACAGTCAAGCAAGTTTCTCACCAAATATCAGCTCTGAGCAGGAAGTTTTGGACTGGACAAAATCAGCAAGAGAAGTTTTTAATCAAATCAGAGGAATGTCTCCTTGGCCAGTAGCTCATACCTATCAAAATGGAGAGCGTTTTAAGATTTACCAAGCAAGCTTGGTAGATGGACAAGGGCAACCCGGACAAGTGATTGCAAAAACAAAAAAAGCAGTGCATATTGCTTGTGGTGACAATGCTGTCGCTTTAGAATTGGTTCAACCTGCGGGCAAACCTAAAATGCCTATCCAAGATTACCTTAATGGGTTGGGAAGAGAATTACAGCTAGGAGATTACTTTGGCAAATAATTGGAAACAGCTTCCACGTGGAAAAGCATTAATAGTACTAGAGGACGTTTTTGAAAATGGTGCCTATTCAGGCATTGCCCTTAATCATCAACTGAGTAATAACAAGTTAAGCCCTAAAGATAAAGGCTTCATTACTGAAATTGTTTATGGAACCATTAGCCGTAAAATCACATTAGAATGGTATCTATCACATGTTGTGACAGACCGTGACAAACTAGATAAGTGGGTTTATTACCTTTTGATGCTCAGTCTTTACCAACTTGTTTATTTAGATAAGGTTCCAAAGCATGCCATTGTTAATGAAGCTGTCAATATTGCTAAAAACCGTGGCAACAAACGTGGTGCTGAGAAGTATGTGAATGCGATTTTACGACAACTAACAGCATCAGATTTACCTGATTATGAAACAATTAAACGTCAAAATAAACGTTATTCCATTAAATATTCCTTGCCAACTTGGTTGGTTAAAAAATTAATGGACCAATTTGGTGAGACACGTGCACTGGCCATAATGGAAAGCCTACTTGAGACAAGTAAAGCAAGTATTCGTGTTACAGATGAAAATCGTCTAATGGAAATTAAAGAGGCACTTGGTGCACAAGAGTCTGTGATATCACCCCTTGGTTTGACAAAGACAAGTGCTAATTTTGCAACTAGTGACTATTTCACAAGTGGCGCCATTACTATTCAAGATGAAAGCAGTCAATTGGTTGCACCGACACTCCAAATAGAAGGTCATGAGCATATTTTGGATGCTTGTAGCGCACCAGGTGGGAAAACCCTTCACATGGCTTCATATTTGAGTAGCGGTCGTGTTACAGCCTTAGATATCTACCAACACAAACTTGATCTTGTTAAGGAGAATGCAAAACGATTAGGCTTAACAGATAAAATTGAAACGAGACAATTAGATGCAAGAAAGGTAAATCAGACTTTTCCTGCGGATAGTTTTGACAAAATATTAGTTGATGCACCTTGTTCTGGTATTGGTTTAATGAGACGTAAACCAGATATTAAATACAATAAAGAGATTCAAGACTTTGAACAATTGCAGGGCTTGCAGTTAGAGATACTGGCTAGCGTTTGTCAAACGGTGCGAAAAGGTGGTATAATAACCTATAGCACTTGCACTATTTTTGATGAAGAGAATTTTCAAGTCGTTGAAAAATTTTTACAAAGTCATTCTAATTTTGAACAAGTAAAACTTAATCATACACAAGAAGATATTGTTAAGGATGGATGTTTGTACATTACGCCGGAACAGTACCAAACAGACGGTTTCTTTATTAGCCAGTTTAGAAGGGTCTTGTAGTATTTAGGAGGAGACTGACTTAGTCAGAGACACATATATGAAAATTTCATTAATAACAGATATTGGGCAAAAACGCTCAAATAATCAAGATTTTATCAATAAATTTGATAATAAAAAAGGTATTACTCTTATCGTTTTAGCCGACGGTATGGGAGGCCATCGTGCTGGCAATATTGCTAGCGAAATGACAGTTACCGATCTTGGAAAAGAGTGGGTTCAAACTGAGCTGACAGAATTAAGTCAAATCAGAGATTGGCTTTTGGAGACAATTGAAACTGAAAATAAAAGAGTCTATCAAATGGGTCAGACAGAAGATTACAAAGGTATGGGAACGACAGTTGAGGCAGTTGTATTAATTGATAACAATGCTATCTATGCACATGTTGGTGATTCTCGTATCGGATTAGTAAAAGATGGGGAATATAAATTACTGACAAGTGATCATTCTCTTGTTAATGAACTTGTTAAAGCTGGTCAAATTACAGAAGATGAAGCTAGCAGTCACCCTCAAAAAAACATTATCACGCAATCTATCGGGCAATCATCTCCTGTTGAACCTGATTTAGGCATCAAGGTGCTTGAAAATGATGATTATCTAGTGATTAATTCAGATGGATTAACGAATATGGTTTCTAATGCAGAAATTGCAGAAATTGTATCACGTGATTTATCCTTGGATGAAAAAAATCAAGAGTTAATTAATCTCGCAAATCTTCGTGGAGGTTTGGATAACATCACTATCGCTTTGGTACATTACGAAAGTGAGGGTATGGAATGATACAGATTGGCAAATTATTTGCTGGTCGTTATCGCATCTTAAAATCAATTGGCCGCGGTGGTATGGCGGATGTTTACTTAGCCAATGACTTAATCTTAGATAATGAAGAAGTTGCAATTAAAGTTTTGCGAACCAATTATCAAACAGATCAAGTTGCAGTAGCGCGTTTCCAAAGAGAAGCGCGAGCGATGGCAGAATTAAATCATCCCAACATTGTCGCTATTCGAGATATAGGTGAAGAAGACGGACAGCAGTTCTTAGTAATGGAATATATCCAGGGCGCTGACCTTAAGAAATTTATTCAAGATAACGCTCCTTTGTCTAACACCCAAGTTGTTAGAATCATGGAAGAAGTTTTATCTGCTATGACATTAGCCCACCAAAAAGGGATTGTTCATAGAGACTTGAAACCTCAAAATATTCTATTAACAAAGTCAGGTGTTGTCAAAGTTACAGACTTTGGTATTGCTGTAGCTTTTGCTGAAACTAGTTTAACGCAGACAAATTCCATGTTAGGAAGTGTGCATTATTTATCACCAGAACAAGCCCGTGGTTCAAAAGCCACCATTCAAAGTGATATTTATGCCATGGGAATTATGCTCTTTGAAATGTTAACAGGTCATATCCCATATGATGGTGATAGTGCTGTTACAATTGCATTGCAGCATTTCCAAAAACCCCTTCCTTCAATTATTGACGAGAACCCGCAAGTTCCACAGGCTTTAGAAAATGTTGTTATTAAGGCAACTGCTAAAAAGTTAAGTGATCGTTACAATTCGACATTTGAAATGAGTCGCGACCTAATGACTGCACTAAGTTATAATCGAAGCCGTGAACGCAAGTTAGTCTTTTTGGATGTTGAAAGCACAAAACCCTTACCAAAAGTAACCCCGACCCCAGCACCAAAACCAACGGTAGCTCCGGTAAGTCCAAGTAATACCACTAAACAAAAACAAGAAGCCATTGCTGATGTGCCTGTTAAGAAAAAAAAGAGTGGGCGTTTCTTTGGAACTTTATTAAAGATTATTTTTGCACTATTTGTTATCGGTGTTGCGTTTTTTGCCTTTCTTGTCTTGACCAAGCCATCTACCGTAAAAGTTCCAAATGTTAATGGAAGTAGTCTAGCGGTTGCTGAATCAGAGTTAAAATCTTTAGGGTTTAAGATTGGAAAAGTAAAAGAAATTGAGAGTGCAACCGTTGCAGAAGGTAATGTTGTTAAAACAGATCCAGAAGCTGGAACTTCAAAACGCGAAGGCTCTAAGGTTGATATTTATGTTTCAATAGGTAATCAGAGTTTTGTGATGGAAGATTATAAAAATCAACTTTACGAAGATGCCGTTGAAAACCTTGTTAACACCTACAATGTTCCAAGGTCGAAAATTAAAATTGAAAGAGTGGTAACATCCGACTATCGTAAGGATATGGTTATTGCCCAGTCACCTAGTCCAGGTGAGAAATTTAATCCCAAAGGAAAATCGAAGATTGTCCTCAGTGTGGCTAGTAATGACACAGTTTTAATGCCAACTATTGTTAACTATACTTATCAGGATGCCCTTGCAGCACTAAAAGCTTTAGGAATTGACAGTAAGCGTGTCAAAGCTTATTATCCTGATGTTAACTCTGCTACTGGCTTTAGCAAGATGCCTAATCCAAAATCAACAATGATTATCAGCGCACAAGATCCATATGCAGGTGTAGAGATTTCCTTATCTGCTACTAGCGAGATTAGCATTTACCTTTATGCTGAAGAACCAACAGCCAATAGTTCTGATACAACAACATCATCAAACAGTCGAAGTACAGCATCAAGTAGTGAGAGTCATGCCACAAGCAGCTCATCCTCTAACCCTAACGCAGGTACCGAAACAAACACCGATGCCAATGTATCACCTCAAAACTAAAGTGATTAACCACTGTTCAGTATCAGACGAACAGTGGTTTTCTTACATATCAGTCACAAGTAGGATGAAAAAAATGTCAATTTTTGATAAAATGACAAGGTAATGGAAGGAGAATAATGAAGAAATTTCAATTTTTTCTGCTAGTTGAATGTGTCTTACTAGCAATGGGGATTATGACCATTTTAGCTGATGATATAACGAGTTTTATTTTTATCTTAGTTATTATTTTATTAGCCCTACGCTTTTACAATCAAGACAGTCGTAATAACTTTTTACTAACGGTTAGTTTATTACTTCTCTTTTTGATCTTCATGCTGAATCCCTATATTATTTTGAGTGTTTTGTTTGGCATTGTCTACATGGTTATCAATCACTTTTCACAAGTTAAAAAGAAAAATCGCTACGCCTTGGGCTTGTTTGGTCAGGAAGGAATTGACGTTAAACAAACGAGACATCAATGGCTTGGCTCTGCAACTTATGATAGTGACTACTACGCTTTTGATGACATTAACATCATCAGACTTAGTGGTAGTGATACAATTGATTTATCAAATGTTATTGTTTCAGGAAAAGACAATGTCATCATTATCCGCAAAATTTTTGGACCAACCAGAATTCTTGTTCCTATTGATGTAGCTGTTAATCTTGATGTTAGTTCTGTGTATGCAAGTGTCAGTTTTTTAGCGTGTCAGGAATATGATTTACGCAACGAATCCATCAAACTAGGTTATGAAGAAAATGATAACAGTTTGAAAAAAGTAAAAATCATAGTTAATACTATAGCAGGAGATGTTAAGGTGGAAAGACGATGAAAAAACGCTACTATGTTCTCATATGGCTTTATGCAACAGTTACAATACTGTCGATTGTCTTTGTTCTCATGGAAAATTTAGGCATTGACTTTACCTATCTAAGAGCTAATATTTGGCGATTAGAAAAACTACTCTTTTCAATAGTGTTGTTAATTGTATCTGTAACACTGATTTTGATGTTTTTATGGATTGTATTAGATGATATTAGTAAACGTAATATTAATCATAACTTAAGACGTATTCTCAATAACCAACCCCTTAAGTTAGATGAGACTTCTGAAATGGGAATTAATCTAGATCGTCTGTCAAAACGTATGGCTCACATGACAAACAGCTTGCAAAAAAAAGAGAGTGCCTATATTTTAGATAGTCAAAAGATTGTTCAAGGGGAGCGTAAACGAATTGCCAGAGACCTTCATGATACTGTCAGTCAGGAATTGTTTGCCTCATCTATGATTTTATCAGGAGTGTCCATGGCTATTGATAGCCTTGATAAGGACAAGTTAAAAGAACAACTGTTGACAGTTGAATCAATGCTACAAAATGCTCAAAAAGATTTAAGGGTTTTATTACTTCATTTAAGACCTACGGAATTGGCAAATAGGACCTTAACCGAAGGTTTTGAGATGATTTTAAAAGAATTGACAGATAAGAGTGATATCCAAGTGGTTTATCTGAAAAACATTAAAGACTTACCTAAATACATGGAAGATAATCTTTTTAGAATCGCTCAAGAATTTATTAGCAACACCTTGAAACATGCCAAAGCTAGTCGTTTAGAAGTTTATATGAACCAAAGTGAAAATGAAGTGCAACTTAAAATGGTTGATAATGGTGTTGGTTTTGATATGGATGAAGTTAGAGAACTTAGCTACGGTTTAAAAAATATTGAGGACCGTGTGGATGATTTAGCAGGATCTATTAAACTCATTAGCCAAAAAGGCAAAGGGGTTTCAATGGATATTAGGCTACCATTAGTTAGAGAGGAAATGGATGACTAAAAAGATAAGTGTCATGTTAGTAGATGACCATGAAATGGTTCGTTTAGGCTTGAAAAGTTTTTTAAATATGCAAGCCGATATCCAAGTAATATCAGAAGCCTCAAACGGACGAGAAGGTATTGAAAAAGCTTTAGAATTAAAACCAGATGTTGTTGTTATGGATTTAGTGATGCCAGAGCTTGGTGGTGTTGAGGCAACTTTAGCCATTTTAAAAGAATGGCCTGAGGCTAAAATATTAGTGCTTACATCTTATTTAGATAATGAGAAAATATACCCCGTTATTGATGCAGGTGCTAAAGGCTATATGCTAAAAACCTCAAGTGCTGCAGAGATTTTAAATGCGATCAAAAAAGTATCCAAAGGTCAGTTAGCCATTGAAACGGAAGTTGATAAAAAAATAAAAGCTCATGATAAGCATCCGGATTTACACGATGATTTAACAGCGCGTGAATATGACATCTTATTTTTGTTAGCTAAAGGTTATGATAATCAGACCATTGCAGATGAGCTCTTTATTTCACTAAAAACAGTCAAAACGCACGTTTCAAATATCCTAGCTAAATTAGATGTTGATGACAGGACACAAGCTGTCGTTTATGCCTTTCGACATCACTTAGTGCCACAAGACGATAATTAATGTTATAATGGTATCTATTAGTGGAGGAAATAATGGACGCTAAATTAAGATATAAAGCAAAAAAAATCAAAATGGTATTCTTTGACATTGATGATACCTTACGGGTTAAAGATACAGGTTATATGCCTGAGTCAATTCCAGTAATTTTCAAAAAACTAAAGGAAAAAGGTATCCTAACTGGAATAGCATCAGGAAGAGCTCGCTATGGTGTTCCAGAAGAGGTTCAACGTTTACATGCTGACTATTGTGTAAAACTTAATGGAGCCTATGCAAAAGATGATAAGAAAAATATTATTTTTCAAGCACCTATTCCAAGTGAGACTGTTATTCGCTACAAAGAGTGGGCGGATGCAGTAGGTATTCACTATGGAATGGCGGGACGTCATCAAGCTGTTTTATCAGTTAGAAATGACTTGGTTAATAACACAATTGATCATGTCTATGCTGGTTTAGAAGTTTGCCCAGATTTCAATGAAAAACATGATGTTTATCAAATGTGGACTTTTGAAGATCAAGGCGATGACTTGCACCTACCAGAGGACTTGGCAAAAGACCTACGTCTAGTGCGTTGGCATGACAACTCATCGGATGTTGTTTTGAAAAACACTTCCAAAGCTTTAGGGGTATCAAAAATTGTTGAACATTTGGGCTTGAAACCTGAAAATATCTTGGTTTTTGGGGATGAACTTAACGACCTTGAGTTATTTGATTATGCAGGAATCAGTATTGCAATGGGAATTTCACACCCGTTATTACAAGAAAAAGCTGATTTTGTCACAAAAAAAGTAGAAGAAAATGGCATACAATATGCCTTGGAGGAATTAGGATTGATTGAAAAAGAATTACACTTTCCACAATTAGACTTACAGTCATGTGAAGGACCAAAGGCGATTATTAAAACAAATCATGGAGACTTGAGTTTACAACTTTTCCCAGAACAAGCACCAAAAACAGTAGCTAACTTTATTGGATTAGCCAAAGAAGGCTATTACGACGGGATTATTTTTCACCGTATTATTCCAGAGTTTATGATTCAAGGTGGTGACCCAACAGGTACTGGCATGGGTGGACAATCTATTTATGGAGAGAGTTTTGAAGATGAGTTTTCTGAGGAAGTTTATAATCTCCGTGGGGCTCTATCGATGGCTAACGCTGGTCCAAACACAAATGGAAGTCAATTCTTTATTGTTCAGAATGCAAAAATTCCTTATGCTAAAAAAGAATTGGAACGTGGTGGATGGCCAACACCAATAGCAGCAAGTTATGCTGAAAATGGTGGGACTCCTCATTTAGATAGACGTCATACTGTCTTTGGGCAATTAAGTGATGAAGTGTCTTACCAAGTATTAGATAAAATTGCAGCTGTTGAGACAGGACCTCAAGACAAACCTAAAGAAGATGTTATTATTGAAACCATCGAGGTAATTGATTAATGAAAATCGGCGACAAATTACATGGGACAATTACTGGTATTAAACCGTATGGTGCCTTTGTTGCCCTAAAAAATGGGACAACAGGTCTCATCCATATTTCAGAAATCAAAACAGGATTTATTGATAACATCAGCGAAATGTTATCCCTTGGTCAAGAAGTTTTGGTACAAGTGGTTGATTATGATGAATTTAACCATAAAGCAAGTTTGTCTATGCGCACATTGGAAGAAGAAAAGCATCACATCACACATCGCCATCGTTTTTCCAATAGTAAATTAAATTTTGGTTTTAAACCAATTGAAGATCAACTTCCCCAATGGGTAGAAGAAGGAATGGCGCATTTTCGAAAATCATAACCACCCGTCTAACGGGTGGTTTGAACAAGGGCTATAAGCCCAGAATACAAGCCAGCGTCTAAAGGCGCTGGCTTTCACTTTGTTCAAGCCTTATTGCTCTTGACTCGTCACTTGCCTCTCAAAGAGGCCTTTGTATTACTTGCCACTATCCCTAAAGGGATCTTCATATTCTTTTACACTTAATTTATCCACTGCTATATCATGTTTCTCTTAATCTTGTATGTATTTTTTTATTGTGGCTTCATTCAATCCAACTGTACTTACATAATAACCTTCAGCCCAAAAATGTCGATTACCAAACTTATATTTGAGATTGGCGTGTTTATCAAACATCATGAGTGCGCTTTTTCCTTTTAAATATCCCATAAAACTTGAAACACTAATTCTTGGGGGAATACTTAACAACATGTGGACATGGTCTGGCATCAAATGACCTTCAATTATTTCTACACCTTTATAACTACACAGTCTCTGAAAAATCTCACCGAGACTACTTCTGTATTGATTATAGATTATTTTTCGTCTATACTTAGGGGTGAACACAATGTGATATTTACACATCCACTTTGTGTGTGATAAGCTATGTGCCTTCTGTGCCATATTTTGACTCCTTTCGCTTTACAATTGGCTTGAACACCTATATTGTACCGCGTTAGGAGTCTTTTGGGTATAACCTTTGATGCACACCCGCATAGCGGGTGGTTTTTTGTTTCACACCTTCGGAGTGAAACGGACTAAAAGTCACATAATAAAAAAAGCCAGGAGTAATCCTGGCATTAAGGCAGATATGAAGTAGTATCTGTCTTTTTACTTGTTCTGAAATAACTCAGTTGATAGGTAACGCTCGCCAGTATCTGGCAATATCGCAAGGACTTTTTTTCCTTCCCCCAGTTTTTTTGCAACTTGCAAGGCAGCGTCAATAGCTGCACCAGCAGAAATGCCAACTAAGAATCCTTCTTTTGCTCCCACAAGCCGTCCAGTTTCTAGAGCATTTTCAGAGGTGACGCGAACAATATGATCGTATGATTTGGTATCCAATGTTTTTGGGATAAAGCCAGCAGAGATCCCTTGGATTTTATGTGGTCCAGGTTGCTCCCCTGATAAAATAGCTGATTCATTTGCTTCAACAGCATATACTTCAAGGTTAGGAAATTTATTTTTTAATACATGGGAAACACCAGAAATTGTTCCGCCAGTTCCTACCCCTGCAACGAATGCATCTAAACCGATTTCTTCAAAGGCTTGAATGATTTCAGGCCCCGTAGTTGTTTCGTGAATAGCGGGATTAGAAGGGTTTTCAAATTGCATTGGTAAAAAGGCATTTAACTCTTTAGCGAGTTGATTTGCTTTTTCAATAGCACCTTTCATTCCTTGATCACCTGGGGTTAGTACCAATTGAGCACCATAAGCTTGAATAAGTTGTCGACGTTCGATACTCATTGTCTCAGGCATTACAATGAGTACCTTATAGCCTTTTGCAGCACCAACCCAGGCTAATCCAATTCCTGTATTACCACTAGTTGGCTCAACAATGGTATCTCCCCTTTACAGGATGCCATCTGCTTCGGCTTTTTCAATCATGGCTAAAGCGATACGATCTTTAACAGAAGAACCAGGATTAAAGGATTCCATCTTCACATAAACATCTGCCATTTGATCAGTTACCAAATGATTTAGTGAAATAATAGGGGTTTTTCCAATAAGTTCTGTGATAGTTTTATAAATTTTTGTCATTTTTATACTTTACCTTTTCAAAAATAGTCTGTAAAGAAAGTATAGATAGTTGGGGCGAAAATGTAAAATAGAAATAGTTGATGGCCGTGATAAGTTCTATCTATCACTAAAAGGCACTTCAATAATTTTAGAATCTCTATTTTCGAAGGTGACTTTGCCGTTGAAAAATTGGATTAAGTCTTTTGATAGCATTTCTTCTAAATCAGGGTCAAAATAAACTCTTGTTTTAATATAATCTAAAAACTCTGTTTCTTGTTCAATAAGACAAAATTTCTCCAAAAAGATTGGGAAAGTCTGATATTGTGAGTAATTTAAAGTAATTTCTAAACAAGATTGTTCTTTGACTTCCACAATGTCAGCTTGTTTTATAGCAGCTGAAGTTACGCTTGAATAGGCACGGATAAGACCTCCAGTGCCAAGTTTGATACCTCCAAAATACCGAGTGACGACAGCTAAAATATTAGTTAGTTCTTGCTTTTCCAAAACAGATAAGATGGGAATACCGGCAGTTCCCGAAGGTTCTCCGTCATCACTAGAACGCTTTATTTCGGCCTTATCTCCAATAATCATTGCTGAGCAAGAATGATTTGCTTTATAATGTTGTTTTTTGAGTTCTGCAAGTATTGTTTTGCCCTCTTGCTCATTTTCAATTCGGAAAAGAGAACAAATAAAGCGAGATTTTTTGATGACTTCTTCATAATCATTGTCAATTCGTATTGTTTTATAGCTTTCCATATCAAAATTTTACAGTATTTTTATTTTTTTGGCAAAAAAAGTCGAATAATAAAGTATGGAAAGTTTAGAATTATATTATGGAAGAATTTTTACCAGTAAACAATTATCTGAAGTAGAAAAAGTCAAGGCTGAAAAAATAGATAGTATGTTTAAGATAGGACGCCACTGGTATTGCCAGCGGTGCAGAATGAAGATTGATTTAAATAATAAACTTCCTTCTGGAAAATATTACTGTAGAGAGTGTCTTATTTTTGGCCGTAACGAAAGTGATGATTTTCTTTATTTTTTTGACAGTTTACCATTTGAAGCTGGAACTTACCTTAAGTGGCAAGGGCAACTGACACAATACCAAGAAGCAGTCTCTCAACAGCTCCTTAAACATTTTAAAAATAATCAGCGAAGTTTAGTACACGCTGTCACTGGGGCAGGAAAAACCGAAATGATTTATCAATTAATAGCATATGTTCTTGAAAAAGGAGGATGGCTTTGTTTGGCATGTCCAAGAGTTGATGTATGTATAGAACTTGAAAAGAGAATTTCACGCGATTTTTCTTGTTCAGTAACCTTAATGCATGCACATTCAGAAAGTTATCAGAGAAATCCAATCATTATTGCCACAACACATCAATTGTTAAAGTTTTACCGGGCTTTTGATTTAATTATTATTGATGAAGTTGATGCCTTTCCATTCGTTAATAATAAAATGCTTAACCAAGCCCTTGAAAATGCTTTAGCTCCAAGTGGGAAAATAGTTTACTTAACAGCAACCTCAACTAAAAAACTAGATAAAGATGTTAAAAATGGAAGATGTCAAGGGATTACATTAGCAAGGAGATTCCACAATAATCCATTGGTTCTACCAGAATTTCAATTAGTTTTATCGTTATCTGAGAAATTGAAAAGACATAAGTTACCAAGGAATATAAAAAAACAGCTTAAACAACAACGGCTAAGTAAACATCCCTTACTCATTTTCTTCCCTATTATTGAGGATGGCCAATTATTTCAAGACCTATTAACAACCCATTTTCCAGATGAACAGATTGCATTTGTTTCCAGTGAATCTGAAGAAAGAGCTGAGCTTATTGAATCTTTTAGAAATAAGGAAATATCCATTTTAATTTCAACAACCATATTAGAAAGGGGTGTTACATTTCCAGGTGTAGATGTTTTTGTTATTCTAGCCAACCATAGGTTGTATAATGCTTCTTCGCTTATTCAGATAGCAGGGCGAGTTGGCCGTTCGATAGAAAGACCTGAAGGAAAATTACTCTTTTTTCATGAAGGGATAAGCGTAGCTATGATAAAAGCCAAAAGTGAAATAATAAAGATGAATAAGATTGCTTATGGCTAATATCTGCTTACTATGTCGAAAACCTTATCAAATTGAGTTATGTTTTTTAGATCTTGTGTTTATGAGGAAATCTACTCAATGTTTGTGTGAGAATTGTCAAAATGCCTTTGAAGTTACGCCAAGATTAGTATGCCCAAGATGTTGTAAGAAAAACGAGAATGTTTGTAGGGATTGTATGAATTGGGAAAAAAAGGGGTATCATGTCAATCACAAGAGTCTCTTTGTCTACAATTCTAAAATGAAAGATTATTTTTCAGAATATAAATTTCATGGAGATTATCAGTTGTGTAAGGTTTTTGCAGAGGAGTTGAGACAGACTGTGAGAAAAGAATACTCAGATTACCTTGTTATCCCAGTCCTCCTTTCTTTAGAAAGGCAAAAAGAAAGGGGATTTAATCAGGTTATTGGAATTATTGAAGCAGGAAACTTAGACTATAGTGACCTTATTTTAAAACAAGATGTTGAAAGTCAGTCAAAAAGAAATAAAAAAGAAAGAGAAAATAGCGTAAATCCATTTGTTTTAAAAAAAGGAATTGTTCTGCCGGACAAAGTGTTAATAGTCGATGATATCTATACAACGGGAACAACAATTTTTCAAATTCAAGATATATGTAAAGTTAAGGGAGCTAAGAAAATTAAAAGTATCAGCATAGCACGCTGAAACTTGCAAATTTTCATGAAAACGGTATAATATAAGTATAGAAAGCGCTTCGAGCGCGAGAAAAGAGGTATCTTATGATTAAATTCAGTATCCGTGGAGAAAACATCGAAGTAACCGAAGCTATTCGCGACTATGTTGAATCAAAGCTTGCCAAAATTGAAAAATATTTTGTAGAAGAAAATGAAATAGATACTCGTGTCAATTTAAAAGTCTATCGTGAAAAAACAGCGAAAGTTGAAGTGACCATTTTATTGGGAAATATGACCTTAAGAGCAGAAGATGTTTCACAAGATATGTATGGTTCAATCGATTTGGTTGTTGATAAAATTGAACGTCAAATTCGAAAAAATAAGACAAAAATTGCAAAAAAACATCGTGAAAAATTACCAACCGGTCAAGTTTTCACCAGTGAATTTGAAGCTGAGGAAGATGAAGTAGCTCCAGAAATCAAGATTGTTCGTACTAAGAATGTTACTCTGAAACCGATGGATGTTGAAGAGGCTCGTCTTCAAATGGAACTTCTTGGACATGACTTCTTTATCTATACAGATTCAGACAATGGTGCAACAAATATTCTATATCGTCGTGAAGATGGTGATTTAGGGCTAATTGAAGCAAAATAAAATACTCAAAAATAGAAAACAGCTACGATGGCACTGCCCCCATCAAATGAGACAGAAGAAAAACACTCCTGAAGAAATCTAGTAAACTAGAAACAGGAGTGTTTTATTATGGTCAAAAAAGCTTATTCATTAGAAACGAAGTTATCTTGCATCGAGATGAAGAATGCAGGCAAGTCAAACAAGGTCATTATGGAGACCTTAGGTATCAAAAATGATAGTCAAATCTATACTTGGATGAAATGGTATGAAAAGGATGAATTGCACCGTTTCCACCAACCTGTAGGTAAACAATATACTTACGGACAAGGTATGGAACAACTCTCTGAAATAGAACAGTTACGACTTCAGGTGGATCTCTTAAAAAAGTATCGAAGCTTGATAAGAAAATCGACAAAGTGACCCTTATCAAGCTTGTGGAAGACTATAAGAATATCTACCCCGTTTCCGTTATTCTAAATTGTTTTGGTGTCAGACGGTCTACCTTTTACCGTTGGAAAAAGAAAAGGGAGACGCCACAGAAAAGAGATGTCATAGTTGAAACCATTGAGCTACTCTGCATGGAGAATCACTTTATTTATGGTTATTGTACCATTACACGATTGCTCAAGAAGACCTATGGATTGACTATTAATGCAAAGAAAGTCTATCGTATCATGAAAGACAATGGCTGGCTTTGTCGGACACGTCCAAAGAAATCGCCCAATCTTGGTAAAACTTATTATTTAACAGATAACAAATTGAGTCGGGATTTCCATGCCGATAAGCCATTGGAAAAACTTGTAACGGATATTACCTACCTATATTTCGGCAACTGTAAATTGTATCTCTCTTCAATTATGGACCTCTATAACCGAGAGATTATAGCTTATACTATCTCAGATTGTCAGGACACAGATTTTGTACTAGACACCCTTAATCAGTTAAAATTACCCAATGGAGCACTCTTACACAGCGATCAGGGCTCAGTCTACACTTCTAAGGCTTACTATCAGGCTTGCACGGAAAAAGGCATCACCCGCTCTATGTCCCGTAAGGGAACACCAGCAGATAATGCCTGTATTGAATGGTTTCACTCCGTCCTAAAGACTGAAACCTTTTATCTCCATGATAGGAGAAAATACAACAAGGATAGTATAACAAATATTGTTAAAAATGACATTACATTTTATAATGAAACTAGAATTCAACAGAAAGTAAAAGACCAGTCTCCTGTACAGTACAGGAAACTGATCGCGTGAAAGTGTTTTTCTTCTGTCCCACTATTGGGGTGCAGCGCCGATTGCGTGGCTGTTTTCTTGTTATAGTAAGACTTTAGAAAGATGCGAAAAAAATAATTTAAAAAAAGTTTACAAAAAGTGTTGACACAAAAAGTCATAGCTGATAGAATATAGTAGTTGTCTCGTAAGAGATACAAAGACCTTTGAGAACTGAATAAGACAAAAAACCAAACGTGCAGGGTGATATGTTAACGCATATTACCTGTCAATAAAGAAACAACGAAATAAATCTGTCAGCGACAGAAACAATGAGTAAAGAACTCAAACTTTTAATGAGAGTTTGATCCTGGCTCAGGACGAACGCTGGCGGCGTGCCTAATACATGCAAGTAGAACGCTGAGGATTGGTGCTTGCACTAATCCAAAGAGTTGCGAACGGGTGAGTAACGCGTAGGTAACCTACCTCATAGCGGGGGATAACTATTGGAAACGATAGCTAATACCGCATGATACTAGAGTACACATGTACTTAAGTTAAAAGGAGCAATTGCTTCACTATGAGATGGACCTGCGTTGTATTAGCTAGTTGGTGAGGTAACGGCTCACCAAGGCGACGATACATAGCCGACCTGAGAGGGTGATCGGCCACACTGGGACTGAGACACGGCCCAGACTCCTACGGGAGGCAGCAGTAGGGAATCTTCGGCAATGGACGGAAGTCTGACCGAGCAACGCCGCGTGAGTGAAGAAGGTTTTCGGATCGTAAAGCTCTGTTGTTAGAGAAGAACGGTAATGGGAGTGGAAAATCCATTACGTGACGGTAACTAACCAGAAAGGGACGGCTAACTACGTGCCAGCAGCCGCGGTAATACGTAGGTCTCGAGCGTTGTCCGGATTTATTGGGCGTAAAGCGAGCGCAGGCGGTTCTATAAGTCTGAAGTAAAAGGCAGTGGCTCAACCATTGTATGCTTTGGAAACTGTAGAACTTGAGTGCAGAAGGGGAGAGTGGAATTCCATGTGTAGCGGTGAAATGCGTAGATATATGGAGGAACACCGGTGGCGAAAGCGGCTCTCTGGTCTGTAACTGACGCTGAGGCTCGAAAGCGTGGGGAGCAAACAGGATTAGATACCCTGGTAGTCCACGCCGTAAACGATGAGTGCTAGGTGTTAGGCCCTTTCCGGGGCTTAGTGCCGCAGCTAACGCATTAAGCACTCCGCCTGGGGAGTACGACCGCAAGGTTGAAACTCAAAGGAATTGACGGGGGCCCGCACAAGCGGTGGAGCATGTGGTTTAATTCGAAGCAACGCGAAGAACCTTACCAGGTCTTGACATCCCTCTGACCGTCCTAGAGATAGGATTTTCCTTCGGGACAGAGGAGACAGGTGGTGCATGGTTGTCGTCAGCTCGTGTCGTGAGATGTTGGGTTAAGTCCCGCAACGAGCGCAACCCCTATTGTTAGTTGCCATCATTAAGTTGGGCACTCTAGCGAGACTGCCGGTAATAAACCGGAGGAAGGTGGGGATGACGTCAAATCATCATGCCCCTTATGACCTGGGCTACACACGTGCTACAATGGTTGGTACAACGAGTCGCAAGCCGGTGACGGCAAGCTAATCTCTTAAAGCCAATCTCAGTTCGGATTGTAGGCTGCAACTCGCCTACATGAAGTCGGAATCGCTAGTAATCGCGGATCAGCACGCCGCGGTGAATACGTTCCCGGGCCTTGTACACACCGCCCGTCACACCACGAGAGTTTGTAACACCCGAAGTCGGTGAGGTAACCTTTTAGGAGCCAGCCGCCTAAGGTGGGATAGATGATTGGGGTGAAGTCGTAACAAGGTAGCCGTATCGGAAGGTGCGGCTGGATCACCTCCTTTCTAAGGATAAGGAAGTACGTTTGGAAGTCTTATTTAGTTTTGAGAGGTCTTAAAAAAGTAAAGAGAACGTTAAGAAATCTGTATGAAAATAGGAAAGAGACGCAGTGTCAAAAGACACAAGGAAGTTTATCATTTTCACTAAGATTTTAGTTCGAATACAATTTAGATCCATAATATAGTATGAGTAACAAGATAAGAAACGTTAACATATTAACTGTGGGGCCTTAGCTCAGCTGGGAGAGCGCCTGCTTTGCACGCAGGAGGTCAGCGGTTCGATCCCGCTAGGCTCCATAGACAAGGAAGTCTCTAAAATACGTGAAGTCCATTGAAAATTGAATATCTATATCAAATTCCACGATCATGAAAATGATTGTAGAAAAAGTAACAAGAAATAAACCGAAAAAAAGATAAACGCGAACATATTAAAAAAAATAAAGAAGGTCGAAAGACTGGAAATAAGGTTAAGTTAATAAGGGCGCACGGTGGATGCCTTGGCACTAGAAGCCGAAGAAGGACGTGACTAACGACGAAATGCTTTGGGGAGCTGTAAGTAAGCGCTGATCCAGAGATGTCCGAATGGGGGAACCCGGCATGTAATGCATGTCATCCATGACTGTTAAGGTCATGAGAAGGAAGACGCAGTGAACTGAAACATCTAAGTAGCTGCAGGAAGAGAAAGCAAAAGCGATTGCCTTAGTAGCGGCGAGCGAAACGGCAGGAGGGCAAACCGAGGAGTTTACTCCTCGGGGTTGTAGGACTGCGACGTGGGACTAAAATTAATAGAAGAATTACCTGGGAAGGTAAGCCAAAGAGAGTAAAAGCCTCGTATTTAAAATTGAAATTAGCCCTAGCAGTATCCTGAGTACGGCGAGACACGCGAAATCTCGTCGGAATCTGGGAGGACCATCTCCCAACCCTAAATACTCTCTAGTGACCGATAGTGAACCAGTACCGTGAGGGAAAGGTGAAAAGCACCCCGGGAGGGGAGTGAAATAGAACCTGAAACCGTGTGCCTACAACAAGTTCGAGCCCGTTAATGGGTGAGAGCGTGCCTTTTGTAGAATGAACCGGCGAGTTACGATATGATGCGAGGTTAAGTTGAAGAGACGGAGCCGTAGGGAAACCGAGTCTTAATAGGGCGACATAGTATCATGTTGTAGACCCGAAACCATGTGACCTACCCATGAGCAGGTTGAAGGTGCGGTAAAACGCACTGGAGGACCGAACCAGGGCACGTTGAAAAGTGCTTGGATGACTTGTGGGTAGCGGAGAAATTCCAAACGAACTTGGAGATAGCTGGTTCTCTCCGAAATAGCTTTAGGGCTAGCGTCGATGTTAAGTCTCTTGGAGGTAGAGCACTGTTTGGGTGAGGGGTCCATCCCGGATTACCAATCTCAGATAAACTCCGAATGCCAAGACGATATAATCGGCAGTCAGACTGCGAGTGCTAAGATCCGTAGTCGAAAGGGAAACAGCCCAGACCACCAGCTAAGGTCCCAAAATAATTGTTAAGTGGAAAAGGATGTGGGGTTGCACAGACAACTAGGATGTTAGCTTAGAAGCAGCTATTCATTCAAAGAGTGCGTAATAGCTCACTAGTCGAGTGACCCTGCGCCGAAAATGTACCGGGGCTAAAACAATTTACCGAAGCTGTGGATTACCTTAAGAGGTAATGGTAGGAGAGCGTTCTATATGTGAAGAAGGTATACCGTGAGGAGTGCTGGAACGTATAGAAGTGAGAATGCCGGTATGAGTAGCGAAAGACAGGTGAGAATCCTGTCCACCGTAAGACTAAGGTTTCCAGGGGAAGGCTCGTCCGCCCTGGGTTAGTCGGGACCTAAGGAGAGACCGAAAGGTGTATTCGATGGCCAACAGGTTGATATTCCTGTACTAGTGTATATAGTGATGGAGGGACGCAGAAGGCTAACTAAACCAGACGACTGGAAGAGTCTGGCCAATCAGTGAGGCGTGATATGAGTCAAATGCTTATATCTATAACGTTGAGCTGTGATGGGGAGCGAATTAAGTAGCGAAGTTAGTGATGTCACACTGCCAAGAAAAGCTTCTAGCGTTTAAGTATACACTACCCGTACCGCAAACCGACACAGGTAGTCGAGGCGAGTAGCCTCAGGTGATCGAGAGAACTCTCGTTAAGGAACTCGGCAAAATGACCCCGTAACTTCGGGAGAAGGGGTGCTGTCAGCGATGACAGCCGCAGTGAATAGGCCCAAGCAACTGTTTATCAAAAACACAGCTCTCTGCTAAATCGTAAGATGATGTATAGGGGGTGACGCCTGCCCGGTGCTGGAAGGTTAAGAGGAGTGCTTAGCGTAAGCGAAGGTATGAATTGAAGCCCCAGTAAACGGCGGCCGTAACTATAACGGTCCTAAGGTAGCGAAATTCCTTGTCGGGTAAGTTCCGACCCGCACGAAAGGCGTAATGATTTGGGCACTGTCTCAACGAGAGACTCGGTGAAATTTTAGTACCTGTGAAGATGCAGGTTACCCGCGACAGGACGGAAAGACCCCATGGAGCTTTACTGCAGTTTGATATTGAGTATCTGTACCACATGTACAGGATAGGTAGGAGCCATTGAAGACGGGACGCCAGTTTCGTTAGAGGCGATGTTGGGATACTACCCTTGTGTTATGGCTACTCTAACCCAGATAGGTAATCCCTATCGGAGACAGTGTCTGACGGGCAGTTTGACTGGGGCGGTCGCCTCCTAAAAGGTAACGGAGGCGCCCAAAGGTTCCCTCAGATTGGTTGGAAATCAATCGCAGAGTGTAAAGGTATAAGGGAGCTTGACTGCGAGAGCTACAACTCGAGCAGGGACGAAAGTCGGGCTTAGTGATCCGGTGGTTCCGCATGGAAGGGCCATCGCTCAACGGATAAAAGCTACCCTGGGGATAACAGGCTTATCTCCCCCAAGAGTTCACATCGACGGGGAGGTTTGGCACCTCGATGTCGGCTCGTCGCATCCTGGGGCTGTAGTCGGTCCCAAGGGTTGGGCTGTTCGCCCATTAAAGCGGCACGCGAGCTGGGTTCAGAACGTCGTGAGACAGTTCGGTCCCTATCCGTCGCGGGCGTAGGAAATTTGAGAGGATCTGCTCCTAGTACGAGAGGACCAGAGTGGACTTACCGCTGGTGTACCAGTTGTCTTGCCAAAGGCATCGCTGGGTAGCTATGTAGGGAAGGGATAAGCGCTGAAAGCATCTAAGTGCGAAGCCCCCCTCAAGATGAGATTTCCCATAACTTTATGTTAGTAAGAGCCCTGAGAGATGATCAGGTAGATAGGTTAGAAGTGTAAGTGTAGTGATACATGTAGCGGACTAATACTAATAGCTCGAGGACTTATCCGAAAAAGAGTTTATTGACAATAAGGGATATAACTTGATACAATATAGATATTCAATTTTGAGTGGACTCAAGTTAAGTGACGATAGCCTAGGAGATACACCTGTACCCATGCCGAACACAGTAGTTAAGCCCTAGAACGCCTGAAGTAGTTGGGGGTTGCCCCCTGTTAGATACGGAAGTCGCTTAGCTTAGTTTACCATCCGCCATAGCTCAGTTGGTAGTAGCGCATGACTGTTAATCATGATGTCGTAGGTTCGAGTCCTACTGGCGGAGTAAGAGGAGATAGGATAGCCTATCTTTTTTTGCATTTTTAGTGATAAGATGATATGATAGTTTTAAAGTTAGTAAGCACCCTTAGCTCAACTGGATAGAGTACCTGACTACGAATCAGGCGGTTAGAGGTTCGACTCCTCTAGGGTGCATTATTTTTACTTTTTGAACATGACATTTATGTCATGTTCTTTTTCTTTGCCTTCTTTTATAATGTCTATATTATATGTGGAAAGAAATGGAGTTTATCATGGAAAAAGTTGAATCACTATTTAATTCAGTTAAACCAATTATTTTAAAATTTCAAAAACGTTATTATATACAACTTTGGGATAAAGAAGACTGGTTACAAGAAGGTAGAGTTGTATTGCATGCTTTACTTACAGAATTTCCTGATTTGACAGAAAATGATAAAAGGCTTTATACATACTTTAAGACAAAATTTTCATCATATATTAAAGATGTCTTAAGACATCAAGAAAGTTACAAAAGAAAGTTTAATAAAATGCCATATGAAGAAATCGGTGAAGTATCACATAAAGTTGCTTCAAAAGGATTAGTTCTTGATGATTATATTGCCTATCAAGCTATTGTTGAAGAATTGAAATGTATTTTGAATGGGACGGAATTAGAACAATTCTATGCTTTGGTGAGAGGAGAAAGGTTTTCTGGAAGAAAAGCACTTCTTAGAAAAATTAAGCCATATTTTATTGATTTTAAAGAATAAATGTTATGTTATCACTACAAACTTACAAGTCTTAAACATTTAGTTTTACTTACTTTTCATCGGCAATATGGTATAATAAGAAGTACTAACTAATTTGGAGAAAAAATGGGCATAGATGATTATAGGCCGACCTATATGGTCGAAGCAGTTTATGATTTACGAGCAGATGATTTATTAAGAAATGGAATAACCGCTGTTCTTGTTGATTTAGATAATACGTTAATTGCATGGAATAATCCTGATGGAACACCAGAGGTACGGGCTTGGTTGGACGAAATGACGATTGCTGATATTACTGTAGTTGTTGTTTCAAACAACAACTTTAAAAGAGTTGAGCGTGCGGTTTCTCATTTTGGTGTTGACTTTATTAGTAGAGCAATGAAACCATTTTCTAGGGGAATTAACATAGCTATAAAGAGGTATGGATTTGATCGAGATGAAATTATCATGGTTGGAGATCAACTGATGACTGATATTCGAGCAAGTCACAGAGCAGGAATAAAATCTGTCTTAGTTAAGCCTCTTGTAACATCTGATGCATGGAATACAAAGTTTAATAGACTACGTGAAAAACGTGTCATTGCAAAATTAGAAAAGAAATATGGTCAATTAGACTATCAAAAAGGAATTTAATGGAAGAGTTATTTTGTATTGGTTGTGGTGTTGAAA
Source organism: Streptococcus iniae (assembly GCF_030732225.1). Lineage (NCBI taxonomy): Bacteria > Bacillati > Bacillota > Bacilli > Lactobacillales > Streptococcaceae > Streptococcus > Streptococcus iniae. Next base: position 1,621,300 of record NZ_CP132230.1, on the reverse strand, counting down.
TACAATCTGATAATAAAGAAAAAATGGGTTATACCCCTACTGCAGCAATTGATAAGGGTTTAGCTGCTGGAGAATTATATTGCCAACGCTGTTTTAGATTACGGCATTACAATGAAATTACTGATGTTCATATTAGTGATGATGAGTTTTTGAAACTTTTACATGAAGTTGGTGATAGTGATGCATTGGTTGTAAATGTAATTGATATTTTTGACTTCAATGGTTCAGTGATACCAGGTTTGTCTCGCTTTGTTTCTGGTAATGATGTTTTACTTGTTGGAAATAAAAAGGATATATTACCAAAATCTGTAAAAGATGGGAAAGTTAGTCAGTGGTTGATTGAGCGTGCACATGAAGAGGGGTTACGTCCTGTAGATGTAATTCTTACAAGTGCTCAAAATAAATACGCAATCAAAGAGTTAATTGAAAAAATTAACCAGCTGCGTAAAGGAAGGGATGTTTATGTTGTTGGTGTTACTAACGTTGGTAAATCAACTTTAATAAACGCTATTATTCAAGAAGTATCAGGTGATAAAGAAGTCATAACAACTTCTCGCTTTCCGGGAACAACCTTAGATAAAATTGAAATTCCTTTAGATGATGGAACATTTATTTTTGATACTCCGGGAATTATTCATCGTCATCAAATGGCACATTATTTAACTGATAAGGATTTAAAAATTGTTAGTCCAAGTAAAGAAATTAAGCCAAAGACTTATCAGCTGAATCCAGAGCAAACCCTCTTTTTTGGTGGTTTGGGCAGGTTTGATTTTATTAGTGGTCAAAGACAAGGAATTACGGCTTATTTTGACAATAACCTCGACTTGCATAGAACAAAACTTGAAAAAGCCGATGAGTTTTATTTGAAACACTTGGGTGGCTTATTGACACCACCAAATATGGAACAAAAAAATAAATTTCCAGCACTGGTACCATATGAATTTGTTGTTAAAGACAAAATAGATTTAGTTTTTTCTGGTCTAGGTTGGATAAAAATTAATGGTTCAAAAGATAATGTTGTTAAAGTTGCTGGCTGGGCACCGAATGGTGTTTCGGTAGTCATTCGTAAAGCAATTATTTAATCAGAAATTAATTAGTAGACTTAATTGTTGAAAACTATTTGAATTACTAGAAATAAGGAATTAAAATGTTAACAAGTAAACAAAGAACCTTTTTGAAATCAGAGGCACATAGCTTAAAACCAATTATTCAAATTGGGAAAAATGGTTTGAATAATGAAATTAAAACAAGTGTTAGAAATGCACTTGATGCAAGAGAATTAATTAAGATTACACTGTTACAAAACACCGATGAAGACATTAATGATGTTGCTGAAACGTTAGAAGAAGAAATTGGATGTGATACAGTCTTGAAAATTGGACGTGTATTGATTTTATACAAAGTTTCGGCAAAGAAAGAAAACAGAAAATTATCCCCAAAAGTAAAAGCAATATAATCATCACTTTATAAGGCTTTTAAAAATAAATTTCACTTGGAGAATTCGGAGAAAATATGGCTTTAGAGTTATTGACACCATTTACAAAAGTTGATATTAAATTAGAAGAAAAAAACAGTAATCGCAAACAAGTTGGTATTATGGGGGGCAATTTTAACCCTGTTCACCATGCGCATTTAGTGGTTGCCGATCAAGTTCGACAACAATTAGGTTTGGATGAAGTCTTGTTAATGCCTGAATTCAAACCACCCCATGTTGATACAAAAGAGACAATTTCTGAAAAACACCGTTTAAACATGTTAAATCTTGCAACTCAAGGCTATGATGGTTTGACAATTGAAACAATTGAAATTGAAAGAAAAGGGATTTCTTACACTTTTGATACAATGACCTTGCTCAAAGAAAAAAATCCTGATGTTGACTACTACTTTATTATCGGTGCAGATATGGTTGATTATCTTCCTAAATGGCATCGCATTGATGAGTTAGTTGAGATGGTTCAATTTGTTGGCGTGCAAAGACCTAAATATAAGACTGGTACATCCTATCCTGTGATTTGGGTTGATGTTCCCTTAATGGATATTTCTTCAAGTATGATTCGAGAGTTTATCAAAAAAGGCCGTCAACCTAATTATCTTCTCCCTAAAAACGTTCTTGACTATATTAATGAAGAAGGTTTGTATCAATGAGTTATTCAGATTATGTCCCTTATACAAGACAAGAACTTTTGGAAAAAATCGCTTTGCGGGTCAGTAAGAAGCGTTTTGAACATATTCTTGGAGTTGAACAGTCTGCAATTGCATTAGCTGAGCTTTATGATCACAATAGAGATAAAGCGGGACTCGCCGCTTTACTACATGACTATGCCAAAGAATTATCAGACTCTGTTTTCTTGAACGTAATTAATCATTATCAGTTAAATCAAGAGTTGAAGAATTGGAATAATAACATTTGGCATGGAATGGTAGGTAGGTATATTATTTCTGATGAGTTTGAACTTAAAGATGAAGAAATTTTACATGCCATTGAAGTTCATACTGTTGGGGCTGCAAAGATGAGTCAATTAGACAAAATTTTGTACGTCGCAGATTATATCGAGCCTGGTAGAACATTTCCAATTGTTGAAAAGGCAAGACGAATTGCTCAGGAAAGTTTAGATAAGGCTGTTGCTTTTTCAACGGCTAACACGGTTGCATTTTTAGCATCACAATCATTACCAATTTACCCACAGACAATTGAGACATATAATGCTTTTTGTCACTATTTAAAGGAAGACTAAATTATTTATGAAAAAAGAAGAATTACTGGACATTGTTGTTAAAGCAGCTGATGAAAAACGTGCTGAGGACATTATTGCACTTAATTTAGAAGGTTTAACAAGTTTAACAGACTATTTTGTGATTGCAACAGCAGGCAATACTCGCCAATTAGAAGCAATTGCTGAAAATATTAGAGAAAAAGTTAAAGAAGCAGGCGGTGATGCGAGTCATGTTGAAGGTGATAGTGTGACTGGTTGGATTTTGCTTGATTTAAATGATGTGGTGGTGCATCTTTTCTCTGAAGATGAGCGTTACCATTATAATCTTGAAAAACTTTGGCATGATGCCCCAGAAGTTGCTTTAAATCTTGATTTAGCTTAACAATATGCCATTTTTAAACAGTCTAATAGGCTGTTTTTTCAAAATAAAGGATAAAAAACAATGACACCATATGAAACTTTTGCATCTGTCTATGATGCTGTTATGGATGATACACTTTATGACAAGTGGACTGATTTTTCGCTTCGTCATTTACCTAAGACAAAAACTAAAAAACAGTTGTTGGAATTAGCCTGTGGAACAGGCATTCAGTCGGTGCGTTTTGCACAAGCTGGTTTCGATGTGACTGGATTAGATTTAAGTCAAGACATGTTAGACATTGCTAAAAAGAGGGCTGAGTCTGCTAAGAAGAAAATTGATTTTTATCAAGGCAATATGCTAGATTTATCCCAAGTAGGAAAATATGATTTTGTGACGTGTTATTCGGATTCAATTTGCTATATGCAAGATGAAGTCGAAGTCGGTGATGTTTTTAAAGAAGTTTATTCCGTATTAAATGATGGTGGTGTTTTTATTTTTGATGTTCATTCTACTTATCAAACGGATCATCTTTTTCCAGGTTTTTCTTATCACGAAAATGCAGATGATTTTGCTATGGTTTGGGATACGTTTGAAGATGAAGCACCACATTCAGTTGTGCATGAGTTAACCTTCTTTATTCAAGAAGAGGATGGTCGATTTACGCGTCATGATGAGATTCATGAAGAAAGAACTTACGATGTCCTAACATATGATATTTTGCTAGAACAGGCAGGTTTTAAGTCATTTAAACTTTTTGCAGATTTTGAAGACAAAGAAGTAACCGAAACTAGCAGGAGATGGTTTTTTGTAGCACAAAAGTAAAAGAAAGAAGTGTTTTTAGTGAAAATTGGTTTAATTATTTATCCAGAATTTTCGTTATATGAAATAACGCCTCTAACAGCTCAGTTGGCTCTAAACTATCATCAACAAGTAGATATTATTGCTGAAGAAAAGAAATGTTATGTCAGTGAGGATGGCTTTCAAGTGATGCCTGAGTTTGCTTTTAGTCAGGTGAAGTGGACTGATTATGATGCCCTTTTCTTTACAGGTACAATGAAACCTTTTGAAACTGTTTTGAATGCAACTATGATTGAAAATTTAGCTTTAATTAACTCAGAAACAACAGTAATTGCTGCAATGTCATCCTCACCCTTGATTCTGGCTAAAGCTGGATTAATAAAAGACCGTACTTTTACAGGTGGCATCTATACCAATCTCTTATCTTATTTTTCCTGGCTAAATGAGGATAAGTTTATGGATAAGCATTGTGTCGTCGATGGTAAACTGATTACGGCATTAGGGACAAAAAGAGGTGTTGAGGAGTTTACCAATTCAGTACTTTATATTTTAGGGTTTTTACCAAGTTTACCTGAGTTATCTCAAGAAAAAATCTCATTTACACTTTGTAATCAAGAATTTGATTCACTTTTATTAGCAATAAAAAAAGATTATCCACTACAATTTAAGGAGATTCTATGACTATTACTGGAATTATAGCCGAGTTCAATCCTTTTCATAATGGGCATAAGTATTTGCTAGAATCAGCAGAAGGACTGAAAATTGTTGCTATGTCGGGAAATTTTATGCAAAGGGGAGAACCAGCTCTTGTCGATAAATGGATTCGAGCAGAGATGGCCCTTAAAAATGGTGCAGATATCGTTGTGGAGTTGCCTTTTTTCGTTTCAGTTCAATCGGCAGACTATTTTGCCCAAGGAGCTGTTGATATTCTTTATCAATTAGGAATTCAGCAATTAACTTTTGGCACAGAGGATTTAATTGATTACCAGAAAATTGTTAGGGTTTATGAGGAAAAATCGGAGCAGATGACTGCTTATTTATCTACGCTTGATGATGCTCTCAGTTATCCCCAAAAAACACAAAAAATGTGGGAAAGCTTTGCAGGAGTTGAATTTTCAGGGCAAACTCCAAATCATATTTTAGGTTTAAGTTACGCAAAGGCTAGCGCTGGAAAGAATATAAAACTACGTCCAATCAAGCGTCAAGGGGCTGCATACCATTCGAAAGCTAAAAACAATCCGTTAGCTTCTGCAAGTGCAATTAGACAGCACTTGAATGATTGGGATTTTATAAGTCATTCAGTACCCAATGCAGACTTGCTGAAGGTCAATCCAAATGTTTCATGGAACCATTATTTTTCTTTCTTAAAATATCAAATTCTGAGCCATTCTGATTTAACCAGTATTTTTCAGGTCAATGATGAATTGGCAAGTCGTATTAAAAGGGCTATAAAATCCAGTCAGAGCATTGATGATCTTGTTGACAGTGTTGCTACAAAACGCTGTACAAAAGCCCGTGTCCGACGTCTTTTAACTTATATCTTGGTTAATGCTAAGGAATCTTCTTTACCTAAGGGGATTCATATTTTAGGGTTTACCTCAAAGGGACAAAAGCATTTAAAAACATTGAAAAAAAGTAGAACTCTAATTACAAGAATTGGGGCAGAAACTTGGGATGAGATGACACAAAAAGCTGATAGTATCTATCAACTTGGTCATCAGGATATCCCGGAACAAAGTTTTGGAAGGATGCCTATTATCATAAAAAAAGAGAAGTCCAATTAAAATTAATTGGATTTTTATTTTAGGCTTGACTCTAACATTACGTGATAGTTTATACTTAAGTTAACTCAAGGAGGAAATATAATGAAAACCGTTAAAGAGGTTAGCCAAATAGCAGGTGTTAGTATCAGAGCTTTACATTACTATGACCAGATTGGCTTGTTAAAACCAAGTTTGATTGGAGAAAATGGTTACCGCTATTATGATAAGGATGTTTATTGTCGCTTACAAGAGATTCTTCTTTTTAAAGAACTTGAATTTCCTTTGAAAACAATTAAGGAAATTCTTGATAACCCTAGTTATAGCCGCTATAAAGCACTAGAAGATCACATTTGTTTATTAGAATTACGACAAAAACAATTGACTCAACTTATTCAACACGTTAAAAAGTTACAAGAAGGAGAAAGTGAAATGACATTTAAAGCATATGATAAATCAGAATTAGAAGCCTATCAAAAAGAGGCTAAGGAACGTTGGGGTGAAGGTTCATATTTTAAGGAATATGAGATACTTGCAGAACAGTTAGATGAGAAGCAGATTACTATTGATATGAATCAAATATTTAAAAAATTTGGTTCTCTTCAACATCTTAGTCCATCAAATCTACTTGTTCAAGAACAGGTTGGTACCTTACAAAACTATATTAGTGATCATTTCTATAATTGTAATAATGATATATTATCAAATCTAGGCATCATGTATACAATGGATAAAAGGTTTCAAACAAGGATTGATCATATGGGAGGTCGTGGAACTGCAGCTTTTGTTGGTCAAGCTATTGCAAGTTATTGTCAAAAATAAGAGTGCATGATATGATAACTAATAAATATAAAAGGAGGTTTTCATATGGCAGATCTAGGGTTATTACAATGGACGTTTATTTCTGAAACACCAATTCCAAATGATATTCAGGAGATTTTGGTCGATGGTGAAAAAGCTATTGCTGCCTATAAAACAATTCGTGATACTGCAGTTTTCACTGATCGCCGGCTAATTGTAAAGGATGTTCAGGGTTTAACAGGTAAAAAAAGTGAAATATATTCATTACCCTATTCTTCCATTAATATGTGGTCAACAGAGAATGCTGGGACATTTGATTTAAATTCAGAGGTTGAACTTTGGACACGCGCAGGACACATCAAAATCAACCTTAAACGTGATATTAATGTACGTCAATTTGACCATTTAATTGCTCAGTTATTACTTAAATAAGAGCTCAACACAAAATTTATTTGCTCAGTTATTACTTAAATAAGAGCTCAACACAAAATTTATTTGCTGTTTAAATGCCAAATAAGAATTTAAATTTCCATTTTACCAAAGCTTTTCAAAGTGCTATAATAATAGAGTTAAAGATAAGTTTAGCTCTATTAATTTAAGAGCTTAATCATAAAAAGATAATTTAGAGGAGATTCCAATGGGACGTAAATGGGCAAATATTGTTGCTAAAAAAACTGCTAAAGATGGTGCAACTTCAAAGGTTTATGCTAAATTTGGTGTAGAAATTTATGTAGCAGCTAAGCAGGGTGATCCAGATCCAGAAACAAATTCATCACTTAAATTCGTTATTGATCGTGCGAAACAAGCTCAAGTACCAAAGCATGTTATTGATAAAGCTATTGACAAAGCTAAGGGAAATACTGATGAAACCTTTGTTGAAGGACGTTACGAAGGTTTTGGACCAAATGGCTCAATGATTATTGTTGATACTTTGACGTCAAATGTTAACCGTACAGCAGCCAATGTTCGTACTGCTTATGGTAAAAATGGTGGGAATATGGGTGCATCAGGTTCTGTATCTTACCTTTTTGACAAAAAAGGGGTTATTGTTTTTGCTGGCGATGATGCTGATGCCATTTTTGAATTATTGCTTGAAGCAGATGTAGAAGTAGATGATGTTGAAGCTGAAGAAGGCTCTATTACAGTTTATACGGCACCAACTGATCTGCATAAAGGGATTAAAGCTCTTCGTGATTCAGGTATTGCTGAGTTCCAAGTAACGGAACTTGAAATGATTCCACAATCAGAAGTAACTTTAGATGGTGATGATTTAGAAACTTTTGAAAAATTAATTGATGCTTTGGAATCAGACGATGATGTTCAAAAGGTATACCATAACGTTGCTGATTTTTAATCATTAACAAATGAAGACATTTCAAGCCTTTGAATGTCTTTTTTTGATATTATTTGATTATCACTGTGATATTAGTTTAGTATTGGTCAAAGGAATAATGAGATGTTATAATAGTTTTAATATAAGTAAGGAGAGACATATGATGACACTTAAAAAATATTCCACAGTTTTGCTTGCCTTTGCAACAGTAGGCTTGTTAGTAGCTTGTGGGGCAGATAAATCAACAACGAAATCCGATAAAGAAGTGGTTCATTTTGCAACAGTAGGAACAACAGCGCCATTTTCATTTGAAAAAGAAGGTCAGTTGAGTGGGTATGACATAGAAGTGGCTAAGGCTGTTTTTAAAGGGTCTGAGGATTATAAAGTTGACTTCAAGAAAACAGAATGGTCTTCTATTTTTACGGGCTTAGATTCAAGTAAATTTCAGATGGCAGGTAATAACATTAGCTTTAATAAAGAACGTTCTGTAAAATACCTTTATTCCTACCCAACAGGGTCAACACCATCTGTTTTAGTTGTTCCAAAAGACAGTGATATTAAGACTTATAATGATATTAAAGGGCATTCAACACAAGTTGTTCAAGGAACGACAACAGCACTACAATTAGCTGACTTTAACAAGCAAAATGCAAATAACCCTGTTGAATTAAAATTTACCAATGAAAATATTACCCAAATGCTTTCAAATCTCAGTCAAGGCAAAGCAGACTTTAAAATCTTTGATGCGCCAACAGTAAATGCGATCATTGAAAATCAGGGGTTAAATAACCTTAAAACCATTCCATTAGAGTCAAAAGAGCAACCATTTATTTACTTTATCTTTGGTCAAGATCAAAAAGACTTGCAAACTTTTGTTAACAAACGTCTGAAAGTTTTAGCTAAAGATGGGACATTAAGCAAGATTGCTAAGGAATATCTTGGCGGTGATTATGTTCCAAAAGCAAATGATTTGAAGCTTCCAGAAGCAAAATAAGTACAATTCATTTCCTTAGTCATGCTAAGGAAATTTTTGCCTCACTAGATATAGTTTAAAACTATATAAAAACCTAGTTTTTTCCAATTTGATAACTATACCTAAATGAGATAGAATAATAACATGTTAAAGGAAAAGAGGAAAACAAATGAAAGTCAATAAATTATTTAGCCTATTAGGACTTGTAGCAGTGTCAACCTTACTTGTGGCCTGCTCAGGAAAACAAGATGATAAAAATACACTTACAGTAGGGGTTATTACAAAGACAGATTCTGATCAAGCCCGTTGGGATAAAATTGAAGAGTTACTGAAAAAAGAAAATATTACACTTAAGTACAAAGAATTCACAGACTACTCTCAACCTAATAAGGCAGTTGCAAATGGTGAGGTTGATATTAATGCTTTCCAACATTATAACTTCCTAAATAACTGGAATAAAGAAAATAAAGAAAATTTGGTTGCAATTGCTGACACTTATATCAGTCCAATTCATCTCTTCTCTGGTACTGATCAAAAAGGTAAGGCAAAATACAAAACAGTCGAGGATCTTCCTAAAGGTGCACAAATTGCAGTTCCAAACGATGCAACAAATGAAAGTAGAGCCCTTTACCTACTTGAAGCAGTTGGTTTAATTAAATTGAATGTTTCAGGTGAAAAATTAGCAACAATTGCTAACGTGACGGAGAATAAAAAAGACTTAGACATTAAAGAATTAGATGCTAGTCAAACAGCACGTTCACTGACATCAGCAGATGCTGCAATTGTTAATAATAGTTTTGCGGTTCCAGCAAAAATTGATTACAAAACATCACTTTACAAAGAAGCTGTTGATAAAAATACAAACCAATGGATTAATGTTATTGCAGGTAAGAAAGATTGGAAAAAATCAGATAAAGCAGATGCAATTAACAAGTTAGTTAAGGTTTATCATACAGATGATGTTAAAAAAGTAGTTGATAAAACATCTAACGGAATTGATATTGCTGTTTGGTAATGTGAAATAAGAGGTGACGTGTTAATCAAGCACGTCATTTCTCATTAAGGAGAGAGCGAAATGACCAAAGAAAGTAATAATAGACTGCTGCTGGATAGCTATTGGAATAATAGTATTGTTCAATCTAATCTTCGAAAATTACAGGAATTAATTGCACAACCTTCTATTTTTGCACAAGACATTGGCTTGAAAGAAGCAGCAACCTATTTAAAAAGTATTTTTGAAGCAGCAGGTGCGCAAGTTATTCTTGATGAGACTTACAAGGCTCCCTTTTTACTTGCTAGTTTTAATAGTCATAAGGCATCGGCCAAAACAATTATTTTTTACAATCATTATGATACAGTTCCAGCAGACAGTGATCAGCTATGGACTAGTGACCCTTTTTCATTAACTATTAGAGACGATTTTATGTATGCGCGTGGTGTTGATGATGATAAAGGTCATATTATTGCAAGATTAAGTGCTGTCGAAAACTATTTGGCTACTTATGGAGAGTTACCGGTTAATATTATTTTTATCATGGAAGGAGCAGAAGAATCTGCTTCTGTTGACTTAGAGCATTACTTAGAAAGCTACAAAGACAAATTAGATAAGGCAGATCTTTTGATTTGGGAACAAGGGATTCGCAACGAAAAAAATCAACTGGAATTAACTGGGGGCAATAAAGGAATAGTCACCTTTGACATTGAAGTTGATAGTGCAACTAGTGATATTCATTCAAAGTATGGCGGTGTTATTGAATCTGCTACTTGGTATTTAATAGAGGCTTTAAGTAGCCTTCGAGAAAAAGATGGCTCAATTGCTATAAAAGCCCTATATGATCACTGTGTTCAACCCAATCAAAGGGAGTTAGAGTTGATTGAAAGCTATGCTTTAGAAAATGAAGTGCTCTTAGAAAAGCTTTACGGCTTACAGCTGCCTATGTTACAATCAGACAGGAAATCCTTTTTGAAAAGGTACTATTTTGAACCGTCACTAACCATTCAGGGGCTTCAATCAGGGTATTTGGGACAAGGTGTCAAGACAATTATTCCCAGTAAGGCATCAGCAAAAATGGAAATAAGATTGGTTCCAGGTTTAAAACCTAAAGAGGTCTTTGAAGCTGTTAAAGAGTATTTATATCAACAGGGCTTTAATGCTTTAAAAATCACTTACACCTTGGGAGAAGAGAGCTATCGTAGTGACCTTACTTCATCGGAAATAGAGCATTTGATTGCAGTGTTAAAAAAGCATTATGATAAGGGATTAAGTTTGTTACCAACCTCAGCAGGGACAGGTCCAATGCACACGGTTTTTCAGGCTTTAGAAGTTCCAATGGTTTCCTTTGGTTTAGGCAATAACGATAGTCGCGATCATGCAGGCGATGAGAATGTGTCAATTGATGATTATTGCACACATATACACTTGATAGAGGAGTTAATTAAAAGTTATGAGTAGAGCCATTATTCAATTAGATCACATTGATATCACTTTTCAACAAAAAAAGAAAGAGATTCAGGCTGTGCGTGATGTGACTGTCCACATTAATCAAGGAGATATCTATGGTATCGTTGGTTATTCTGGTGCAGGAAAGTCAACCTTAGTCAGAGTTATAAATTTGTTACAAGTGCCAACGGCTGGTAAGATTACTATTGACGGTGATGTCACCTTTGCGGATAGAAGAACACAATTGTCAGCTAAAGAGTTGCGACATAAAAGACATGACATTGGCATGATTTTTCAACATTTCAATTTGATGTCTCAAAAGACGGCACGTGAAAATGTGGCCTTTGCCTTGAGGCATTCAACCTTATCCAAAGATGCTATTGCTCAAAAAGTTGCTGATTTACTAGATTTAGTTGGTTTATCTGATCGAGCAGACAATTACCCATCGCAATTATCAGGGGGGCAAAAACAGCGGGTTGCTATTGCGCGTGCACTTGCTAATGACCCGAAAATTTTAATTTCAGATGAAGCAACATCGGCTCTGGATCCTAAAACAACCAAACAAATTTTAGCTTTATTACAAGATTTAAATCGTAAATTAGGACTAACAATTGTTATGATAACCCATGAAATGCAGATTGTAAAAGATATTTGTAATCGTGTTGCAGTCATGCAAAATGGCCAATTAATTGAGGAAGGGTCTGTTCTGAGTATTTTTACAAACCCTAAAGAGGCTTTAACACAAGAATTTATTTCCACAGCTACCGGAATTGATGAAGCTATGGAAAAAATTAATCAACAAGAAGTTGTTATCAATCTCCCCCAAAATGCTGTCTTAGCTCTCTTAAAATATGCGGGAGCTTCAACAGATGAACCTATGATTAATCATATCTATAGTCAATTTGATGTAACTGCAAATATTCTCTATGGTAATATTGAAATCTTAGAAGATACACCGGTCGGTGAAATGGTTGTTGTCCTTGAAGGACAAGCAAATAATGTTGAAGCAGCGCAAGTGAGTTTAGAACAAGCAGGCGTCCATGTGGCGATTTTAAAGAAGGGAGAATAGAAAGTGGAAGTGATACAAAAATATTTACCAAACGTTTATGAATTGGGTTGGTCTGGAGATGCTGGTTGGGGATTAGCTATCTGGAATACTATCTATATGACTATTTTGCCTTTTATTATTGGTGGGGCAATCGGCTTGTTTTTAGGACTGATGTTGGTTTTAATGGGACCAGGAGGTGTCATTGAGAATAAACAGGTATCTTGGGTTTTAGATAAAGTAACATCAATTTTCCGCGCGATACCTTTTGTTATTTTAATTGCGATTTTAGCAAGTTTTACCTTCCTGATTATGGGAACAACACTAGGGGCAACTGCTGCTTTAGTCCCTTTGACCTTTGCGACGTTTCCATTTTTTGCACGTCAAGTACAAGTGGTTTTCTCAGAATTAGATAAAGGGGTCATCGAAGCTGCCCAAGCTTCAGGAGCAACTTTTATGGATATTGTTAAGGTTTACTTGAGTGAAGGCTTACCAGATTTAATTCGTGTGTCTACAGTTACTTTGATTTCTTTGGTTGGGGAAACAGCAATGGCAGGAGCTATTGGGGCAGGAGGTTTAGGAAACGTTGCAATTTCTTACGGCTATAATCGTTTTAATAACGATGTGACGTGGGTAGCAACATTATTAATTCTGCTATTAATCTTTGCCATTCAGTTTTTAGGAGATAGGTTGACACTTAAGTTCAGTCACAAATAAAAAATAAGCTAATGACACCATAGTCCACAAATGAAAGAGTAGAAAAACACTGCTGAAGAATGCTAGTTAACTAGCATTCTTCAGCAGTGTTTTATGATGATCAAAAAGCTTAAGCATTGGAAATAAGCTTAGCCTGTATTAAATGGTTTCAAGCCTCTTCTTTATCTTAAGTAAGGTAAAAGAGAGTCTAATCTATTGTCAAAAATGACATGATATTTTTGACGGGCACAAGACTTCAATGACATAAAAAAACCAATCTTCTATTCTATTTAGGAAATTGGTTTCATAAGTTTTTTCTTGTGACCAATTTTAAAAATCAGCAGCTACTTAGCTTATTTTTTTAGTTTAAGACGTATGAGTCCTATCAGAAATCCCATGATAGCGAAGCTAATCCAGCCTAGTGAAAACTGCCCTAGAGGAACCAAATCTTTAAAGAAATGGTCAAGGAAATGTGGTAGAACAAATAATTTGGTCATCATTGATAAGGTTGATAAAGCATCATAAACTGCTGGGATGGCAGTTAAGATAATAGTTGATTTATAAACGGAGTGATGATTGTTGTAGCATTTTTGTCCTAAAACAAGTGCAATAAGTGCAATCGTTAGAGGGTAAAGAAGAAAAAGTACTGGTGCTGACCATTTGATGATAACATCAAGTCCGCCAAAGTAGAAAAATGCAGAAACTAATGTAAACATACTAGCCCACATAATATGGGATACTTTTGGTATGAGTTTGTGGAAAAAGTCAGCACTGGCAGTAATTAAACCAGTAGAGGTTGTGAGGCAAGCTAAAAAGATAACGATAGCTAAGCAGGTTTGGCCAAGTCGGCCAAGATAGAAATAAGAAGCGTGACTAAGCAATTGCCCACCGTTAACAGGATCATTATTCCATGTGAATAGTCCATTAGAAAAGGTAAAGAGGCTTTGCGACGTTGCTCCAATACGACCAATAAAGATGTAAACAAAAGCAAGTAAGAGAATTGCAATGAGTCCAGAAATCAAGGTTGTCTTGTTGATTTCTTTTTTAGTAGTGGCACCAAATTGCTTTGTGGCTTCTATAACAAGAATTGAAAAGACCAGTGAACCAAGGGCATCCATGGTTCCATAACCCTGTATCAGACCAGCCATAAATGGAAAATCTTTAAAAGCGTTGTTAATACCTTCTCCTGAATTATATGCACTACCAAGGTCTCCAGCGGGATGAATATAAGATACAATAATGAGAAGACCAATAACTAAAAGTAAGGTCGGTGTTAAAAATTTTCCAATATTTTCAGCTAATTTACTTGGACGAATGGCAAGAAAATAAGAAAGTCCAAAAAATAAAATGGCATAAAGAGCTTTAATTTCAAAATGGTTCCCTAAAATCGGGGCAATTCCTACAGCATAAGAAGTAGCTCCTGTTCTTGGGATAGCAAAAAAAGGTCCAATTGATAAATAAAGTACAGCTGAATAAGCTAAGGCATAACCTTTAGAGATAGGTCTAGCCAATTCATTAACATCTTCTGCTCCAGATGTTGAAATAGCAATAACACCTAGAAGGGGAAGTGAAACACCTGTCAAACAAAAACCAAGAATAGACCAAAGAAGGTTTTTTCCAGAGTACAATCCTAAAAATGCAGGATAAATGAGATTTGCGGCACCAAAAAAAAGTGCAAAAAGCATAAAGCCAATGACGATATATCTGTTTTTTTCTTTCATAAATAAAAAAATATTCCCTTTTTTAAAAATTTAATTTTTAGATAATTCAATCTAAATCCCTAGTCAATTCAAGACTTCTGCTATTATATCTAAGTTTTTAAAGGAGGTCAACATGCTAAAAAAAGAGAAAACGATTACCAAAGCGTTTGACGGAAAATTTAAAATATATTATGCTAAATAGATAAACTATTTTAAAAAAGGAAGTTACTATGAAAAATGTCATATTAAGTTGGAAAAAGATGAGCCTGATTAAGAGGATTATCATTGGTATTATTACAGGTATATTATTGGCTCTATTTTTCCCACAACTAAAAGCAATTAGTCTTTTAGGAAAGCTCTTTGTTGGTGCATTAAAAGCTATTGCCCCTTTACTTGTTTTAACCTTGGTTGTGCAAGCTATTTCCCATCATAAAAAGGGCCGTGAAACCAATATGAAATTAATTTTGGTGCTCTATCTCATGGGAACTTTTTCGGCTGCTTTAGTAGCAGTTTTAGCAAGTTATGTTAAACCTTTGACGCTCAAGTTACAAGATACAGGTGGTGACGGGATCGCACCTCCAGGAGGCTTGTCAGAAATTTTCCAAAATTTATTGTTAAATTTGGTTGATAATCCAATTAACGCCCTGGTGAATGCCAATTATTTGGGAATTTTATTTTGGGCTATGGTTTTTGGCTTAGCCCTTCAAGCCTCTTCACCTGAAATCAAAAAAGTTATCAAAGCGGCATCAGATGCCACTTCGCAGGCTGTGGTTTGGGTAATCAATTGTGCTCCATTTGGTATTATGGGACTTGTCTTTGCAACTATTGCAGAGAATGGATTGGGTGTGTTGTCAGATTATGCTATTTTAATCTTAGTATTAGTGACAAGTATGCTAACTGTTGCGCTTGTTGTCAATCCTCTTATAGGACTTCTTGTTATGCATAAAAACCCATATCCGTTAGTTCTTACTTGCTTGCGTGAATCTGGTATGACTGCTTTTTTCACTCGCTCTTCAGCTGCCAATATTCCAGTAAATATGCAATTGTGTGAAAAACTTGGTTTAGATAAAGATACTTATTCGGTATCTATTCCACTTGGAGCAACTATTAATATGGCAGGAGCAGCAATTACTATCAATATTTTAACATTAGCTGCAGCTAATACCTTTGATGTTAAAGTTAGTTTTTTATCAACCATTTTACTTTCTATTATTGCTTCACTTTCTGCCTGTGGGGCATCTGGTGTTGCTGGCGGGTCATTACTTTTAATTCCTGTGGCTTGTAGTTTATTTGGTATTCCAAATGATTTAGCCATGCAAGTGGTTGGGGTTGGTTTTATCATTGGTGTTGTCCAAGATTCTTGTGAGACTGCTTTGAACTCATCAACAGATGTCTACCTAACGGCTGTTGCTGAAAATGCATTTTGGAAGAAAAAATAAAGGTTGTCTCACTGGTTTTGAGAAGTAACTATTTAAAAAAAAAAAAAAAAAACGGGGCTGGGCAAAAAGCCTAATATAAACAAAACCGCATGAAATCTTTCGTTTACAAACGTTGATTTCATGCGGTTTCTTATTTCGGAAATTTGAAAAAAACAATGAGATTTCGACTTTTTGCCCAGCCTCATTTTTTATTTAAGATAACCTAAGTAATCAAATTTTTCAAAGGTGTGGTTATTGCAAATGGCAACAATAATTGTTTCGCTTTTTAGGGGTTCAAAAGGATTAACATTTGGTACTAATGTTGATTCTTTTTCTGGACGTGTTCCAATAACGTTTAACTCGTATTTTTGACGCACATCTAATTCAGACAAGGTTTTCCCGATCCAAGTGGTTGGGATTTTAAAGTTGATCATTGAAATGCCGTGTTCTAGATAGATGATACTTTCAATGTGGTGTTTAAGGATATTTGAAGCAACTCGTTTTCCAGAATCTCGCTCGGGTGTGATCACGTTGGTTGCTCCAATACCATATAATACTTCTTCATGAATTTTATTTTTAGCCTTGGCTACAATAGCTGGGACACCTAATTTCTTACAATGCATGATGGCAAGAACGGAAGCTTCTAAATTGTTACCTGTTGCAATAACAACGGTATCGCATTGTTCGATACCCACAGCTAACAAGAAATCACGATCGGTCATATCACCAACAGCAGCCTTCGTTACCAAGTCTGCAACTTCATTAACATGGCTTTCTCTGGTGTCAATGGCAATAACATCTTGATCAAACTGACTTAATTGGCGAGCCACTGTTCGACCAAAAATTCCTAATCCAAGGACTCCAATTGTTTTACGTTTTAACATGTATACTCCTTAACCTACTAAAATATTTGTTGTTGCATAGTGGACTGTTTTTTCTTTACGTTGGATGAGACTGATTAAAACAGTAATTGGACCAACTCGTCCAATAAACATCAGAAACATGATAACAATACGTCCAGCAGTTGATAATTGTGGGGTAATATCCATGCTAACACCTACTGTGTCAATAGCTGAAATAGCTTCAAAGAGTAGTGCAACAGGATCTAAATGAGGTTCAAAACTTAATAATAAAATGTAACCTGAAATCAAAATAGAAAAGAAGAAAATCAGAACAGTCATGGTTTGTTTGATGGTTTTACTTGCAATAATACGATTTCTGAAGGTAACTTCCGTTTGACCAGATAATTCGGATTTAAAGAGTAAAAAGAGAATAGCAACCGTTGTTACTTTCACACCACCTGCGGTACCACCAGGCGCTCCTCCAATAATCATTTGAATCATATACAAGAGGTTTGTTGGCGCTAGCGAATCATTGTAAGAAATTGTGGCAAATCCAGCAGTACGCATGGTAACGGTTTGGAAAAAACTAACCATCAGTTGCTGGAAAAGAGAATAGTTGGCAATCGTTTTAGGATTATCTTTTTCTAAAAACCAAGAAATTAAGGTCCCAATTACTAAAATAACGGCTGTTGTTTGTAAAACCAGTTTGGTCTGATTGGAAAGTTTACGGTAAAAGTTGCCATGCCAACGAGGTTTTTCAATAGCAACACGTTTGACATTATCAGCAATATCGCTCCAGACAGCAAAACCAATACCACCAGAAATGATTAGGGCAATAATAACAAAATTGATGGTTGGATTAAGAACAAAGTCCTTGAGACTTGATGAGCCGAAATTATCAAAACCAGCATTACAAAATCCTGAAACGGTTAGAAATAAACTATTAAATAGACCATTTTTCCATCCGAAACGAGGGACAAAATCAGTGGCAATGAGTACAAAGCCAATAAATTCAATACAAAAGGTCACTTTATAAGCGAAAAAAAGATAATCTTTTAAGCCCTTGCTATCTTCTTTATTTAAAGCGGACTGTAATAGGGTATGACCAGCAAAATCCATTTTTCGTTTTAGAGCAAAGGTGCTGATTGCAATTAAAGTGATTAAGCCCAGTCCACCGATTTGCATCAAGATAATGGAGATGCTTTGACCAAAGCCGTTATAGGCTTCAGAAATAGGAAGAACAGACAATCCAGTCACACAAACCATTGAAACCACGTTAAAAAGGTGATCAAGGAAAGTGGAGTCAGGACCATTTGGATACTGTGAAAAGGGTAGTGAGAGTAAAATACTACCAATAAAAATGACAAGTGCAAAGCTGAGTGTCAGTCGTTGCGTTACTGACCAAGTTCTCATAAGGAAATTCCCATCCAATCTAATCTCATATTCCATTATATACTATCAAAAAAAAACTAAAAAAGCCAAACAAGTGGGGCTTTTTAGGGATTTATGATAAGGGTTTTTTATTTGGTAAACCAGCTTTGCGCGGGTATTTATTAGGGGTTTCTTTTTTCTTTTCAACAATGGTGATATAGCGAGAATCACCATTTGGAAGACAATAGTGTTGATTTTCAATGACCTGTGAGAAAAGGATAGCTAATGCCTTTTTGGCATCTGTTAATTCTTGATCTACAGCTTGTGCTTTAAGAGCAAGTAGTTTGCCGCCAATTCTTAAGAAAGGAATAGTAAGTTCAGATAAAACTTGCATCCGGGCGACAGCTCTGGCAGTAACAAAGTCAAATTGTGAACGAAAAGTTTTATCCTGACCAAAATCTTCAGCTCTGCCATGATAGAAATGAACATCTGTTAGCTCTAGCTTTTGGGCTAACTGATTTAAGAAGTGAATGCGTTTATTTAAGGAATCAATGATGGTGATATTGAGTTCTGGGAAAATAATTTTCATTGGAATGCTAGGAAAACCAGCACCAGCACCAATATCAAGCAGTTTGACCTTATCATTTGGGATATAACCTTGTAAAATGGGCGCAATAGAGTCATAAAAATGTTTGAGGTAAACATCATTTTCTTCGGTGATTGCTGTTAGGTTGACTTTCTCGTTCCATTCCACTAAAAAATGAAAATAAGTCTTAAATTGTTCTTTTTGCTTAGGAGATAACGGGAAACCAGCTTCTTCTAAAGTGTGATAAAATTCTTGGGGTGTCATTGCATTCCTCAATCTTTGATTTTTATCTATTTTATCATAATTGTAGTGAGAACAAAACGGCAAATCCTCTGTAAAGGTGTTTGAACTTTCTAATTGCACTAAAACTTGTTATAATGAAGGCATAAGAAATAAAGGAGAAATCATATGCCAACATTTTTAATTTTACTTATTGTTATTGGACTTGTAGTAGTCTGGTTGATTGCAACTTATAATGGTTTTGTCAAAAGCCGTATGCATACCAAGGAAGCTTGGAGTCAAATTGATGTGCAACTAAAACGTCGTAATGACCTTATTCCTAACCTGATTGAAACGGTAAAAGGTTATGCCAGTTACGAAGAAAAAACATTTGAGAAGATTGCAGAATTACGCTCACAAGTTGCTCGTGCAACAACACCGGCAGCAACAATGGAAGCGTCAAATGAATTAAGCAAGCAAGTGGCTAGTATTATTGCTGTCGCTGAAAATTATCCGGAATTAAAAGCCAATCAAAATTTCTTGAAATTGCAAGATGAATTGACGAATACTGAAAATAAAATTTCGTATTCTCGCCAACTATTCAATACCACAACTGCTAATTATAATGCTAAATTGGAAATGTTCCCAGGTAATATTGTTGGTAAACTATTTGGTTTTAAGGCTAGTGAATTTTTACAAACACCTGAGGAAGAAAAAGCAGTTCCTAAAGTGGAATTTAATTTTTAAGATAATTCTATCTGTATTTAACCTAGAATGGAGGCCCAATGCTTTTTGAACAAATTGCACGAAACAAGCGCAGAACACTTGTTTTACTAATTGCTTTTTTTGTCTTATTAGCTGTTATTGGAGCTGCATCAGGCTATTTGTTGGTTAATAGCTATCAATTAGGCATTGCTATGGCATTGATTATTGGTGCCATCTATGCGTTTAGTATGATTTTTCAGTCAACTCAAGTTGTAATGAGAATGAACAATGCCAGAGAAATTAGTGTTGATGATGCTCCAGAATATTTTCATATTGTTGAAGATATGGCTATGGTTGCCCAAATCCCGATGCCAAAAGTCTATATTATTGAAGATTCATCACTCAATGCATTTGCTACAGGATCAAGTCCAGAAAAGGCTGCTGTTGCAGCAACGACTGGCTTGTTAAATCTGATGAATAGAGAAGAATTAGAGGGTGTTATTGGTCACGAAGTCAGTCACATTAGAAATTATGACATTAGACTGTCAACAATAGCAGTTGCTTTAGCTAGTGCAATAACAATGATTTCAAGTATTGGTGGTCGCATGATGTGGTATGGTGGGGGAAGACGCCGAAGTGATAACAATCGCGATAGTGGTGGCTTAGAGATTATTTTTCTAGTTTTATCCCTTCTATCTATTATCTTAGCTCCCTTGGTTGCGTCTTTGGTTCAATTAGCGATATCTCGCCAACGTGAATTTTTAGCAGATGCCAGTTCGGTTGCTTTAACACGAAATCCAGAAGGGATGATTCGTGCTTTAGAAAAATTAGAAAACTCCAAACCAATGGAGCAAGCAGTTGATGATGCTAGTGCAGCTCTATACATTAATGAACCTCGGAAGAAAGCTGATATTTCTGCTTTATTTTCAACACATCCACCGATTGCAGAGCGAATTGAAAGATTACGAATGATGTAAAGAGTGCTACTTTTTAATGATGATAAGTGACTTTTTCTATTGACAAAACATTATCATTTTTTAAAAAATCTCGATAACCCTTTATTTTATTAGGGTTTAAGATAAAGGTAGAGAATAGTTGTTGATTATAGTTGACAAAATCTAAAAATAATAGTAAAAATAAATTAGAGATTTATTAGGAGAAAATATGATACTCGTTTCAGAACTCAAGAAAAGAAAAGAAGTTCTTCATTTTGACCAAGATTTAGACATTAAAGAAACATTATTGGCACGTAATAGCGAAATTATTGACATTAAACATGTCAAAGCTGTTGGAACGGCCTCATATGATTCTGGGCTGTTTCTTCTTGACTATCACTTAACATACACCCTAACGCTTCCCTCAAGCCGTTCTATGAAAGCAGTGGATCTTGAAGAAAGTCAATTTGTGCAAGAAATATTTATTGAAGAAGGATCTGTTTCAGAAAAAAAAGAATTGGTTGATGATAATCTTCTCCTTATTTTGACAGGTGATGCAATAGATCTCGAGGAAAGTGCGATTGATAATATCCTTCTGTCAATTCCATTACAGGTATTGACAGATGACGAAAAAATGTCAGATTCTCTTCCTACAGGTAATGATTGGGCGGTTATGACGGAAGAACAGTATCAGGCAATGAAAGCAGATAAAAAGGAAGAAGCCAGTCCATTTTCAGCCCTTCAAGGCTTATTTGATGAATAAAACTGAATCTTTAAGAAAATTGTAATTTTTTTGTTGAATTCTGCACATGACTTTGGTATACTCTATACAGTATCTGTTCAGTAAAAAACTCCCTACTGATAAAGGTAAATGGAGATGAATAAAAAATATGATTTGACTGAGAGATAATAATTAGTCGAGTAGCGGCTAAATACAATAACTATTATGAAGTTTTTAAAACTTCTTAAAAAAGGAAAAGGGTAATAGAATATGACAAAAAAAATTCTAATTGTTGAAGATGAAAAAAATCTTGCAAGGTTTGTTTCATTAGAATTGCAACACGAAGGTTACGAAGTAACTGTAGAAGTGAATGGTCGTGAAGGACTTGACACAGCGCTTGAAAAAGATTTTGATTTAATCTTGCTTGATTTGATGTTACCTGAAATGGATGGTTTTGAAGTGACCCGTCGTCTTCAAACTGAAAAAACAACCTACATTATGATGATGACAGCACGCGATTCTATCATGGACGTGGTTGCTGGTTTGGATCGTGGTGCAGATGATTATATTGTTAAGCCATTTGCTATTGAAGAATTATTGGCACGTATTCGTGCAATTTTCCGTCGTCAAGATATTGAAACTGAGAAAAAATCTCCTAATCAAGGTATTTACCGTGATTTAGTCTTAAATCCACAAAACCGTTCTGTAAACCGTGGAGATGAAGAAATTTCATTGACAAAACGCGAATATGATTTGTTAAACATTTTAATGAGCAATATGAATCGTGTCATGACGCGTGAAGAGTTGCTGTCAAATGTTTGGAAATACGATGAAGCTGTTGAAACAAACGTTGTTGACGTGTATATTCGTTACCTACGTGGAAAAATCGATATGCAAGGACGTGAGTCCTATATTCAAACTGTTCGTGGAATGGGATATGTTATTCGTGAGAAATAATGATGCAAATAAAATGTAAAAGACAAAAAAAGTATAAAAGATCATTGCCCAAGCGACTATCAAGTCTCTTCTTTGTACTCTTCTTCTGCATTTTTTCTGCGTTTACTCTGATTGCTTACTATTCAACTAATTATTTTTTGTTGAAGAAAGAAAAACAATCAGTCTATCAAACTTTAAATATGGTTAGGGTTCGTCTGTCAGAGGTGAACTCTAATTTTTCGTTTGACAATTTAGCAGAAGTTCTTTATATCAACGATAAAGAAAATTTAAAAGTTGACGAGCATGGTGATGGTCAAATTATCAGGAGTAAACGTGATATTACGAATATTTTAGATGCTGAACAAGAGGTTTACATCTATAATCTGCATAAGAACATGATTTTTACCACTGATGAAGAAGAGGTTAGGTATAAACTAAAAGGTCCGATTGATGAGGTTTTTGATGACCGTATTGAAGGGGAATACCGAGGTTTTTCAATTATTAAAAAAGTGTATTCTAAAAACTCAGGTAAATTAATTGGCTACGTACAGATTTATCAGGATTTAGAAGATTATTTTATGATTCGTGCAAGGCTTCTTTTTTGGTTACTCTTTGTTGAACTTTTTGGTTCATGCTTAGCTTATGTGATTATTTTATTATCAACGAAACGTTTCTTAGAACCATTACATAATTTGCATGGGATTATGAGTGATATTTCAGAGAATCCTAACAACCTAACCTTGCGTTCACATATCAAGTCCGGTGATGAAATTGAGGAGCTGTCAGTTATCTTTGATACGATGCTGGATAAGGTTGAGAAATACACAACCCTTCAATCTCGCTTTATTAGTGATGTTAGTCATGAGTTAAGAACACCTGTTGCTATCATTAAAGGTCATATTGGACTTTTACAACGCGGGGGAAAAAATGATAGTGAGATTTTAGAAGAAAGTCTGAATGCTACAGCTCATGAAGCTGATCGTATGGCCATTATGATTAATGATATGCTAGATATGATTAGGGTTCAAGGGAGTTTTGAGGGGCATGAAAATGACATAACAACTGTTGAAAGTTCAATAGAAACCGTCATTGGGAACTTCAAGGTTCTCAGAGAAGACTTTGTTTTTGAATGGGAACCTCGAGAGACTAAGACAGCTGTAAAAATTTACAAAAATCATTTTGAGCAAGCTTTGCTTATTTTGATTGATAATGCTATTAAATACTCGCGTTCAGAAAAACGTATCAGTATTGGCTTAAAAATCGAAGAGGACGAAGCATTAGTTACTGTTCGTGATAGAGGTGAAGGGATTTCTGAAGAGGATATTAAACATATTTTTGAACGGTTTTACCGCTCGGATAAATCTCGCAATCGAACCAGCACACAAGCTGGTTTGGGGATTGGCCTTTCAATTTTAGAACAAATTGTGGAGGGCTATCACCTTTCCATGGAGGTTAAGAGTGTTCTAAATCAAGGGTCCATATTTATTTTGCATTTGCCACTTGATGAATAAAAAGTGTAACCTGGTCAATTCCAATTGACTGGGTTTTTTCGTTACAAAAATATAATAAGGAATCTAAAAGGAATATCCTTTTGTTATAGCTGATAATATGATAAAATAGAGTACTAGATTATTTTGATAGAATTGGGGTGTTTGCGTGCGTTGTCCGAAATGTAATAATAATAAATCAAGTGTTGTTGATAGTCGACAGGCAGAAGATGGAAATACTATCAGACGTCGACGAGAATGTGAAGAGTGTCATACACGTTTTACAACCTTTGAACGCTTAGAAGAACTCCCATTATTAGTTATCAAAAAAGATGGTACGCGTGAACAATTTTCAAGAGATAAAATTCTTAATGGTGTTGTTCAAAGTGCACAAAAAAGACCTGTGTCAAGTACTGATATTGAAACGCTTATTTCGCGCATTGAACAAAAGGTCAGGGCGGATTATGAAAATGAAGTACCTAGCACTGCAATTGGAAATCTCGTTATGGAAGGTCTAGCTGAGCTTGATGAAATCACGTATGTTCGCTTTGCAAGTGTCTATAAGAGTTTTAAAGATGTTGATGAGATTGAGGAATTACTCCAACAAATCACAACACGCGTTAGAGCAAAAAAGAAGAGTAGTGTGAATGATGAAACCCATTAATGAGTTTTATTATGTTCAGCATAATAAAATCATCTGCAATTCCAATAATTTAATTCAACTCTATCTTCCAATCATCGGAAGTGATGCTGTGTCGGTTTATCAATATTTGACTAGTTTTTTTGATGATGGCAGAAGAGGCCATAAATTTAGTGAGATTTTAAATCACTTGCAGATTGGGATGCCTAGACTTGAAGAGGCTTTGGTTCAATTGACTGCGATGGAATTGCTGGTTTTTTACCAATTGCCAGATTTTTATTTGATTAAGTTGCAACCAACCCTTGACAATGATGTGTTTTTGGCTAATCCCGTCTATTATCGCCTTTTAGAGCAAAAAATTGGTGATCTTGCAATTTCTCAATTGCTTGTCAGCATTCCTAAAGAAGCAAGAAATATTTCAAAACGTTTCTCAGATGTCTATGGTACGGTTATAGATAAACAACCAAGCCAGGTCAGTCAAGGGAAAAAGCAAGGGGTTCAATTTGATTTGGACAGTTTCCGAAATTTGATGAACCGTGATGGTTTACAATTTCAAAATGAGCAAGAAGATGTGATTTCTCTTTATAGTTTGTCAGAACAGTTTGACATGACATGGTTTGATACTTATCGTCTTGCAAAGGAAACGGCTATTAATGGTAAAATTGCTCCGAAACGTATTTTGTTAAAGAAGCAAGCTGATTCTACTAGCGCAGCTCAGTCAGAATTTACTGCACCAGAACAAGCCCTCATTAAGGAAGCTAAAAGCTCGACAGCTCTGCAATTTTTAGAAAAAATAAAACAAGCAAGACGTGCAAGGGTCACAAAAGATGAAAGAGATATTTTAACTCGTCTGGCTCAGATGGATTTTCTTGATGAAGTCATTAATGTGATGGTCATGTATACTTTTAGTAAGACCAACACGGCAAATTTGCAAAAGACTTATATTACAAAAATTGCAAATGATTTTGCTTATCAAGGGGTTAACTATGCTGAAGATGCTATTTTGAAAATGCGTGCTTTTGCTGATCGTCAGGAATCAAAGACAACCAAAGCTAAAAGTAAAGCTTCAAATGTCCCAACGTGGAGTAATCCTAATTATCAGGAAGAAACTAGTGCTGAGGACCAAGCTAGAATGGACCATTTCAAAAAAGAAGCTTTGGAACGCTTAAATAAACTTAAAAAAGGTGGTGAATAGATGGAAAAAATTGGTGAAACCATATCTAAACTGAACCAGCAAAGGCATGTGAATTCTGAAGCTTTGATTCAAACAATCCTTTCAGATTCTGAGATTGCTGCCTTTATTCAATCACATGATTTGTCTCAAGAGACCATTAATTTGAGTTTATCGAAGTTCAATCAGTTTTTGTTAGAGCGTCAGAAGTATAACAATTCAGATCCATCTTATATTGCTAAGGGCTATGCTCCGATTTTAGTGATGAATGAAGGGTATGCTGATGTGTCTTACCGTGAAACACGGGAGTTAATCGAGGCCAAGAAAAAGGCAGAAATTTCAGATCGGATTAATTTGGTCAATCTTCCTAAATCATACCGTCATATCAAAATGTCAGACTTTGACATTACCAATCAAAGCCGTATGGCTGTGCTATCAGAAATCATTGATTTTGTTGAAGCTTATCCGTCACTAGAACAAAAAGGCCTCTATTTATACGGGGATATGGGAATTGGGAAATCATACCTCATGGCTGCTATGGCAAGAGAGTTATCTGAGAAAAAGGGAGTGTCGACAACACTATTACATTTCCCAAGTTTCACAATTGATGTTAAAAATGCCATTTCATCTGGTTCAGTTAAAGAAGAAATTGATGCTGTTAAAACTGTTCCTGTCTTAATTTTAGATGATATTGGTGCAGAACAAGCAACATCATGGGTTCGTGATGAAGTTTTGCAAGTTATTTTGCAATATCGCATGCTTGAAGAATTGCCGACTTTCTTCACCTCTAACTATAGTTTTGATGATTTAGAGAGAAAATGGGCAAACATTAAAGGTTCTGATGAAACTTGGCAAGCCAAACGTGTTATGGAACGTGTGCGTTATCTAGCGCGTGAATTTCATTTAGAAGGCGCAAATCGCCGTTAATTTAAAGATAAAGCAAGTTATCAAGAGATAAGATAAGTAAAAGGAGAATCATGGTTTTACCTACAGTTGCCATTGTTGGACGTCCTAATGTTGGCAAGTCCACACTATTTAACCGAATTGCAGGGGAGCGTATTTCCATTGTTGAAGATGTCGAAGGGGTAACCCGTGACCGTATTTATACAACTGGAGAATGGCTCAATCGTAAATTTTCATTGATTGATACTGGTGGTATTGATGATGTTGATGCCCCATTTATGGAGCAAATTAAGCACCAAGCACAAATCGCAATGGAAGAAGCAGATGTTATTGTATTTGTTGTTTCTGGTAAAGAAGGGATTACAGATGCTGATGAGTATGTTTCAAGGATTTTATACCGTACCAATAAGCCGGTCATTCTAGCCGTTAATAAAGTCGACAACCCAGAGATGCGTAATGACATTTATGATTTTTACTCACTTGGTTTGGGTGAGCCTTTCCCGGTATCATCTGTTCATGGTATTGGTACAGGGGATGTTTTGGATGCTATTGTTGAAAACTTACCTGTTGAAGTAGCAGAAGAAAATGATGATATTATTCGATTTAGTTTGATTGGACGACCTAATGTTGGAAAATCTAGTTTAATCAATGCTATTTTAGGTGAAGACCGCGTTATTGCCAGTCCAGTTGCTGGTACAACTCGTGATGCCATTGATACTAATTTTACAGATGCTGATGGGCAAGAATACACCATGATTGATACAGCAGGTATGCGTAAATCAGGGAAAGTCTATGAAAATACTGAGAAATATTCTGTTATGCGTGCCATGCGTGCCATTGATCGCTCAGATGTTGTTTTACTTGTTATCAACGCTGAAGAGGGGATTCGAGAATACGATAAGCGTATTGCTGGCTTTGCGCATGAAGCTGGTAAGGGGATGATTATTGTCGTTAATAAATGGGATACTCTTGAAAAAGATAATCATACTGTTTCAAATTGGGAAGCAGATATCCGTGATCAATTCCAGTTCTTAGCATATGCTCCAATTATCTTTGTATCAGCTGTAACCAAGCAACGCTTGAACAAGCTTCCTGAGATGATTAAACGCATTAGTGATAGTCAAAACAGACGCATTCCATCTGCTGTCCTTAATGATGTTATCATGGATGCCATTGCTATTAATCCAACACCGACAGATAAAGGCAAGCGTCTTAAAATTTTCTATGCAACGCAAGTTTCTGTAAAACCGCCAACTTTTGTTGTCTTCGTTAATGAAGAAGAATTAATGCATTTTTCTTACTTACGTTTCTTAGAAAACCAAATTAGAGCAGCCTTCACCTTTGAAGGAACACCAATACATCTTATTGCGCGCAAACGGAAATAATCTGTGCAGAAATAGCATTAAGGGAGTGTGGAAAGCTAAAGTGCTTTTCATGCTTTTTTTGTGTTAAGTAAAAAATTAGTTTTGACATTAGATTTTTAGGAGTATTCTCATTTGAATTTTGTTATAATTAAGAGATAAGCAAAAAGGTGGGGGAAATATGGCGAGATTAATTCCAGGTTGGGTTAGAAATCAAGGAATAGACCTTTACAATCAAGGTCTAGTAGTAATTGAAGCTGAAAAAGATGGTCTCATTGAGGCTGAAGTAGATGGTCATAAACTTTCTTATGGGATTGACGATAGTGCGATTTCTTGTCAATGTGAATTTTATGGCCGTAAAAAATACTGTCAACATATTGCCGCTTTGGAGTATTTTTTAAAGAATAACAACGAAGGAAAAGTTATTTCTCAACAATTAGCCAGCCAAACAGAGAACAAGGCAGAAACAGAAAAAATGACCTCATTTGGAAGCCTTTTTTTGGATGGTTTAAAAATGAATGAAGATGATACTGTTTCATACAGGATTTCAGCAAGTGGCTCTAAAAGTCCTTATTCTGGAGATTATTGGTGGAGTTTGAAAATCAATCGCTTGCCAGATGACCGGTCTTATATCATTCGGGATATAAAGGGGTTTTTAAATCAAGTTAAAAAAGAAGGTTATTACCAAATTGGAAAAAATTATTATGAAGTTCTATCTCTTCTAAGGTTTGACCAAGCCAGTCAAGATTTAATCCAATTTTTATGGCGCATTTCACCAGATGGTGAAAAGATAGATCAGAGTTTTATTTTTCCAAATCATGCCAGACATTTATACTTACCCGGAGGCTTTTTTGAAGAAGGGGTTTACCTTTTATCAGATCTCTATGATTTCACCTTTGAAGGTGTTAATCAACAATACCATCATCTTTTTGTAAAACCTTTAGCAGAGGAATCCGGACTATTCTCTTTTGATGTTCACGTTCATCGTAAATTCATTGAACTTGTTATCACTGAAAAAAATGTGCAATTTTTATTTGATAATGAATACCTTTTGTTTCAAGATACTTTTTACCATTTGAATTTGAAACAGCGAAAAATTGTAGGGGCTATTCGAAATCTTCCAATTGAATCTGATTTAGCTAAACACATTCATTTTGATTTAGATGATCAAGCAAAATTAGCAGCAAGTTTGCTGGATTTTCGTGAGGTTGGTAAGGTTAGTGCCCCTAAAAGTTTTGCCATCCGAGATTTTGAGGCTGATTTTTATTTTGATATCAAAGATCACAAACAACTCGTGGCACAACTTGTTTTTAATTATGGAGATACTGTCGTTAAAGACAAACAAAGTTTGGATCATTTGCCTTTTGCAAGTCATTACAAAAAAGAAGAGAAAATATACCGTGCTTTAGCTTATTATGGCTTTAAGGGTGTTTTTAACAGTTATAAAGAGCTTAATTACTCAGATGAACTTTATTATTTTTTTACAAAAGCTATTCCTTATTTTGAAAAGATAGGGTCTGTTCATCTGTCTGAACAATTGCTGCAAATGCGTTATTCTGAAGCTCCTCAAATTAAGATTAGCCAAAAAGGGAGTTTACTAGATATTTCATTTGATTTTTCAGAAGTCTTTGAAAATGATATTGATGATGCTTTAGATGCTCTTTTTGCCAACAATCCTTATTTTGTAAGTAAAAAAGGCCAATTGGTTGTTTTTGATGATGAAACCTTGCGAATCAGTAAGTCATTACAGGAATTAAGGGCTAAACAATTACACAATGGTCATTTACAACTTGATGGGATTGCTGCTATGCAGATGTCTCAACTGTTTTCAGAAATGTCTAATGTGCATTTTTCAGAAGAACTACAGGCGCTTGTTGATAACCTTAATCATCCAGAAAATTATGACTTACCACAACTTGACATAGCTGCCAACATTAGAGATTATCAGTACTATGGCATAAAATGGTTATCATCATTGGATAAATATGGATTTGGAGGAGTTTTAGCTGACGATATGGGTTTGGGGAAAACCCTTCAAACCATAGCATTTTTAAGCAGTAAATTAACAAAAGACTCTAAAATTTTAATCTTATGCCCGTCAAGTTTGCTCTACAATTGGGCGGATGAGTTTGAAAAATTTGCCCCAAGCCTTGATGTCGTTGTTTCTTACGGCTTAAAAACAGTTAGAGATCAATTGATTAGTCAAGGCCATCAAGTAACGATTAGCAGTTATGCCTCTTTTAGACAAGATTTTGAGTCCTATCAAGAACATCATTATGACTACTTGATTCTTGATGAAGCTCAAGTGATTAAAAATGCTCAGACCAAGATTGCTCAGAATTTACGAGCATTTAGCGCAAAAAATTGCTTTGCCTTATCTGGAACACCAATTGAGAATAAATTGCTTGAAATTTGGTCCATTTTCCAAATTGTCTTACCAGGTTTATTACCTGCCAAAAAAGATTTTATGAAAATGGAAGCCAAAGAGGTTGCCCGCTATATCAAGCCCTTTGTTTTACGTCGAAAAAAAGAAGAAGTTCTTCCTGAATTGCCTGATTTGATTGAAATGACCTATTCTAATGAAATGTCTGAAAGTCAAAAAGCAATTTATTTAGCACAATTACGTCAGATGCAAGAGCGGATACGTTTTTCATCGGATGCGCAAATCAATCGACAAAAAATCGAAATTTTATCAGGCATTACACGTTTGCGGCAAATTTGTGATACGCCAGCATTATTTATGGACTACAAAGGGGATAGTGGAAAATTAGACAGTTTACAAACCTTACTTGTTCAAATCAAAGAAAATGGTCACAGGGCTTTGATATTTTCTCAATTCAGAGGAATGCTTGATATTGCTGAGAAAGAGATGTTAAAACTTGGTTTAAGCAGCTACAAAATTACAGGGTCAACGCCAGCTGATGAACGGCAAGAAATGACACGTGCCTTTAACACGGGATCAAAAGATGCCTTTCTTATTTCTTTAAAGGCTGGTGGCGTTGGACTCAATTTAACCGGTGCTGATACCGTTGTGCTTATTGATTTATGGTGGAATCCTGCTGTTGAAATGCAAGCCATTAGCCGTGCCCACCGAATTGGTCAAAAAGATAATGTTGAAGTCTACCGTCTCATTACAAGAGGGACGATAGAAGAAAAAATCCTAGAACTCCAAGAAAACAAGCGAAACCTTGTAACCACTGTTCTTGATGGTAATGAAAGTCGTGCAAGCATGAGTGTGGAAGAAATGAAAGAAATTTTAGGAATAAATTAAGACTTTTCATTGACAGATGTCATTATTACTGTTATAGTAGGTAATGTAAATAAGTTTTTCCGAGTAAAAGTATCAGATTCATCTATGTTTTATCTCTCAGAAGTTTTTTTGCA
>NZ_CP132230.1:32500-85000 GCF_030732225.1 Streptococcus iniae | reverse complement strand
TTTCATGATCGTGGAATTTGATATAGATATTCAATTTTCAATGGACTTCACGTATTTTAGAGACTTCCTTGTCTATGGAGCCTAGCGGGATCGAACCGCTGACCTCCTGCGTGCAAAGCAGGCGCTCTCCCAGCTGAGCTAAGGCCCCACAGTTAATATGTTAACGTTTCTTATCTTGTTACTCATACTATATTATGGATCTAAATTGTATTCGAACTAAAATCTTAGTGAAAATGATAAACTTCCTTGTGTCTTTTGACACTGCGTCTCTTTCCTATTTTCATACAGATTTCTTAACGTTCTCTTTACTTTTTTAAGACCTCTCAAAACTAAATAAGACTTCCAAACGTACTTCCTTATCCTTAGAAAGGAGGTGATCCAGCCGCACCTTCCGATACGGCTACCTTGTTACGACTTCACCCCAATCATCTATCCCACCTTAGGCGGCTGGCTCCTAAAAGGTTACCTCACCGACTTCGGGTGTTACAAACTCTCGTGGTGTGACGGGCGGTGTGTACAAGGCCCGGGAACGTATTCACCGCGGCGTGCTGATCCGCGATTACTAGCGATTCCGACTTCATGTAGGCGAGTTGCAGCCTACAATCCGAACTGAGATTGGCTTTAAGAGATTAGCTTGCCGTCACCGGCTTGCGACTCGTTGTACCAACCATTGTAGCACGTGTGTAGCCCAGGTCATAAGGGGCATGATGATTTGACGTCATCCCCACCTTCCTCCGGTTTATTACCGGCAGTCTCGCTAGAGTGCCCAACTTAATGATGGCAACTAACAATAGGGGTTGCGCTCGTTGCGGGACTTAACCCAACATCTCACGACACGAGCTGACGACAACCATGCACCACCTGTCTCCTCTGTCCCGAAGGAAAATCCTATCTCTAGGACGGTCAGAGGGATGTCAAGACCTGGTAAGGTTCTTCGCGTTGCTTCGAATTAAACCACATGCTCCACCGCTTGTGCGGGCCCCCGTCAATTCCTTTGAGTTTCAACCTTGCGGTCGTACTCCCCAGGCGGAGTGCTTAATGCGTTAGCTGCGGCACTAAGCCCCGGAAAGGGCCTAACACCTAGCACTCATCGTTTACGGCGTGGACTACCAGGGTATCTAATCCTGTTTGCTCCCCACGCTTTCGAGCCTCAGCGTCAGTTACAGACCAGAGAGCCGCTTTCGCCACCGGTGTTCCTCCATATATCTACGCATTTCACCGCTACACATGGAATTCCACTCTCCCCTTCTGCACTCAAGTTCTACAGTTTCCAAAGCATACAATGGTTGAGCCACTGCCTTTTACTTCAGACTTATAGAACCGCCTGCGCTCGCTTTACGCCCAATAAATCCGGACAACGCTCGAGACCTACGTATTACCGCGGCTGCTGGCACGTAGTTAGCCGTCCCTTTCTGGTTAGTTACCGTCACGTAATGGATTTTCCACTCCCATTACCGTTCTTCTCTAACAACAGAGCTTTACGATCCGAAAACCTTCTTCACTCACGCGGCGTTGCTCGGTCAGACTTCCGTCCATTGCCGAAGATTCCCTACTGCTGCCTCCCGTAGGAGTCTGGGCCGTGTCTCAGTCCCAGTGTGGCCGATCACCCTCTCAGGTCGGCTATGTATCGTCGCCTTGGTGAGCCTTTACCTCACCAACTAGCTAATACAACGCAGGTCCATCTCATAGTGAAGCAGTTGCTCCTTTTAACTTAAGCACATGTGTACTCTAGTGTCATGCGGTATTAGCTATCGTTTCCAATAGTTATCCCCCGCTATGAGGTAGGTTACCTACGCGTTACTCACCCGTTCGCAACTCCTTGGATTAGTGCAAGCACCAATCCTCAGCGTTCTACTTGCATGTATTAGGCACGCCGCCAGCGTTCGTCCTGAGCCAGGATCAAACTCTCATTAAAAGTTTGAGTTCTTTACTCATTGTTTCTGTCGCTGACAGATTTATTTCGTTGTTTCTTTATTGACAGGTAATATGCGTTAACATATCACCCTGCACGTTTGGTTTTTTTGTCTTATTCAGTTCTCAAAGGTCTTTGTCCCTCTTACGAGACAACTATTATATTCTATCAGCTTAGGAAGACTTTGTCAACAGTTTTTTTAGTTTTCTTTTGACTTTTTTCTTTCTAACTTAAAGCTGATTCGCTTCCTGACAGCTTTATTAGTATACCTACTTATCTCTCCTTTGTCAATAGATTTTAACATGTTTTTTTAAATAAAGGGAAAAAATCTTTTTCTTATGCACTAAAATATCTGAAATTGATTGCGTCTTAAAGACAATTTATCACTTACTTAGAAAAAAATTTTTTGAACCGGTGAGAGTATAATGATTTTTTATCATGACTTGATAAAAAAACTCTAATGCAATATCTAAATTTACATAAAATATACCAAAGAATAAATAGATTCTTTTGTCGAAAGGAAAATTTTTAACCCTTATATTCCAATTACTTGCTGTTTTACACCCATATTTTGCTCTCTCGCTGCTTTGGGTGCATCCTATAGCTAAATATATTTCCTTTTAATCTAGGGAAGCTTATAGAGTCTTTTACATATAACAAAACGCCTGCTTACGATATACTTCTATTATTAGAAATATTTCGTAAACAAGCGTTACCACTAACAATATGATGAGTGTTCCCGCTAGGAAAAATTTCCTAGCGGTAGACCAGAGCTAGACTAAGAATAAACAAACGTTATTCCATCATCATAACACTCAACAAAATTGATAAAAATTATACTAATTCAATAATTGCCATTGGAGCAGCATCTCCACGGCGTGGTTCTGTTTTGAGAATACGAGTGTATCCACCGTTACGTTCAGCATAACGAGGTGCAATCTCAGAGAATAGTTTTTGAAGAGCTGTAGTTGATGTGTATTTATCAGTAGCTTCATCATAGTTTTCTGATGCAATTTCATTACGTACGTAAGCTGCTGCTTGACGACGTGCATGAAGATCACCACGTTTACCTAGAGTAATCATTTTTTCAACTGTTTTACGGATTTCTTTTGCACGTGCTTCTGTTGTTACAATAGATTCGTTGATTAAAAGATCAGTCGTTAAATCACGAAGCATTGCTTTACGTTGTGAGCTAGTGCGTCCTAGTTTACGGTAAGCCATTTTGTCCTCCTATATTATTTATCGTTTTTTAGTCCGAGACCTAGGTCTGCAAGTTTGATTTTAACTTCTTCAAGACTCTTACGGCCTAAGTTACGAACTTTCATCATTTCAGGCTCTGATTTTTCTGTCAAATCAAATACAGTATTAATTCCTGCACGTTTTAAACAGTTATAAGAGCGTACGGACAAATCAAGTTCCTCAATTGTGCGGTCAAGTACCTTTTCATCGTTCACTGTTTCTGTTTCTTTCATTACATCTGTTGCTTTAGCAACAGATGTTAAATCAGTAAAGAGATTTAAGTGTTCAATTAAAACACGAGCAGATAGACCTAATGCATCTTCAGGAATGATTGTTCCATTTGTCATGATTTCAATTGTTAATTTATCAAAGCCGTCATTGCTACCTACACGGGCAGGTTCAACTTGATAATTAACTTTTTTCACTGGTGTGTAGATTGAATCTACTGCCAATGTTCCAACAGGTGCATCATCTTTTTTGTTACCTTCAGCAGGAATGTAGCCACGTTTTTTTGCAACAGTCATTGTCGCTTTTAAAGAATGACCTTCTGCGATAGTAAAGAGATAATGATCTGGGTTAACAAGTTCGATATCACTGTCAGTTAAAATACCTCCAGCTGTAACTTCTGCTGGTCCTTCAACATCAAGTTCAATCATCTTTTCGTCTTCAACGTATGATTTCACTGCAAGACCCTTAACGTTAAGGATAATTTGCATGACATCTTCACGTACACCTGGGATTGTATCAAATTCGTGTAATACTCCATCAATTTTAATTGATGTAACTGCTGCACCTGGAAGTGAAGACAAGAGTACACGACGAAGCGAATTACCTAGAGTTGTTCCATAACCACGTTCAAGTGGCTCAATCACAAATCTACCGTAATCTTTATTTTCATCAATTTTTGTTATTATTGGTTTTTCAAACTCAATCATTTTTTCACCCCTCGAAACGAAACTTGTGTACTTAATTTAGTAAATATGATTATACACGACGACGTTTTGGAGGACGAGCACCGTTATGTGGTACAGGAGTCACGTCACGAATTGCAGTAACTTCAAGACCTGTAGCAGCAAGTGCACGAATAGCAGACTCACGACCTGAACCAGGGCCTTTAACAGTAACTTCAACAGTTTTTAGTCCGTGTTCTTGTGCAGATTTCGCAGCAGCTTCAGCAGCCATTTGAGCAGCAAACGGTGTTGATTTACGTGAACCTTTGAAACCAAGAGCACCAGCTGATGACCATGCAAGAGCATTACCATGAACATCTGTAATCATAACAATAGTGTTGTTAAATGTAGCGTGAATATGTGCAACACCAGACTCGATGTTCTTTTTCACACGACGTTTACGTGTTGGTTTAGCCAATTTCTTTACCTCCTATTTTATTTTTTCTTACCTGCAATCGCAGTAGCTTTACCTTTACGAGTGCGAGCATTGTTTTTAGTGTTTTGTCCACGGACTGGAAGTCCACGACGGTGACGAATTCCACGGTATGATCCGATTTCCATCAAACGTTTGATGTTTAAGTTCACTTCACGACGAAGGTCACCTTCAACTTTGATTGAATCGATTTCGCGACGGATTGCGTCTTCTTGATCAGATGTTAAATCTTTAACACGGATATCTTCTGAGATACCAGCAGCTGCTAAGATTTTTTGTGATGTTGCAAGACCAATTCCATATACATAAGTAAGTGAAATTACTACGCGTTTATCATTTGGAATATCAACTCCAGCTATACGAGCCATGTTTTCTCCTTTCTATATTATCCTTGACGTTGTTTGTGTTTTGGATTTGTTGGACAAATCACCATAACACGACCGTTACGACGAATTACTTTACAGTATTCGCAAATTGGTTTAACCGATGGTCTTACCTTCATGTTTTAATCCCTCCAATTATTTCGATTATTTAAAGCGGTATGTGATGCGTCCACGTGTTAAGTCATACGGACTCATTTCTACTGTCACACGATCACCTACTAAAATACGAATGTAATTTTTACGGATTTTTCCTGAAACAGTTGCTAGAATTTGATGTCCATTTTCTAGTTCAACAGTAAACATTGCATTTGGCATCGTTTCTACAACTTTGCCTTCAATTTCAATCACGTCTTCTTTTGCCACGCAAAAGTACCCCCTAAATTTCGATTTGATGTCCTCTGAGCACAGAGGTAACAATTATAAGTCAGACTAGCCTATTATATCACGCAACTTTCACTTTCGCAAGTGATTTGTGGTAATTTATTTTAGCTTTTCAATAACTGACTTGATGTCAACAAAAACATCTGAAATGTCTTGATTTCCTTCAATATCTTTAACAATTCCAGCCTCACGATAATGATCGATAATTGGTTGGCCTTGAGCAATATTAACATCTAAGCGACGTTTAACAGTTTCAGGTTTGTCATCTTCACGTTGATAAAAATCATTTTCATCATAATCTCCAACTGGTGGGTTAAAGACTTTGTGGAAAGTTTCTCCTGTTTTTTTGTTAATGATACGACCACTAAGACGTTCTAATAATGATGCTGGATCCACTTCGATATTAATAACACCATCTAAAGTTAACTCTAATTCTTTTAAAGTTAAATCTAATGCATGTGCTTGATCAATAGTACGTGGGTACCCGTCTAGTAAGAAACCTTTTTCTTTAATATCATCTTGAGCAAGGCGTTCTTTAACAATGCCGTTTGTCACTTCATCTGGAACTAAGTCGCCTTTATCGATAAATGATTTTGCTAACTTGCCCATCTCAGTTTGATTTGCCATTGCTGCACGGAACATATCACCAGTTGAAATATGGATAACTCCAAATTCTTCAACGATTTTTGCTGCTTGTGTTCCTTTTCCGGCACCTGGCAATCCCATAATTAAAAGATTCATGTCAGTCTCCTCTTTGACTTAAAATAATGAAAAATGAGTCATTCATTTTTGTTTTTGTTTTTAAATGATAATAAGAACTGTATTCTTTCTTACTATCACCTAAAAACAAAATAGTAGGTTGACAGAGTCAACCTATATACTATTCTGCTGTATTCATAAATCCGACATATTTTCTCTTGAGTAAGTATCCTTCAAGCTGTTTCATGCCTTCAATACCAGTCGAAATCAAAATGAGCAAGCTTGTTCCACCCAAAGCAATTCCAGAAGAAAGGTTAAGGGTTTGTTGAGCTGCTATTGGCGCTAAAGAAATAAAGGCTAGGAAAACAGATCCTACAGTAGCTAGTTTCTTAAGCAATGATGACATGTATTGTTCTGTTTCTCGACCAGGTCGTACACTTGGGATATAAGATGAATTCTTTTGAAGATTTTCAGCTGTCTTTTCAGGGTTAACCTGAACAAATGTATAGAAGAATGAGAACAAGATAATCAAAAATGCATAAACTATCATACCAGTTGGTGTTTGATAGTTAAAAACTTCTTGTAGTTTTGTTAACCAAGGAATATCTTTACCATTTTGAAAGAAAGGTATGATTGTACTTGGAATAGTTGTTATCGAGCTAGCAAAGATAACGGGAATAACGCCAGCTGGATTAACTTTCAAAGGAAGGTATGAACTTGTAGGTGCACCTTGTACAAGTTTTGTATATTGGATTGGAATTTTGTATTCCGCTTGTTGAACATATGTTGTGAAAAAGACAATTGCAAGGATGGCAAATATCAAAATACCAACAATCATATATGATGTTTGCATTTCGTTGCCGCGCACGTTGACAAAATAGTCTTCGTGAACATTTGCAATAGCATTTGGAATAGATGAGATAATACCTGCAAAGATAATCATCGATACTCCATTACCAAATCCTTTATCAGTAATTTGTTCTCCAAGCCATGTTACGATAACACTACCTGTTGTTAGCAAAGCACCAATCAGCAAATATGTTTTGACATTTGGTGTTGATACTAGAGCAACACTTGATAAAGTGTTAAAACCTGCCGTAATACCTATTGATTGTACGAAAGCAAGAACGAGTGAAATATAACGTGTCGCTTGATTTAACTTACGACGACCAACTTCACCTTGTTTTCCCCATTCAACGAATTTTGGCAAAATATCCATTTGTAATAATTGAACAACGATTGAAGCAGTAATGTAAGGACTAACCCCCATTGAGAAAACCGAAAAGTTTCTCATGGCATTACCACTAACCAGGTTCAACATATTTAGAAAAGGAAGTTCACTCAATTGCTCTAAGCTTTTTGCATTAACACCTGGGACGGTGATATGCGTTCCAATTCGGAATACTAGAATGATAAAGATTGTATAGAAAATTTTATGTCTAACACTCTTTATCTTCAAGGAATCTTTTAGTATTTTTAAGAACATAATGAGTTACCCCTCATTAGATGACTTCGATAGAACCACCTTTAGCAGTGATTGCTGCTTCAGCAGATTTTGAGAATTTAGCTGCTTTAACAGTCAATTTTTTAGTTAATTCGCCGTTACCAAGAACTTTAACGCCTGATTTTTCAGCACGAACGATTCCAGCTTCTTTAAGAACTACTGGAGTTACTTCTGTACCGTCTTCAAATACGTTTAATTGATCAAGGTTAACTAGAGCGTACTCTTTAGCGTTGATGTTTGAGAACCCACGTTTTGGCATGCGACGGAACAATGGTGTTTGTCCACCTTCAAAACCTAAACGAACGCCACCACCACTACGTGATTTTTGACCTTTTTGTCCGCGTCCAGATGTTTTACCGTTACCTGATGATGATCCACGTCCAACACGGTTACGTACTTTACGTGAGCCTTCAGCAGCTTTTAATTCATGAAGTTTCATTTTTTCTCCTTTTTTGTAAAATGCTATCGCCTCTATGAGGGGAAAGGACTCCCCATAGAAACTCGCCTATACATATTAATTTAATTAAGATTAAGCCGCAAAGAAATCCCTGCGACTTAAATAGTATTATTTAACGTCTTCAACAGTAACCAAATGAGAAATCGCTGTAACCATACCACGGATAGCAGGAGTTTCTTCTTTAATAACTGAAGAGTTTAATTTACCAAGTCCAAGAGCAACAACAGTTTTGCGTTGTTCTGGCTTACGTCCGATTGGAGACTTAGTCAAAGTAATTTTAATTTGAGCCATTATTATCCCTTTTCTTAAGCTAAGTCAGAAACTGAGATGCCACGAAGTGCAGCAACTTCTTCTGCGCGTTTAAGTTGTTTCATTCCTTCAACAGTTGCACGAACAATGTTGATTGGAGTGTTAGAACCAAGTGATTTTGAAGTAATATCAGCAATACCAGCTAATTCTACTACGGCACGAACTGCGCCACCAGCAGCAACTCCAGAACCTTCTACAGCTGGTTTCAACAATACTTTTGCTCCACCAAAGTTTGTGAAAACTTCGTGAGGAATTGTTGTGCCAACCATTGGTACTTCAATCATATTCTTTTTAGCAGCTTCTACTGCTTTACGAATAGCTTCTGGTACTTCTTGAGCTTTACCAGTTCCAAAACCAACGTGACCATTGCCATCACCGACAACTACAAGAGCAGCAAAGCGTAGACGACGTCCACCTTTTACAACTTTTGTAACACGGTTAATTGCAACTACGCGTTCTTCTAGTTCAACTGCATTATCTTTAAATGCCATTTTTTTGTGTCCTCCCTATTAGAATTTCAATCCGTTTTCACGAGCTGCATCAGCCAAAGCTTTTACACGTCCGTGATAGAGATATCCACCGCGGTCAAACACCACTTCAGAAATACCTTTAGCCACTGCACGTTCAGCAACAAGTTTGCCGACTACAACGGCTTGTTCAGTTTTTGTTCCTTTAGAAACGTCTTTATCAAGAGTTGATGCGCTTGCGAGCGTTACACCCGCTACGTCATCAATCACTTGAGCGTAGATGCCTGTATTAGAACGAAAAACGTTCAAACGTGGGCGTTCTGCAGTTCCAGAGAGTTTACCGCGCACACGACTATGGCGTTTTTGGCGGATTTTATTTTTATCTGGTTTAGAAATCACAATTTTCACCTCTTAATTTATAAGTTTGTTTCCATATTTGGAAAGCCTGTTTGCAATAGCATAAAGGGAAAAAATCCCTTACCGCACTGAAAACATTATTTACCAGTTTTACCTTCTTTAAGGCGTACATATTCACCAACATAACGAATAC
The DNA here is from genome assembly GCF_030732225.1 of Streptococcus iniae. NCBI lineage: Bacteria > Bacillati > Bacillota > Bacilli > Lactobacillales > Streptococcaceae > Streptococcus > Streptococcus iniae. The sequence goes on along the minus strand of NZ_CP132230.1, from coordinate 75,716 downwards.
CTTTACCTTTATAAGGTTCTGGTGAACGTAAGCTACGGATGTAAGCAGCAGTTTGACCAACAACTTCTTTGTTGATTCCTTCTACTGAGATAGTAGTTGGAGTTGCAACAGTAAAAGTAATGCCTTCTGGAGCTTCAACTTCATCCTGGTGAGATTTACCTACTGAAAGAACTAGTTTATTTCCTTGAAGTTGAGCACGGTAACCGACACCCTTCATTTCAAGATCTTTTTTGAAACCTTCAGAAATACCAACAACCATGTTGTTCAAGTTTGCACGAGTTGTCCCATGGATAGTTTTCATTTCTTTTGAGTCGTTAGGACGAACTAAAGTGATTTCAGTCCCTTCAACTTTGATTTCAATATTTTTGTTGAACTCACGAGTGAGTTCACCTTTAGGGCCTTTTACAGTAACAACATTGTTGTTGTTGCTGATTTCAACACCTGCAGGTAAATTAATAATTTTATTACCAATACGTGACATTTTTTTCTCCTGTTAAATTATCAAGCCATTTACGACTAGTTTTCACGGGGGTTGATAGAATGAGATACCAAAACAACAAAAATGTTGAATTGAACACGAGCTGTGGCCTGTGTGAAAAAGATAAATCTTGCTTGAGTGTCAACACTATACGTCAGATTTCCTATTTTCACTTTGTCCACGATGCTCTTAGTATCTTAGATTACCAAACGTATGCGATCACTTCTCCACCAACATTTTTTTGGCGAGCTTCTTTATCAGTCATAAGACCTTCTGAAGTTGAAATGATAGCAATTCCAAGTCCGTTAAGAACTTTAGGAACATCTTCACGTTTTGAGTAAACACGAAGTCCCGGTTTTGAAATACGTTTCAAGTTAGTGATAACGCGTTCACCATTTTGACCATACTTAAGGAATACACGGATGATTCCTTGTTTGTCATCTTCGATGATTTCAACGTTTTTTACAAAACCTTCACGTTTAAGGATTTCAGCAATCCCTTTTTTGATGTTTGATGCAGGTGCTTCTAATACTTCGTGTTTTGCTTGGTTAGCATTACGAATACGTGTTAGAAAGTCTGCGATTGGGTCAGTCATAACCATTTTATTTTTCTCCTCTTACTAGTAGTTTGATAAAATCACTTGCTAGTTAATGTGCCTTAGGGCAGAATATTCAAGTAAACGAGAGTCTATTTGAATGTGAGTGTTAACTCACTTTAGTTATTTGATAACAACTGCAAAGCAGCTATTATATTCTTACCAAGAAGCTTTTACAACACCTGGAATTTGACCTTTGTAAGCCAATTCACGGAAGCAAACACGGCAAAGTTTGAACTTGCGGTAAACTGAATGTGGACGGCCACATTTTTCACAGCGAGTATAAGCTTGCGTAGAGTGTTTCGCAGGACGTTTGTTCTTAGCAATCATAGATTTTTTAGCCAATTTATTTACCCCCTATTATTTTGCAAAAGGCATTCCAAGGCCTTTAAGCAATTCGCGACCTTCTTCGTCAGTATTTGCAGTAGTGACGATTACGATATCAAGACCACGTACTTTATCAACATCATCGAAGTTGATTTCTGGGAAGATAAGTTGTTCTTTCACACCAAGTGTGTAGTTACCACGTCCATCAAAAGATTTTGTTGGAACTCCGTGGAAGTCACGAACACGAGGAAGTGAAACGCTAACGAGTTTGTCTAGGAATTCGTACATACGTTCGCCACGAAGTGTTACTTTCGCACCGATCGCAACACCTTCACGAAGACGGAAGCCAGCGATTGATTTCTTAGCTTTAGTAATAAGTGGTTTTTGACCTGAGATAAGTGCTAATTCAGCAGCAGCTTTTTCAAGGTTTTTTGCGTTTGACACAGCATCACCAACACCCATGTTAAGAACGATTTTCTCAACTTTTGGCACAGCCATAACTGTTGTGTAATTGAATTTCTCTGACAACGCAGGAATTACTTCGTTAGTATATTTTTCTTTTAAACGATTTGCCATTATAATGCTTCTCCTTTCCTTCGTGATTAATCAAGCACTTCGCCTGATTTTTTGCTGTAACGAACTTTTTTGCCGTCAACAACTTTATAACCAACACGTCCTGCTACACCATTTTTATCAAGAACTTGTACGTTTGATACATGGATTGGAGCTTCTTTTTCTACGATAGCTCCTTGAGGGTTTTCAGTGTTAGGTTTTTGGTGTTTTTTGATTATTCCAACACCTTCAACAACAACTTTGTTAACTTTTGGAAGGGCTTTAAGAACTACTGCTTCAGTTCCTTTATCCTTACCAGCAATAACGCGAACTTTGTCGCCTTTTTTTACAAACATTTGAGTTTTTCTCCTATGATTTTCTTACGCCCTGATGGGCACCCTAGGTTTCCCTAGGGGACTTAGTTTGTTTAATTATTAAAAATTAAAGTACTTCTGGTGCAAGTGAAACGATCTTCATGTATCCACCTTCACGTAATTCACGTGCAACTGGACCAAAGATACGAGTTCCGCGAGGAGTTTTGTCATCACGGATGATTACTGCAGCATTATCGTCAAATTTGATGTATGAACCGTCTGGACGGCGAGCACCAGTTTTTGTACGAACGATAACTGCTTTCACAACATCACCTTTTTTAACTGCTCCACCAGGAGTAGCTTGTTTTACAGAAGCAACGATTACGTCACCGATGTTAGCGAATTTACGTCCTGAACCACCAAGTACTTTGATAGTTAAGATTTCACGGGCACCGCTATTATCAGCAACTTTTAAGCGAGTTTCTTGTTGAATCATTTCAATTTTCTCCTTTTAGTTTGATTAGATAATAACAGCTTCTTCCAATACCTCTACAAGACGGAAGCGTTTTGTAGCTGATAGTGGACGAGTTTCCATGATACGAACGATATCGCCTTCTTTAGCAAGGTTCTTTTCGTCATGTGCTTTATATTTTTTAGAATAGTTGATACGTTTACCATAGACTGGGTGGTTACGTTTTGTTTCAACTATAACAGTGATTGTTTTATCCATCTTGTCAGATACGACACGTCCAACAAGGGTTCTACGTTGATTACGTTCCATTATTAGAATTTCTCCTTTCCCAATCTATTATTTCATTTCAGATTGCACAGTTTTAACACGTGCAATTTGTTTTTTAACTTCGTTCAAACGAGCAGTTTGATCAAGTTGACCTGCTGCAGCTTGAAAACGAAGGTCGAAAAGTTCTTTTTTGAGTTCGTTTTCTTTCTTAGCAAGCTCTTCTTGAGACAAGCCACGAAGCTCAGCAACAAACTTTTTGATTTCTTCAAGTTTCATGTCTTCTCCTTATTCTGCTTCACGTTTTACGATTTTGCATTTAACTGGTAATTTGTGGCTAGCAAGACGTAGAGCTTCGCGTGCAACTTCTTCAGAAACGCCAGCGATTTCAAACATAATTTTGCCACGTTTAACAGGTGATACCCAACCTTCAGGTGCCCCTTTACCAGAACCCATACGAACCCCAATAGCTTTAGCAGTATAAGATTTGTGAGGGAAAATTTTAATCCAAACTTTACCACCACGTTTCATATAACGAGTCATCGCAATACGAGCAGCTTCGATTTGACGGTTTGTAATCCATGAGCTTGTTGTAGCTTGAAGACCGTATTCACCAAATGAAACTTCTTTTCCACCTTTTGCTTCACCACGCATTTTCCCACGGAATTCACGACGGTGTTTAACACGTTTAGGTACTAACATATGTTATTTGCCTCCTTTAGTGTTTTTACGAGCTGGAAGAACTTCACCACGATAGATCCAAACTTTAACACCAAGTTTACCATATGTAGTGTCTGCTTCTTCCCAAGCGTAATCGATATCAGCACGAAGAGTATGAAGAGGAACAGTTCCTTCTGAATAACCTTCAGCACGAGCGATATCAGCACCGTTTAAACGACCAGATACTTGAGTTTTAATCCCTTTTGCACCTGCACGCATTGTGCGTTGGATAGCTTGTTTTTGAGCACGACGGAAAGCAACACGTTGCTCAAGTTGACGAGCAATGTTTTCACCAACAAGGTGAGCATCAAGATCTGGTGATTTGATTTCAATAATGTTGATGTGTACTTGTTTTCCAGTTAATTTGTTAAGTTTTCCGCGTAAAGCGTCAACGTTTGCTCCACCTTTACCGATAACCATACCTGGTTTTGCAGTGTGTAGTGAAACAATAACTTTATTAATAGCACGTTCAATTTCAATTGTTGAAACTGAAGCTTCTGCTAATTCTTTTTGAATAAATTTACGGATTGCTAAATCTTCATGAAGGTAATCCGCGTATTCTTTTTCAGCATACCATTTCGCATCCCAGTCACGGATGATTCCGACACGCATACCAATTGGATGTACTTTTTGACCCACGATTTTACCTCCTTATTTTTCTGATACAACTACAGTTACGTGAGTTGTACGTTTGTTGATTGGTGAAGCTGATCCTTTCGCACGTGGACGGAAACGTTTCATCGTTGGTCCTTCGTTTGCGAATGTTTCAGATACTACCAAATTAGCTTTTTCCAAACCAAAGTTGTTTTCTGCATTTGCAATAGCTGAGTTAAGAGTTTTCTCAATAACACGAGCTGCTTTGTTTGGAGTGAATTTTAAGATTGCGATTGCGTCAGCAACGTTCTTACCACGGATAAGATCAAGTACTAAACGTGTTTTACGAGGTGAAACACGCACTGTACGAGCCATTGCTTTAGCTGAAGTAATTTCTGCCATTGTGTCCTCCTCCTATTAACGACGTGTTTTCTTGTCGTCAGCTGCGTGACCTTTGTAAGTACGAGTTGGTGCAAATTCACCAAGCTTGTGACCTACCATGTCTTCTTGAATGTAAACAGGTACATGTTTACGTCCATCATAAACTGCGATTGTATATCCGATGAAACTTGGGAAAATCGTTGAACGACGTGACCAAGTTTTAATTACTTTTTTCTTTTCGTCATTTGCTTGAGCTTCAACTTTTTTCATTAAATGCTCATCGACGAAAGGTCCTTTTTTAAGACTACGTCCCATTTTGTAGTTTTCTCCTTTAAATGATGTACCACAACGGCTTGTTCTATAGAACTACCGAGTTGGCGGAATAAATGCTAACGAACTTTATTATTTAGCGTTACGACGACGAATAATAAGTTTGTCAGATTTAGCTTTCTTGTTACGAGTTTTAAGACCAAGCGCAGGTTTACCCCATGGAGTAGATGGCGCTTTACGTCCAACTGGTGCTTTACCTTCACCACCACCGTGTGGGTGATCGTTAGGGTTCATTACAGAACCACGAACTGTTGGGCGGATACCTTTCCAACGGTTACGTCCAGCTTTACCAATGTTAACAAGTGATTGTTGTTCGTTACCTACAGTACCAACAGTAGCACGGCAAGTTCCAAGAATCATACGAACTTCGCCTGATTGAAGACGAACAAGAACATATTTACCTTCTTGACCTAATACTTGAGCAGAAGCTCCAGCAGCACGAACTAGTTCTCCACCTTTACCAGGTTTCAACTCGATGTTATGAATAACTGTACCTACTGGAATATTTGCTAATGGAAGTGCATTACCAATTTTGATATCTGCATCTGGACCAGAAACAATACGTTGACCTACTTCAAGACCTTTAGGTGCAATGATGTAAGCTTTAACACCATCTGTATAATGTACAAGAGCGATGTTAGCAGTACGGTTTGGATCATATTCAATAGTTTTAACAACTGCTTCAACAGCGTCTTTATTACGTTTGAAATCAATCACACGGTAATGACGTTTGTGTCCGCCACCTTGGTGACGTACTGTGATGCGACCATTGTTGTTACGACCAGCTTTGTTTTTAAGAGAAACAAGCAATGATTTCTCAGGTGTGCTTGTTGTGATTTCAGCGAAATCCAAAGAAGTCATGTTACGACGGCCATTTGTCGTTGGTTTATAAACTTTAATACCCACGTTATTTCCTCCTTAGATTATTCAGCTTCAGCTGCGAACAACTCGATTGCTTTAGAATCAGCTGTAAGAGTGATGATAGCTTTTTTAGTTTTTGAAGTGAAACCTGTGTAACGACCAACGCGTTTAGCTTTGGGTTTAACGTTAACAGTGTTTACACTTGCAACTTTAACTCCTTCAAAAGCAGCTTCAATAGCTTGCTTAATCAAAAGTTTGTGCGCACGTGTGTCGACTTCAAATGTGTATTTTCCTTCTTCAAGGGCATACATTGATTTTTCAGTGATAACTGGTTTTTTAATTACGTCGTACAAATTCATTATGCAAGAACCTCCTCAATTGTAGAGATTGCTTCTTTAGTAACAAGAAGTTTATCGCTATTTACAATGTCAAGAACACTTGCTGTTGTTGCAGTTGCAACTTTAACGTTTGGAAGGTTACGAGCAGAAAGTGCTGCAAATTCATTACCTTCTTCAACGAGAACAAGTACTTTTGAATCGATACTTAGCGCTGAAAGAACTTTTGCAAATTCAGCAGTTTTTGGTGCTGCAAATGAAAGGCTTTCTACAGCTACAAATTTATCTTCAGCAACTTTTGCTGAGTAAACTGATTTCAAAGCAAGGCGACGAACTTTTTGTGGAAGTTTGTATCCGTAAGAACGTGGAGTTGGTCCGAAGACAACACCACCGCCACGCCATTGTGGTGAGCGGATAGAACCTTGACGAGCACGTCCAGTTCCTTTTTGACGCCATGGTTTACGTCCACCACCTGATACTGCTGAACGGTTTTTAACCGCGTGAGTACCTTGGCGAAGACTTGCACGTTGGCTGATTACAACATCAAAAACAACTGATTCGTTTGGTTCAATACCGAAGATAGCGTCATTCAATTCAACTGAGCTAACTTCTTTACCAGTTTGGTCAAATAGTTTTACGTTTGCCATTTTAACTGTTTTCTCCTTTCTTATTATTTAGCAGCTTTAACTGCTGATTTGATAGTGATAAGAGATTTCTTAGCACCTGGTACGTTACCTTTAATTAAGATAGCGTTCTTTTCTGGGATAACTTGTACAATTTCAAGGTTTTGAATTGTAACACGGTTGCCACCCATACGTCCTGCCAAGTGTTTGTTTTTGAAAACACGGTTAGGCGCTACAGGTCCCATTGAACCTGGACGACGGTGATAACGAGATCCGTGAGCCATTGGTCCACGTGATTGTCCGTGACGTTTGATAACCCCTTGGAAACCTTTACCTTTTGAAGTACCCGTTACATCAACGACATCTCCAGCTGTAAATGTTTCAACAGTAATTTCTGCACCAACTTCTAAGCCTTCAATGTTTTTGAATTCACGAATGAAGCGCTTAGGAGCTGTGTTAGCTTTAGCTACATGGCCTTTGGCAGGTTTGTTACTCAATACTTCGCGTTTGTCATCAAAACCAACTTGAACCGCTTCATAACCGTCTGTTTCAACAGTTTTAACTTGAAGCACAACGTTTGGAGTTGCTTCGATGACAGTAACAGGGATAAATTCACCAGATTCAGTGAAGATTTGAGTCATTCCCACTTTTTTCCCTAAGATTCCTTTTGTCATGAGAAAATATTTCCTTTTCTTAATATTATTTCAAAAAGTTTTTTATGAGCGTTTTTTATGCTCAAAAAAGTTTTTTACGAGCGTTTTTTGTGCTCCAAACAAGATACAAAGAGCGTCAAACTCAAAATGAAAATAGCAATCTGACACAGAAACTTCAGTTTCGAAGAAGATTTATCTTTTTTCACTTAGAGTTTAGCTCGTGTTTAATTTTCATTAAACACTAACTGTACTTGCGAAATCTCACTGATTAAAGCTTGATTTCTACGTTTACACCACTTGGTAAGTCCAATTTCATAAGAGCATCAACAGTCTTTTGAGTTGGGTTCACAATGTCGATAAGACGTTTGTGTGTACGCATTTCAAATTGTTCGCGAGAATCTTTATATTTGTGAGTCGCACGAATAATTGTGTAAAGACTACGTTCTGTTGGAAGTGGAACTGGTCCAGCTACTGTCGCACCTGTACGTGTTGCAGTTTCAACGATTTTTTCTGCCGCTGTGTCAAGTGTACGGTGTTCGTACGCTTTCAAACGGATACGGATTTTTTTGTTTGCCATCTTTTCTCCTCTCGTCTATTTACGATAATAGGCTAGCTCCTCGAGAAAACCAACACGTGTTGCGTGGCAATGCAACCGAGCGTGTCGCAACCTCTCGTATCTTAGCTAAGGCTGTATTTTACAGCACCATAATATGATAACAGATTCAAACTGGCATTGCAAGCATTTATACAAACTTTTTTTACTTTATTTGTGACAAGTAATTTCTCAAAGTAAGTTACGTCTGCCCTCCAAAACCGGAAGTTAGTGTGAAAAGGATTTTTATGGTGGAATTAAGTCTGAGACGTTTGGATTAGAAATGAGTTTATCCATCATGACAAAACACAAACACCTAACTCTCTCAGACCGTAATGACATCCAATCTGGTTTGGATAGAGGAGAAACCTTTAAAGCCATCGGGCTTAATCTACTGAAACACCCTACTACTATCGCAAAAGAAGTCAAACGAAATAAGCAACTAAGAGAATCAACCAAAGACTGCCTAGACTGTCCGCTACTAAGAAAAGCTCCCTATGTTTGTAATGGGTGTCCAAAGAGGAGGATCAACTGTGGTTACAAGAAGACCTTCTATCTTGCTAAGCAAGCTCAAAGGAACTACGAAAAACTTTTAGTTGAATCTAGAGAAGGAATCCCTTTGAACAAAGAGACCTTCTGGAAAATAGATAGAGTCCTTTCTAATGGGGTCAAGAAGGGCCAACGTATCTATCATATCCTCAAAACCAACGATCTAGAAGTGAGTTCTTCAACCGTTTATCGACACATCAAGAAAGGCTACCTATCCATCACACCAATCGACCTACCTAGAGCTGTGAAGTTCAAAAAAAGGCGAAAGAGCACACTCCCTCCTATTCCAAAAGCGATTAAAGAAGGGCGACGGTACGAGGATTTTATAGAACTCATGAACCAATCAGAGCTGAACTCCTGGCTTGAAATGGACACGGTTATTGGACGGATTGGTGGAAAGGTCCTTCTCACCTTCAATGTCGCCTTCTGTAACTTCATCTTTGCCAAACTGATGGATTCTAAGACAGCTATCGAAACTGCTAAACACATACAGGTCATTAAGAGGACACTCTATGATAACAAGAGAGACTTCTTCAAACTCTTTCCTGTTATCCTAACGGATAATGGTGGGGAATTCGCTAGAGTGGATGATATTGAGATAGATGTTTGTGGACAGTCTCAACTCTTCTTTTGTGACCCTAATCGGTCTGACCAGAAAGCAAGAATCGAGAAGAATCATACCCTCGTGAGAGACATACTGCCTAAGGGGACTTCCTTCGACAACTTGACTCAAGAGGACATTAATCTGGCACTATCTCATATCAACAGCGTTAAGAGACAGGCTCTAAATGGTAAAACGGCTTATGAGCTATTCTCTTTTACTTACGGAAAAGACATCGCAAGTATACTCGGTATTGAGGAAATTACTGCGGAAGACGTCTGCCAATCTCCCAAACTATTAAAAGACAAAATCTAATAAAAGACAAAATCTAACCTAATCAACTAACTGATACAACCTAAACGTCTCACACTAACTTCAACCATAGCGGAACTTAATCTGAAACGCTTTCAGATGAGGAGGTTTTCTTGTACCCTTTTTTTGCGATTTTTAACTCTGAAAACCTATGAAATCAAGTATTATAAAAACCAACGGAACTTAGTCTGAGACGGATTTTCGTTGGTTTTTATTGGTTTTTATCAGACTAAATTCCATTTCTACTAGAGGTGGAACTTACTTTGAGAATTTAGCTTTATTTGTGACATTGTAAAATCCCCACTACAAACCTCATCATCTCATGAATCAAGGTAATAATGGGGATCTTGTTATTCTTTTTTTATAGCAATTCTTCTATTATATCTTTTAAAACAACTTGCTAAGATGAGCCATCTACTACCATTGTCTAATCCGGTTGCCAACCAGACACCTGTTAAGCCCAGGTTACACCATATTGCAAGGACATATCCTAAAACAATACGAACCAACCACATTCCAACAGTTGTTGCATAAAACGGTAATCTGGCATTCCCTAGTCCCTGCCAGAGAGCTGTATAGACTAAGGTTCCTGCTGTTGCAGGGGCACACACTAATGAAAAAAGTAAGACAATCATGCTGGCCTTAAGGGCTTGGGGATCATTTGTAAACAAGGAACTAACAAGAGGGCCTAATAAAAAGGTTATTAGACTTAAGGCTAACATTATAATAGTAGAAAGTAGAAAAACTTCTTTAATTAACTCTTGGATGTCACTATAGTTTTCTTGGCCATACTGTCTTGCAACCAGAATAATTGTTGCTGTTGCTATAGCCATTCCTGGCATGTAGTTAAACTGAGAAATCGTTTCTCCAATAGCATTTCCTGCAAGCACTTTTGTTCCTAATCGGACGATAATCATTACTATCAGCACATCACCCAGTCGCATCATCAAGCGTTCTCCTGCTGCTGGCAATGACAGATTGAGCATTTCTTGATCCAATCTAAAACTAAAGTGTTTAACAAGCCCTTTAAGTGGGACTTTCTGTAGTAAAATCATTATCCCAACAAACCTTGAGATGACTGTCGCCCAAGCGACACCTATCAAACCCAGTCCAAAACTATAAATAGCAAGAGTTGATAGAATGGCATTAATGATATTTGTTACTAAACTAACCTGCATGGGCAATTTAGCATCTCCTTGAGCTCGAACAATTGCACCAAGACTCGTTAACAAGCCTAAACTAACAATCATGCCACCTACAATTGCAAGGTAGAGACTACCTGTTTGAGCAAGCACCCTATCAGCTCCAAGAACTTCTAAGACTTTTTGGCCGAAAAATAAACTAATCACTCCAAATCCTAAGGATAAAAGCAAGGTTATTAGAAGGGCATCTGAAATGTATTTCTGATGCTTGTCAGGATTGTTTTCTGCTAAACTTCTTGCAATCAAACTTGAAATTGCTGAGCCTAAAGCAATAAATAAAGCTTGATAAATGGTAATAATATTAGTTGCAAGGGATACCCCTGAAACAGCTAATAAACCAACTTGTGCAACCAAATAACTATCAACCATTCCCATGAGCATCTGAAGAATATTTTCTACCATGGAAGGAATAGCTAGTTGTAAAATATGTTTTCCGTGTTTAAATGTCATTTTCTGATTTAAGAAAGGAGCTTATAAGCTCCCCTCCCTTTTTTATACTCCTAAATGTTTTTCAACAGCCGTTTGCATTTGTTTATGCTCAATCTGTGTTTGATGTCTAACCGGACTTTCTTGCAAGCCTTTAACAGCATTAGAAAGTGGCACTTTTGACAGTTCTTCCAAGATTTGCAAAGCTTCAAAGTCATCTCTTGGTTCTACACCCTGAATAGCTTCAACAACCACTCGCGGGAATTTATAAGGACTTGCTGTAGAAACAATAATAGTAGGTGTTTTATCACCACTTTGTTCACAGTACTTACGATAAACCGCAGAAGCAACTGCCGTATGAGGGTCGATAACATAACCATCTTTAGCAAAAATAGTTTCAATCTCTTTTGCCGTCATAGCTTCATCGGCAGAGCCTGCTTTAAAGAGGCCCATAATCTCTTTGTTAAAGTGGTTTAATTGGTATTTTCCGTGGCTTTGCAAAGCAAGCATCAATTCCTTAGTTTTCTCAGCATCATTCCCCAAAAGATGGAAAATCAGGCGCTCTAAATTAGATGAGACTAAAATATCCATTGAAGGACTTGTTGTTACCTTAAAGGAGCGGTTTTTATCATAAACCTTTTCCGTAAAGAAATCTGTTAAAACATTGTTTTCATTAGAAGCACAAATGAGCTGATTAACTGGAAGACCAATTGCTTTAGCATAATAAGCGGCTAAAATATTTCCGAAATTTCCAGTTGGGACAGTGATGTTAATTTTTTCTCCTTGCTTAATGGCTCCGCTTCTAACCAATTGCGCATAGGCATAGACATAATAAACAACTTGCGGAATCAGACGACCAATATTCATCGAGTTTGCTGAAGACAACTGCATCCCATTTTTTGCAAGTTTTTCTGAGAATTGAGGATCATTGAACATCCGTTTAACATCTGTTTGAGCATCATCAAAATTACCATCAATAGCAATAACATGGGTATTGTCACCTTCTTGAGTTGTCATTTGCAACTCTTGAATCTTACTAACGCCGTCACGAGGATAAAAAACAATAATTTCAGTATTGTCAACACCTGCAAAACCTGCCATAGCAGCCTTACCTGTATCTCCTGAAGTTGCGGTTAAGATAACAATTTTATCACTAACACCTTGCTTTTTAGCTGCTGTCGTTAATAGATAAGGTAGGATTGATAAGGCCATGTCTTTAAAAGCAATGGTTGAACCATGAAAAAGCTCTAAATGATAAGAATCAGACAGACTAACCAGAGGTGCTATTGTTTTTGTGTCAAACTTGCTATCGTAAGCTGAGTGAATACAATCATCCAACTCTTGATCTGTAAAGTCATCAAAAAATGCTTTCAAAATAAGTTTAGCAACTTCTTGATAGCTTGCAAACTGTAGCTTGTCAAAATCTAAATGAAGCTCTGGCATCTTAAGAGGTGTAAACAGCCCACCATCTTTTGCTAAACCTGATAAAATCGCTTGACTTGCAGATACTTGATTTTTTGCATCACGCGTTGATTGATAGACTAACACCATAACTTCTCACCTCTAAAGACTTTTACATATTGTACCACATTTTATTTTGCTTTGTTTCTTTAAATCTTTAATTTTTAAAGAAAATAACACCAATTCCAAAAGAATCAGTGTTACTTCTATATTAATTTTCCCAACGAGAGTCTGCTCCAGCAATGCCAATCCACACCATTGCTAAAACATCATAAAAGCGCTCTGCCATTATACTTCCCCTATATCTCTTCTTCGTGCCATCAAGCACAGTTAACTTGTTTCTATTTAGTGTCACTATTTCGCCCTAAAATACCCACTAAAGCCGAAACTTCAATGGGTAAGTGCATTACGTAAACAGATTTTATTTAAGGCGTCCTGGACGGTCAGCATAACCATAGTATGCATCAGCCATGATTTCTTCCATATCAGCAACCATTGGTAAACGTGGGTTAGCTGGTGAACATTGGTCTTCATAAGCAAGAAGAGCAATATCGTGAAGGCTATCCATCCAAACTTTTTCATCAATTCCTTGATCTTTAAAGTTCATTTTAATGCCTACCGCTACACCAAGGTCATAAACAGCTTTCGCATAGGATGCTACAGCTTCTTCTGGAGTTGATGCTGGCAACCCTAACATGCGAGCGATGTCTTGGAATTTTTCATCAGCTTTCCAGTAGTTGTATTTTGGCCATGTTGTTGTTTTTGAAGGACGAGTTCCGTTGTAACGGATAACATATGGTAACAAGATAGCATTTGTACGCCCATGAACAGTATGGTGAACACCACCAATTTTGTGTGCCATTGAGTGACTCATTCCTAAGAATGCATTGGCAAATGCCATACCAGCCATTGTTGATGCGTTATGCATTTTCTCACGAGCTTCAACATCATTTTCTTTAACAGATTTTGTTAAATATTCAAAAACAAGTTTGATTGCTTGAAGAGCAAGCCCATCAGTGTAGTCGTTAGCAAAGTTTGAAGTATAAGCTTCAGTTGCGTGAGTCAAGACATCCATACCTGTATCAGCTGCGATGAAACCAGGAACTGATTCAACCAAAGCAGGGTCAACAATTGCAAGTGTTGGTGTCAATGAGTAGTCAGCAAGTGGGTATTTACGGTTGTTTGCTTTATCAGAAACAACGGCAAACGGTGTTACTTCTGAACCTGTACCTGAAGTTGTTGGAATACCAATGTATTTTGCTTTTTCACCAAGAGCTGGGAATTTGAAAGCACGTTTACGGATATCCATGAATTTTTGAACAAGGTCACGGAAGTCAACTTCTGGTTGTTCGTAGAAGAGCCACATAATTTTAGCAGCATCCATTGGTGAACCACCACCAAGAGCAATAATAGTGTCTGGTTCAAAAGCACGCATCACTTCAGCACCACGTTGAACAGTTGTGATATCTGGATCTGGTTCAACATCTGAGAAGATTTGAATAGCAACTTTGTTATGACGTAGGTTTAATTGATCAATGACACGTTGAACAAAGCCAAGTTTTTCGATTGATTTATCAGTAACGATCATAACACGTTCCATATCTTCACAAGTTTGAAGGTATTGGATTGAATTACGTTCGAAGTAGATTTTTGAAGGAACTTTAAACCATTGCATATTATTTCTACGTTTCCCTACTTTCTTGATGTTGAGAAGGTTGATAGCACTAACGTTATCACCAACTGAGTTGCGTCCATATGATCCACATCCAAGTGTTAATGATGGAATGAAGGCATTGTAAACATCACCAATTCCACCGAAAGTAGATGGAGAATTCCAGATAATACGCATTGCTTTCATTTCAGTACCGAAACGTTTTGCAAGCTCTTCATCTTTAGTATGGATAGCAGCTGAGTGACCAAGACCATTGAATTCAACCATTTGACGTGCTTTTTTAAGACCATCTTCAGTTGAATCTGCTTGCAATACTGCAATAACTGGAGAAAGTTTTTCACGTGTTAATGGTTCATTTTCACCAACTTCAGCACATTCTGCAGCCAAGATGTTAGTACCTTCTGGAACTTTGAATCCTGCTTGTTCTGCAATCCAAGCTGCTGGTTTACCAACGATATCTGCATTTAATTTAGCACCTGAACAGTCTTTGCTGTTAGCTTTTACACCAAAACAGAATTCTTCAAGAAGTGCTTTTTCTTTTTTGTTAACAAAGTAAGTTTTATAAGATTTGAATTCTTCAACAAAAGCTTTGTAAATTTCTTTATCAATAATAACTGCTTGCTCTGAGGCACAGACCATACCATTATCAAATGATTTAGACATAACGATATCATGAGCCGCTTGACGGATATCTGCTGATTTTTCAACATAAGCAGGAACGTTACCTGCACCTACACCAAGTGCTGGTTTCCCACATGAATAGGCTGCGCGAACCATTGCATTACCACCAGTTGCAAGGATAGTTGCAATACCATCATGATTCATCAATGCACCAGTAGCTTCCATTGATGGTTTTGAAATCCATTGAATACAGTTTTCAGGAGCACCAGCTGCAATTGCTGCATCACGAACGATTTGTGCTGCATGTGCTGAAGACTCTTGTGCTGATGGATGGAAACCAAATACGATTGGGTTACGTGTTTTCAAAGCAATCAAAGCTTTAAAGATTGCTGTTGACGTTGGGTTCGTTGTTGGTGTAACCCCACAAATAACACCTACAGGCTCAGCAATTTTTGTTAATCCAGTCATTGGATCATCTTCAATAACACCAACAGTTTTAACACCACGCATATTATTAACAACATGCTCACAAGCAAACAGGTTTTTTGTAGCTTTATCTTCAAAAACACCGCGTCCTGTTTCTTCGTGCGCATGCATAGCTAAGATACCATGAGCATCTAAGGCAGCTACAGATGCTTTAGCAACGATGTAGTCTACTTGCTCTTGATTTAATTGACGAAATTCATCTAAAGCAACCAAACCTTTTTGAACAAGTTCATCAACATGTGCTTGAGCTTCTTGTAATTTTTGTTCTGGTGAAAGTTTTTTGTCAGCCATTCTATATATCTCCTCTAGAAAACTTATTTGTTAAAAGTTTCACAATTTGTTTATGAATTAATTATAACACAAAAAAATAGTTTGTAAATAGTTTCACAATAAATTTGTGAACTTTTTTTCAATCTTTTTTTAGCAAAAAAATAAGACCTTATTTGGCCTTATTTTGCATCATTTTTTGCCGCTCTTTCAATAGCATTTTTGATGGTTGTCACATACAAATCAGCACCTACAGTATCTGCATCACTATAGTGTACCCCATCACTTCCATACCAAATTTCTGGTTTACTGATAGCTTCTTTATACCAGTCTGCAACAGTAACATAAGAATATTTCTTAGATAATTGCAACTCGTAATCCCTAGCTTCAGCAACTTGAGCTGGATTTTTAGAATTATAAGGTGAAACAAATACCAACCGATGTCCTTTTGGTAACGCATCAATAAAGTTTTGTAAATCTTCCTTATAATTATCAAGTGAATTAACCCCTACCGCTAAAACTGTAATACGCGATAAACTATTGCTTTTAATCCTATTTTCAAAAATTTCAAAAGCAAGTCCAAAATTACGACTAACCGCCGCATCTAGTTGTACTTCTGGCATATGTTTGGTAAAGGCATGACTTGATCTTAAAGCAACCGAATCTCCAATGATACTTACATCTCCTAAAGCTGAAGCATCTCCTGCTGCCAACGTATGGGTCCGGTTAATATTATTTTGGTTTTGTTGCAGCGTACTCACCAATAAATCCGTTTCAAACTTTCCAATGCTTGGCGCAGTAGCACTTCTAATCATCATCATCAAAACTAAGGCAAAAGCTGATAGAGCAATCCACAGTTTATAAGGCTGTAAATCCAGTTTGAAATCAAACAGCTTAATATCTTTACCCTGAAGCATAGGCTCAATGATATAGTAAGAGAGACTTGAAAAGAGGATTGAGAAAAACATGGTTAGGATAACAGCAGCCCAATTTGGCATCAATTGTGTAAAAATGATGTAAAATGGCCAATGAAAAAGATAGATTCCATAACTGATATCCGCAAAGTATGTCAGCACTTTAGGTTCTTGCCACTCAGGTGTTTGGTCGCTCAAAACTCTTGCGGCATAAATCATCATAGCAGTAAATAGACTTGCAAGAACAAAGCCGAAAAGGTAAGTGAAGATATGATTGAAATCAAGAGTTAAGGTTAATAGGAATAAGAGTGCAAAGGACAGCCCCAAAACCCCAATAACGTATTTTCGAGGCCAGTGGCGAACATTTTTTTGAAAACGAACCGTTGTGTCTTTAACCCCTGTCGTTGTCGCAAACATAGCTCCTATAAAGAACGGGAAGGCATGCGAAAAACTTGAAAAGTAGATCAAGGAAAAATTATTTACCATAAAAGCACGCGCAAACATACTCACAAAACTAATCAGAAAAATACCACTTGAAAGCATAAAAAGAATGCCACGGAACTGTTTATCTGTATAATCACGTTTTGCTAAAAACCAAACGGCTAAGCCCCACAAAATGTAAAAATGAACCTCAATTGCCAAACTCCAAGTATGAACAAAAAGATGTGGGATAAATTGACTTTCATAACTACTTCCAGTCAAAATTTCATAAAAATTAGTGGTAAACCCTAAGGTTGCTGCAATTTGTTGCCCGATACTTGCCACAAAATCAGTCTTTACTAAAAAGGTAAAAGGAATAACCACTAAAACCATTAACAGTAATGGTGGAAAAATACGATAAAATCGTCTTCTGTAAAAACTAATCACATCAATTGTTTGCGATTTAGAATATTCATCAATTAATAAAGCTGTAATTAAAAATCCAGAAAAGGTAAAAAAGACATCTACCCCAACAAATCCACCCTGGAAAGCATTTTTATAAAAATGATAGAGTAAAACAAGGAGTAGTCCCGTTACCCTAATCAAGGAAAACCATTTTATTCTCATTTTTGATAAATCCCCTGTTTAAAGGTTCCTTTATAAACCTTGTTATTTTTTGCTTTTAAGACACCTTTCCCATCAGCTTGACCTTTTTTAAAGTCACCTGTATAGGTCCAACCTGTACTTGCCTTAAATGTTCCATTGCCATCAAAAATACCTTTTTTAAAATCACCAACATAGGTATCTCCGTTAGCATAAACCAACTTTCCTTTTCCTGTCATCCGATAATTAACAACATATCCTGTATAGTGAATGTTACCATTATCATATGTCAAAGCTGTTTTTGATTTGTGATTAGTGGTCACCACAGAAAGACCACAAACAACAATAATAATCAGCGTTACAATTTCCAATTTTGCTCTTGTAACATTGAACCTTTGAATAAAGGCACTTAATTTTTCCATTACATTATTCATCTATTCTCTACATTTTCCAATCTATTGAGGCAATAGGATAGCCATTTGCGACAACCTTCCATAACAAGTTGATAGGTCTCTTCAAAATCACCCGTATACCACGGATCCGGAACTCCTCCAGGAACAAAAAGTTTTATTTTATCATCCCATTGACCGTTTGACAAATCCAATAAATCTGTAAGATTCTCAGTGTCCATAGCAATAAGAAGATCATTGTTTTTTAAGTCAGACAATTTGATTTGTTGCGATTGCTTGGTAACATCAAAAGGAATCCCATACTTTATCAGTATTTTTTGTGTTCCCTGATGAATAGGATTCCCTTGCTCCCAACTCGAAGTCCCTCTACTTTCAACCCAAAGAGCACCTGATTCATCCAAAGACTTCATAACAAATTCTGCCATTGTACTGCGACAAATATTTCCTAGACAAACAAAACAAACTTTCATAATAGTGCTCCTCTATTTCATTATAACAAATAATTGTATCATAAATGAAATCATTTTATTATTTTTAAACATTTCTAAAAATACCATAGGAGATAATTGCCTTAAGCATTTAAGAATTGCTTAAGCTATCTTTTCTATACTATTATTATCCTAAACTTTTCTTTTTCATATACCTCTAACAGCTGTGCAGAAATGCACGGCTTTTAGAGTATACAAAAACTTGCTTAACCAAAGGTTAAACAAGTTTTTGTCTTATTTTTTACTGTCTAAATAGGGATAATTAAGATGTTGGTAAGCTTTCTCTGTAGCAACTCGGCCACTTCTAGTCCTCATAATAAAACCTTTTTGAATCAAATAAGGTTCATACATGTCTTCAACCGTATCACGTTCTTCTGCAATATTAACTGATAAGGTTCCTAATCCAACGGGACCACCATTATACATTTCAATCATCGTGCGAAGAATTTTTTGATCAACATAGTCCAATCCTTCATGATCAACATCAAGCATCTCCAAAGCTTTATTTGTAATCTGAGTGGTTATCAAGCCATCTCCCATAATTTGAGCATAATCTCGAACACGTTTTAAAAGGCGATTGGCAATTCGAGGTGTCCCTCTACTGCGTCGAGCTAATTCGTAGGCTGCCTCATGGATAATTTCCATTTCGAAGATATCGGCTGTACGTTCAACAATTTCCGTTAAATCATCAACCTGATAATACTCCATATGACCTGTAATCCCAAAACGCGCACGAAGGGGATTAGATAACATTCCTGCTCGAGTTGTTGCCCCAATAAGAGTAAATGGGGGCAAATCCAAGTGAACACTACGGCTGGTATCTCCCGCACCAATCATGATATCAATATAGAAATCTTCCATCGCACTGTAAAGCACTTCCTCAACAGCCATTGGCATACGATGAATTTCATCAATAAATAAGACATCGCCCGGTTCCAAATCATTAAGAACAGCAACCAAATCACCAGCCTTTTCAATAGCTGGACCCGAAGTCTGCTTTAGATTGACACCTAATTCATTTGCAATAACAAAAGCCATTGTCGTCTTACCAAGACCTGGTGGCCCAAATAATAAAACATGATCCAAAGATTCATCACGCATCTTAGCCGCTTTTATAAAAATATTGAGCTGGTCTTTGACCTTATCTTGCCCAATGTATTCTCTTAAATATTGAGGACGAAGCGTTCTTTCAATAAATTCTTCATCACCCATAACGTCATTATCTAATATCCTAGTCATAGGACTATTATAGCAAAAAACCTCAAATTTTATACACGATTACTTCTATATTTATAGCCACCACCATTCTGATTGACTAGATTTAGCTAATACCGGTAATAATAAGCTTAAGACTAAAAGTAATTTGTATTTCAAAGAATGTTTCATTGTTTCTCCAATCTTTTATTTGATAAGCATATTCTACATCAAATAACTAATTTGGAACATGACATATTTGTCATTGACAATCCATTGCCCACTCTTTTTCAATTTTGTTAGCCAAATCACTATCTCCTGTCATTTGTGCAAACAATTTGGCCTTATGATAAAAACTAGTTGCTTTCTTTAAATCATCAAGGTATTTTATAGAATACTTCCATTCCATCACGTAAAGAATAGGCATTCTATAAAAATCATTTACTACCGACATAATCCTATTACAATTTGAAATAATTAACTCCAGTTCCTTTGGCCTATCAAGTTGAATAGATATCGTATAAAAAGTAATCAAAACTTGATTTAAAACATAGAAATCATCAATTTCGGCACAATCAATTTGCGCAATCGTTTTCTTCAATAGACTTTTATAAACAGCTGCATCATAAATAGCATCACTAAACTTAGAAGTCCTGACACAGATTAAATATAAATCAATAATGATTAAGTCATTTCGCGTAAAGCAACTCTTTACTTTTATTTGCTCAAAATAATCATTCAAAATATCTGAACCAAAATTAATATTTTTACTTAATGCAACATCTAATGATGCTTGCAATCCATCAACAACTAACTTCTCTTCTTCAGGCAAATTATCATAATAATTGATAAAAATTTCATCAAATTGTTTTTCACGAATTCTAACTTTTTCTTTATCTTTATAAGTTGGTGTTCTAAGGATAAGATGCTTCAATTCCTTATACCGTTTAGGCAAATCAAATTCACCATCTTCTGTAATACTTGATAAGCTGACCCCAAGCTCATTTGAAATATAAACCGCTTTTGCTAAACTAGGAATCGATTGACCCTGTTCAATACGTGCCAACTGTCTAACCGATAACTCCGATTCATCTCCACATATTTCTTCTCTCGTTTTATTTTGTTCTTCTCTTAGGGCTTTGATTTTTAGACCAAAGTCTGTCACTTGTTCTCCTCTCACTTATTGACATTTTTAATTAATCTTATTTTCATTATATTATAAAAATGTTTTTTTGCAAGAAAAAAAGGCTTGATAGCCTTTTCATTACAAGCCTAAACGCCTGAAAATATCATCTACACGTTTGGTGTAGTAAACAGGATTAAAAAGTTCATCAATTTCATCTTGTGTTAAACGTGACGTTACAGCTTCATCTGCTTCTAAGAGGGGTTTGAAATCCACTTGATTATCCCACGAGAAAGCTGTTTTAGGTTGCACCAAGTCGTAAGCTTCTTCGCGTGTCATACCTTTTTCAATGAGGGTTAACATGACACGTTGGCTGTAAATTAACCCAAAGGTTGAATTCATATTACGCAACATATTGTCAGGGAAAACTGTTAAGTTTTTAACGATATTACCGAATCGGTTAAGCATGTAGTTGATTAAAATAGTAGTGTCTGGTGTAATAATACGTTCTGCTGATGAATGTGAAATATCACGTTCATGCCACAAAGCAACGTTTTCAAAAGCCGTCACCATGTGTCCACGAACCACACGCGCAAGGCCTGTCATGTTCTCTGAACCAATTGGATTACGTTTGTGTGGCATAGCAGAGCTCCCTTTTTGCCCTTTAGCAAAGAACTCTTCCACTTCGCGTTGTTCTGATTTTTGCAAGCCACGAATCTCAGTTGCCATACGTTCGATAGATGTTGCGATGTTAGCAAGCACTGCAAAATATTCTGCATGTAGGTCACGTGGTAAGACCTGAGTCGAAATTTCTTGCGGGCGGATGCCAAGTTTGTCGCAAACATACTCTTCCACAAATGGTGGGATATTAGCAAAATTACCTACCGCGCCAGAGATTTTCCCAGCCTCAATACCAGCCGCAGCATGCTCAAAACGCTCTTGGTTACGTTTCATTTCGCTGTACCAAGTGGCTAATTTAAGACCAAAGGTTGTAGGCTCCGCATGAACACCGTGAGTACGACCCATCATGATAGTCATTTTGTGTTCTTTGGCTTTTTCAGCCACGATGTTTGTGAAGTTTTCAAGGTCACGACGAATAATGTCGTTGGCTTGTTTGTAAAGGTAACCGTAAGCCGTATCAACAATATCCGTTGAGGTCAAGCCGTAGTGAACCCACTTGCGCTCTTCACCAAGAGTTTCTGAAACCGCACGAGTAAAAGCCACTACATCATGACGGGTTTCTTTTTCAATCTCAAGAATACGATCCACATCAAAATCAGCATTGGCACGAATCTTAGCCACATCCTCTTTAGGAATCTCACCCAATTCCGCCCAAGCTTCATCGGCCAAAATCTCAACCTCTAACCAAGCACGGTATTTATTTTCTTCACTCCAAATGTTCGCCATCTCAGGGCGTGAGTAACGATCAAGCATATTTTATGATACAGAGGGCGTCAAAAGCAAAAGAAAAACAGGAAACTAACGCAGTGTGCTTGCACACAAGGCAGTTTATCTTTTTCTGAAGCTTTTAGTCCGAGTTCAAATATCCGGAACACCCTCGCTCCTTTCTTTTTCACCTTAAGTTTATGAACTTAAATTTGTAAAGAATAGGCAAAGTATTTACACCCTATTCAAATTCTTCTTTTCCAATAGCAACTGAAGGGTAATGAGATAAATGATTTAAGTCTGTATCTAAAGGTAAATCATATACTGCTAAATAATCTTGACTGAATTCCTCTTTATATTCAGCCATTTTTTCAGCAATCAAACTATCATCTTCTGAAGCATATAAAACTTCAAAAATGCCTAGCTTCCTATCTTCGATAAAAGCATGAACAATTATTTTTATCATCAACTTTTCATCCTTCTTCAATTTTCCCACTTCATTTTATGTTTCTATCTTAGTTCCATTTTACCATATTAATGGAAGTGGGGTTAGGATTTTTACTAAGAGTCTATTTTTTTATCCGTTTTTTAGATGATTTTTAAATTTTTTATAGTCTAAGGTTCCTGGAATTTCTAATGTTTTTTGATTTTTTGATAGAAAAAATATTTTTTTGACAAGAAATTTGGCTTCTTTTTCGAATAATGAGATAAGGAGGTCTACATCTTATCAGAGCACCTAACAAGAAAGGAGAACATTAAATAGCGGAAACAATACTGTGTTAGAGGGCTTCTCGTCTATTTTATTAAAACAAAGAAAGGATATTTATAATATGAACAAAATTATTAAATTGACATCAACATTACTGCTATCATCCATGTTAGTCAATACGCCAATCCCAGCTGTATTAGCTGAACACAAGACTCCGATTAATCAAAGTAGTGTTGAAAATGACAAAAAAATCGTTATTTCTGATAGTAATGGTAATATCACAAAACCTAAGATTGACAAAGGCATGCAAGACAATGCACAACGCCTTGAGAACTATTTCTATGTGCAAGATAATGGATCCGTTGGTCTAAGGGGAAATGCGGCAGAACTATCACAAGTGCTTAATATTTCTCAAGAAGATGCTAATTTGCTTTTTGAAGCTGTTAAAGAACTTCCAAACACTTATTTTAGAGGACCAGTTGGGATACGTTTCAACTTAGGACCAACCGTTCGTGGAATGTCCGGTTGGGCTGCTGGAACCTTTGCTGCTGGTTACGCTGGTTGGCATTTAAAACAATTTGCTGCTAATCCCGTTACAGCAGGACTTGTTGCTGTCATCTCTGGAGCAATTGGATGGTCTGTAAAAACTGCCGTAGAAAGCCAGAAATCAACAACTCTTGCTGTCGTCTATGTTCCAGGAGTCGAATTAGTTTACACGGTTAATGTGCCTTAATCTTTAAACCTGACATTTTTGCTATTTACTAAGTTTCCAAAGTTTGTTATCATGTTGTTCCAAGTAAGTATTTAAAATAAGAAATGAGGAAATGCCAATGCAAATAACCAATGATACCAAGAAAATTTTCTACCTTTGTCTCTTTTTTACTATTATTTTCAGTCTACTAGTTTACTTTGACTTAAGAGGGTTACTTTCCTTTACTTGGTTTGTTTTTATTTCCTCATTAATGATAATGCTTTCTTCATCCAAACAAAATTAGTATAACAGCTAAATAAAAAAAACTTACAAGTAGTCAATTAGAATAATCATTAGGATTTAAACCTGCCCCCTAAGGGTGGGTTTTTATACTTCCGTAAAATAGCAAAAACTGTTTTTTTTACAACTTCTGACTTTTTTGTCTGTTTTCAAATCTCTTCTTCGAATTAGTTAGATAGAGGAGGAAACAAATGAAAACACTCAAACAAGTCTTATCACTAACTCTAGTACTAACCAGTCTCTGGGGAATACAGACGCTGCCGCTAACTAACAAATCACTTGCCTTTTCCAAAACTGTAAAAGCTGCTGTTTTAGGAGATAATTATCCTCATAAATGGCAAAAAGGCTGGGGAGCTGATTCTTGGGGCATGTACTTGCGACAATGCACGTCCTTTGTTGCTTTTCGCCTAAGTACAACTAATGGCTTTAATTTACCTGCTGGATATGGCAATGCTGACAGTTGGGGACATATAGCCAAAGCTCAAGGCTTCTTGGTTAATCAAATTCCCCAAGTTGGCGCCGTAGCCTGGTTTGACAAAGGTGTCAATTACTCACATCGCGACTATGGACATGTGGCTTGGGTAGCTGAAGTTTCAGGAGACTATGTAACCCTTGAAGAATACAATTACAATGCTGGTCAAGGGCCTGAAAAATACCACCGCCGACAAATTCATCGTCAGCAGGTAAGTGGCTTTATTCACTTTAAAGACATAACGACTGAGCAATCTACCATCCCATCTTCTAACCACATATTAGCTGAAAGTACCAAACTTCTCCCCAATAAGGGGACTTATTACTTTAAGGCAATGAGTCCTGTCAAAGAAGAAGCTCGTTTTCAAAGTCTGACATTAACTTCTTATAGTGCTGGACAGTACGTTCATTACGATCAAACTATGGTTGCAGATGGCTACCAATGGATCTCATATATTGGTTTTAGTGGCAACCGTCGCTACATTCCTGTTGTCAAAATGGAAGAAAGAAAAAGTGAGTCTCCTGAAACACCTAAGTCAGAAAGAATTTTCAAGGTTGGCGATACCGTATCCTTCCAAGGAACATTTAAAGTCACTCAGATTCATGGAAATCTTGTTTCCAGTGCTGATTTAGCTGGTGGTCAACCTAGTCAACTCAACTGGATTGATCCAGGTCCTGTTGATAAAACTAACGCTAGTGGACAAAAAGAAGCGAATCAAATCTTAAGTCCAGATAACTATTTTACCATCCCTGGAACTTACAAGGTTCTACAAGTTGATTTGCCTAGTAGAGGACTTTATATCCAAATAGGCTCACGAGCTAGTTGGGTAACGATGGACAGGGTTCTAAAACAGTAATAAAAAAAGCGCTCTGTAATGTCCTACTGAGTGCTTTTCCCAGTCAAGCAAGACTAGTAATTGATTTTGCTTATTCGCCTTTTAAAAGAGTTTTCTATTGTCTATTAACAATTGCTAAAGTCAGTCTAAAAGCTCTATTAATTACTTTACCAACAAGGAACTCTAAGCCAAATGAAAAGGATTTAGTTCTAAGAAATCTAAATCCTTTTAAATGATTTAATTACTCTTGCTCACAAGAAATATCAGTCCTCATCGTCATCAGCAAAAGCCATCAGTAAATCATTGACTTTATGGGTATTTTCAATAGCAAACTCTTTGTAATCAACGGCTTCTCCTAAAAGTTGGCTATTTAAAAATCCAATCACCATCGGCATGTTCATTCCTGCGTAGAGATCAAAGTGAGCTCCCTCTAAAATCAATCGTGAAACAACATTGCATGGAGTGCCACCCATTAAATCTGCAAAAACTGTAAAATCCTCTAAACCATCAATAGCTTCTAAAAATTTTACCTTAAAGTCATCAGCCCCCTCAGAAGGTAATAAACCAACTGAAATAATGTCTTCTTGTGGGCCCATAATCATTTCTGTGCTTTTTTTCAATTCATGACAGAAATCTCCATGGCTAACTAAGATTAATTTTTTTCCCATGTTAAACACCTAAAATACCAAAGAATGACATGGCAAGTGCAAAGACAATAATAATCAAAATTGCTTTTGTTGATGTCATGCCTTTACGTCCAAGCAACCAAAAAATTGCTGCTGTAAAGAGGGCTGGTACCAAACGTGGGAAAATTTGATCGAACAAATCTTGAATATTAATAACTTTACCACCAACATTTGGCATGGCAATAAACTTAAAGTTAATCATTGTGGCAATCAAAGCACCAACCATGAAAACACCCATAACAGATGCTGCATCAACCAGTGCAGATAATTTATCACGCATTGTTGTCACAAGTTTTGTGCCTTCTCTGTAGGCAATTTCTAATTGTTTCCAGCGGAAAATATTAATAGCACAAGTTGCTGCTACCCACATGAAAATCCCCGTCGGATTCCCATTTTTAGCCATTCCAGCGGCAATTGATCCCATAATTGCTGGAACAAGTGAGGCAAATAAGGAATCTCCAATTGGGGCAAATGGCCCCATCAAACCAGTCTTAACACCATTTACGGCATCTTTAGCTTCTAAACCTTCATTTTCTTCAAGCGCTAAGTCAATCCCTGTAATGATTGTATGGAAGAAATTCGATGTATTGAAAAATTGCGTATGGGTCTTCATCATTTCCTTTAATTCTGGTGTGCCATCTCCATACATTTTTCGAAGTTGTGGCAAAATGATATAAAGGTAACTTGAGCCTTGCATACGCTCATAATTCCAACCCCACTGGAAAGTCAAGATACTACGTTTATTGATTTGATTAAAATCTTCTTTGGTTAATTTATAATTAGATTTCGTCATCTTCAATTTCCCCGCTTTCTGAGACTTCTGGTTTTTTCTCAATAACTGTTACATTTTGGCTATTTTTATAGTGTAAGGTCGCAAGGGCTGCTCCAATAATTGCAATACCAATCATTGGCAAGCCTTTAAATGGTGTTGCATCAAATCCTTTTACAACTCCTGCAAGAGCTCCACCTACTGTTTGTAAGTTACCATAAACAACAGTAAGCATCGCTGTTAAACCAAATCCAAGAGCTAAATAGTGGATATTGCGTTTTACTGGCAAATAATGAAGTAAAATGGCAAACCCAAGTCCAGGAAGCATTTTCCCTGCAAGTGTTAAACCACTTGCAATCCAAGGAACTGAGTCAACGGCTGCATTAAGACTTTCAACCAATCCTGCACCAAAAGCAAGGGCTAAAAATACTGGAAGCGCACGAGAAAGCGCCCAAGGAACTGCTCCTAATAAGTAATTACGCTCAATAGCTTTGTAGTCAAAATTATCAACATGACGATCAATACGGTGAGCAAAGTAAGTGGTTGAGAAACGGCCAAGAATGTCCGTATATACCAACAGCGCTGCTACAGGAACGAGGCTGGGCAAAAAGTAGCTTCAGAATAGAAAAAACGAGCATTTCCGCAGTTGGAGATGCTCGTTTTCCTATGTCATGGTTTATAATTATAATAACGACAAAACAACTAGAAAGCCATGACTATGTATAAAGAGTATAACACAAATCAACTCAGTTTGGAATTAAATCTTGCCTACGATATTCCAATGAATCATGAGGTTAGATTAATCAGTCTCTTTGTGGACAGTATTCCAAATCATATTTTGCTTGAAGAGACGTCTCACACTGGTCGTCCTGCCTTTCATCCTGCCATGCTTTTGAAGATGACGCTCTTCGCCTATGCCCGCCAGGTCTTTTCTGGTCGCAAAATAGTTCAGATGAATGAAGAAGTCATTCCCATGAAATGGTTGAGCCAGGACACCTACGTTAGCTATAAAACCATCAATAATTTTCGTTCTAGTAAACATGCCAATAACCTAATTAAGACCGCCTTTATTTATTTCACCCTCCTCATGCGTGAGAATGGCATGATTGAAGATGATGCTCTCTTTATCGATGGCACCAAGCTAGAAGCTGATGCTAATCTCTACTCTTTCACTTGGAAAAGAGCTGTTGATAAATACGAAGAGGCACTAAACGGAAAAATCTCAGAACTCTATGACCAGCTGGTTCAAGAGGGGGTAAACCTAGCTCTGTCTAAAGAAGAATGCGAAACCAGCGAGGGGTTAGTGCGCCTTTTAGAAGACACTGAACAGGCCTTGGCGGAAGTTGAGAAATCAATTTCTGAGGAACCAAAAGTTATCAAGGGAGGTTCTGCCAATAAACAAAAGCGACGTCGTATTAAGAAACTGCGCAACCAGTTGAGAAAGGATTATCTCCCTCGTAAGCAACGCTATGAGGAGGCTAGAGAGATTCTAGAAGAGCGTAACTCTTTCTCCAAAACGGACCACGATGCCACTTTTATGCGAATGAAAGAGGACCACATGATGAATGGCCAGCTCAAACCTGGCTATAATGTTCAAGCTGCCACCAATGGTCAATATGTTCTTGCATATGATATATTTCCAAATCCAACGGACACCCGAACCCTGAAACCATTTCTCCAATCCATTCAAACTCTGGACCTCTTCCAAAATATTGTCGCCGATGCCGGTTATGGCAGTGAGGAGAATTATAGTTTTATCATTGATGAGTTGGAGAAATCTCCTCTGATTCCCTATGGCATGTACCAGAAGGAATTGACTAAGAAATATAAAAACAGTCCTACTAATCCAAATAATTGGGACTACCTTGAAGAAACAGACCAATTCATTAAACCAGATGGTGTTGTTTATTCCTTTAAATATTACTCTCGTAGAAAAGATAAGTATGGCTTTGAACGGGATTTCAAGATTTATGAGGCAGAAAAAATACAAAGCACGGAAGAGTTGGAAAAACTTTCCAAAACAGAAAGTGGTCGCCAGAAACAGATCCATTACAATCCAACTTGGAATTACTTTAAAGAACTCATAAAGGAAGAATTACATAGCGAAGATGGCTCTCGAATCTATGCCAAACGGAAAATCGATGTCGAACCCGTTTTTGGCCGATTGAAGAGTGTTTTTGGCGTGCGTAGAGTCCATGTCAGAGGCAATCAAGCCGTCCAAACGGAGGTTGGATTCCTCTTCATGAGTATGAATCTCACGAAATTAGCTAAGAATCTCGACTCTAAAACTTCAAATACTCAAAAACCACACAGTGATTTTTTCATCTTGATTGTTTTCAAGACTGAAATCTCTGCGTGGTTTTATTTGAAGCTACTTTTTGCCCAGCCTCTTTTCTGGATTTAACCCTTGTGCTACAGAGAAGGCTGTGGCAAGAACAGCACCAGAAGTGGCATCAATACGAGAAGCTCCACCAAAAGTACCTACACCAAGTACCATTAATTGTAAACTTCCTCCGATGAGAAGTCCTGTTTTAAGATCACCCATAACAAGACCTGTAATAAACCCTGCAAATACAGGGGATCCAGCTGACGTATTGATCGTCAACTCATCAAGAATTTGATAAGCTGAATACATGGTCAGTAGTAAAATTTGCCACCATTGAATCATGATGTTTCCTCCTTAAATATATATGAAAAATGAATTACAAAAAAATTATCTGACCTTATCTAATAAAGGCATAAAATCAGCTGGTGAATCACCGGGTACCATTTGGGCAATCAACTTTGTTCCACTAGCTTTAATGGCATCGAAATCTTCAATATCTTTGTCAACAACATTGACAGAATGTGTTACTGCTCTTGTTTCTGATGATTGAGACATGTTTCCAACATTTAATTCTAAAAGACTGACACCTGCTTCAATTAAACGGCGGAAATAACTTGGTTTTTTAGCAACTATCATCAGTCTTTGTGAGTCATAGCGACCTTCTAAAATATTGTTTGCTGCTTTTTCAACAGTTAGAATAGATAATTTGACACCCGTTGGTGTTGCTAATTTCAACGCTGTTTTTTCAAGATCATTAGTAACAATTGAATCATCAATAACCATAATTCGACTGATGTTCAATTTAGTTGTCCATAAGTTTGCGACTTGACCGTGAATCAAACGGCCATCTATACGAGTAGCAATAATTGTCATAAGTTTTCTCCTATTATTTCTTTAAAGATAGGTTTTTCTACCAAATGAAGTGTGTCAGACCATATGCCTTCTGTTTCAAAAATAACAATTCTATTCTTTCCTTGTGTTAAGAAATCTGCCGGAATATAAAGTGATAAGTGAGGTCCAACATTCCAAAAGCGACCAAGATTAATATTATTGATAAATGCAACGCCTTTACCAAAAGAAGTTAAATCTAAATAAGTATCGCCAATTATGTCACAATTAAAATCAAATGCATAAAAACTTGGTAGACCCTCTTGATAGTCTCCTGAAAAATCAACGTTTTCAACTGATTCTAAAGGTAAAGCGTAGTGTTGCCATTCACCAACAAAATGTAAATTTGCCATTAAGCCACGACCTAAACCTTTTCTTTGTGTTACTGATGTTAGTTTATGCCCATAGCAGACGCGTCCCATATTTTCCACCAGAACATCCAGTTGACTTTTTTCACTGTTTTGCTCTATAAAAATATCCTCACCAATCTCAAATTGATATTGTGTTGTCACAAAGTGATGATCTAAAAAGACCTGTGCACGATCTCTAGCATCTATAAGTCGTAAACATTCTTTAGGACTGTCCTTAGGTAAAGTGGTGCGATAGAAAATATAACCTGTCTGTTGATTGAGCTCCTCCATATTCTGGGGGTAATATTCCTCATGCATCTGGCTAATTGCATCTAGAGTGCTAACCAAATTAACTTTTTCTGATAAAGCAATATCTTTAATTTCAATCGTTTCATTATATAAAGGGGTACTATAATCCAAATCAGGGAATGCTTTTTTCAGGCTTTCTTGTAGCAGAAAATACTTTTTCGTTGGATTTCCCGCTTCATCTAAAATGGCATCGTAATCATAAGAAGTCACCTGAGGCAAATCTTCTTGTAAACGGGCTGATGAACCATTCATAAAGCCAAAGTTTGTTCCACCATGAAACATGTAAAGGTTGATGCTGCCTTCTTCCAAGACTTCCATGATAGCATCTACCATTTCTTTCGGGTCTCGTCTAATAACAGGCTCTTTCCAACGGTTAAACCAACCAACCCAAAATTCCATACACATGAGTGGCCACTTTTTGTCGTGCGCATCAAGGAAAGCTCTTAAATTGGAAAAATTAGCTTTTGATTGTGACCCAAAATTTCCAGTCACCAAAACATCCTCATCAATCAAACTTCCTGCTTGCAAAGCTGATTGCCACGGGCCATCTGAGGTAAAAAGAGGAACAGAAATACCAAATTCTCGCATCATTTGCATTAATTGTTTAAGGTATTGTTTATCTTCACCATAGGAACCATATTCATTTTCAACTTGAAACATAAGGATATTGCCACCCTGACTAATTTGTCTCTTAACAAGTTTAGGCAGCAAAACTTGATAATAATCCTTAACAAAAGCTAAATACTTTGCATCATGTGATCTTACCCTGACATTTTCTTTTAATAACCAAGCTGGTAAACCACCAAACTCCCACTCCGCACAGATATAGGGAGTTGGCCTAACAATTGCATATAGTCCCATTTCTTGTGCTAAATCCAAGAATTTTTCTAAATCTGCTAAACCCTCAAAATTAAATTTTCCTCTTTGAGGTTCATGCAGATTCCAAGGAACATAAGTTTCAACCGTATTAAAACCAAGAGCTTTCAGATTATAAAGCGATTTATACCAAGAACCCGGGGCTAAACGAAAATAATGAATAGCTCCAGATAAAATTTTAAAAGGTTTGTTATTTAAATAAAAGTCATCTTTTATTTCAAAAGAGGTCATTTTAAACTCCTTTATTAAAAATTCTGTAAACGCTTCCTTTTGTTTTTATATTAACACTATATGGTGGTTATATCAAGATGTTTTTGACATTTTTTTCAGTTTCATTTACTTTTCTGATATAATGGTTTTAGATTAATATATCTAGCCAAGGAGAACTCGTATGATGGTTAGTAAAATTCCTAAATACCAACAAATCAAAGATAATCTAAGAAATAAAATCCTCTCCGGACACTACAAAAAAGGCGATCGTTTTTTTACGGAAGCAGAACTTATCCAAACTTTTCAAGTCAGTTCAATTACCATTATTCGTGCACTGAAAGAACTTGAAAAAGAAGGTTATATCACCCGCAAACAAGGTGTTGGCACTTTTATTTCTCGTACAAGAAAAGAGAAAATTGTTGCCTTTGCTTCACTAGATACCCAATCTTTCCAAAGTGAAGTCGTTAATGTCCTCTCACTAACAAGAGGAAATGACCCTTACTATTTGAAAAAATTAGGTTTACACCAAACGCAATGGTACTATGCTATTTGTAGAACACGTCGACTCAATGATCAACCTTATCTCTATCAAATTTCTTACATTCCACATGACTACATTTTAAATCCTGATGCTGATTTGAATGTCTACCAATCTCTTTATAGGAGATTTTATAAAGATTTTGAAATTCAATTAATGGATGAACAATTTCAGTCAACGACTGATCTAACAACTCATGTTCCTAATCAGGCAAAAAACTTTCTAGGACTTAGTGATGACAATCCATGTGTTCGTCAAATTAAAGTGACTCAAGCAAGAAATAATGGTCGTGTTCTTGAGTATTGTGAGCTCTACAAATCTTTAGCATTTTTTACTTTTAGTACCTCTTCAGTTGGTTACTAAACACTTACTTGCGTTTATGGTTTTTTCATAGACGCTATTTTTATACCTTACTTTCCCAAGAAGTAGCTGTCTTTTCAAGCACTTTATTGAGTTCATCTATGTTTTTAAACCCTTGATTTCTCAACCATTCACGCGCAGCATTTTCACCATCTCTAATATAAACTGGAACAGCCCCCGCCCAAGTGGCACGACCACATAAAACCCCATTAAATTTCGCCCCTGATGCCCAAGCAAATACTAAGGTCTCTTGGAACATTTCTGCTGAAACACCTGCACTAAGATAGATGTATGGCAAATGACTCGCTTCTTCTTGTTCTTTAAAAGCTTGCGCTGCTTCTTCTTGCGTGTAAACAACCTCACCGTCAGCGAAGCCCTCAACATACAGCATATTTACTGGCACTTCCACTTTTAGGACATCAACAGCAAATCGTTCCTCCGAGAAGACTTTCATGGCTCCGTTGACCTTATGAGCTTTAACTTTTGCAAAGGCAATACTAGCGTTATCAGCAATTTTTTCATCATAAGTTAAGATTTCCAGGAAGAATGGAATATCCTCAGCCACACATTCTGAACCAATGCGTTCAATATAGGCTTGCTTTTGTAAGTTGACAGAGGCGTCACCATCCACATCATAGTAAAGCAAGAATTTAACAGCGTCAGCTCCAGCTTCTTTGAGCCGTTTTGCTGACCATTCGACTAAACAGTCTGGCAAGCGACTTGTTGTTGTGGCATCATAGCCAGTTTTTTCATAGGCTAAAAGAAGACCTGACTCCTCATCACGAACCTTTGTGGCAGGAAGACCAAACTCTGGATCCAACAAGATTGATGACGCGTAAGGCGTCAACTCTTCAGAAACCAGCACTTTTAGAGCCTCCATTTGTTGTACTGTTGGCTCTCCTTCTTGATGTGCAGCCATCATTCGTTTTAAAGCACCGCGTTGGTCAAAAGCAAGTGCTGAAATGATGCCATTGTAACTCAGTTTTTCTAGTGATGTTCTTTTAGCTTCTGTTAATTGATACATAAAATCCTCCTTAGGCTTGATAGGGGTGAATCGTAACACCTTTAACAACTCGGTTTACAGTCCCTGACGCTGATGGGGTGTCTGGTAAATTATGATTCTTAACAGATGTTAATAAAGCAAGTGCCTGAGCTGTTAAAATCATTGGAAAAGCAAGGTAAACATCAGG
Source organism: Streptococcus iniae (assembly GCF_030732225.1). Classification (NCBI taxonomy): domain Bacteria; kingdom Bacillati; phylum Bacillota; class Bacilli; order Lactobacillales; family Streptococcaceae; genus Streptococcus; species Streptococcus iniae. The sequence goes on along the minus strand of NZ_CP132230.1, from coordinate 41,981 downwards.
TAACAAAACGTCTGAAATCAAGTCAAAGCGATCACCTGAAAAATTCATGTCACCAATTTGCCCAATTGCAAGTGTCTTCAAGGCAATTCCATCTGCATAAACTTCTTCCAAAATATCAAGATCATATTGGCGAACATAAGGAGTATTATTAACAAAGTCAATCACAAGTGTTTTCCCATTAACAAATGATTTAGGACCATGTCTAAATCCCATTGACGAATCAAAAACAGTCGCTACTTTGCCAGCTGTCAATTCTAACATTTTTAGTTGCGCTTCACGTGTCAACCCTGCTAAGCTACCTGAACCTAAATAAACCAAGCGTTCAAAATCTAAATCGGTGAGTGCTTTAAGTTCGGCTTCTCTTTGAATGATATCATTAGCCATAACTTGCATGTGTGTCAGAATTCTTTGTTTCTCTTTAAGATCAAACTGTTGATCAAAAATAAGCAAAGCTGTTAGCATCATACAAGAAAAACTACCCGTCATAGCAAAGCCGGCATCATTTGAACGGCTTGGCATTAACAGTAATAAATTACGGTCATCATTTACTGCATTCTTAGCCAATTGACCTTCTTTAGCACAAGTAATTGTCAAATGGTAACAATTGGTAACAAGTTGACTGGCTAAGTCAACAGAAGCAACACTTTCTGGACTATTGCCACTACGAGCAAATGATACCAAAATAACAGTATCTTCTTCATATAAGTAATAATGTGGTGCAGCTACCAAATCCGTTGATGCAATACTTGAAAAAAGATAACGGTCGCGATTACCATAAGTTTGCAGATAACTCCAAATACTATTACCAACATATTCTGAAGTTCCTGCTCCCGTGAAAATAACTTTTATTTTTTCTCCGTTAGCGCTTTCATTTACGCGGTTTAAAAAAGCATCTATACTTTCTTTATTTTGAAGAAAGTATTCAAATGCTTCCTGCCAAAGTTCTGGCTGTTGCTTAATTTCACGTGTTGTGATTTCAGCCCCTAATGTTTCAAGTTCTGTTTTTGATAAGTTAAACATCAGCTATCCTCCCAAAATTAGCTTTTCATATGTGTCGGTTGATGGGTGATACGGTAACGGAATTTATCCGCACGCGCAATACTAAAGGTATATTCAATCATAAGATTTCTATCGTTATTCGTTTTACGAACTAAATGCAAAACTGGATCCCCTTTTTTAATGTCAAGTAAAGAAGCCTCGTAATCTAAAGCAATACTTGCATAAAATTCTTCCTCAGCAAAGCGCACAACTTGTTGATAATCTTCTGAAAAAATATCATAAAGGGGTTTTTGACTAACCATTTCTTCTGTTAAACTAGTAAATACTTCTGAAGGCAGAAAAGTTCTCTCAAGCATGAGAGCCATCCCATCAGCAAGGCGCAAACGCTCTATCTCGATAACTTCTACCCCAACTTCTAATCCCAATAGACCTGATAAGTAAGGGGTTACTGCCATTTTTTGGAATGACAAAATTTTGGTTTGGGGCTGGCGTCCCTGCTTTTTCATTTCCTCTGTAAAACTATAAGCTGAAGATAAATCTGTTGCAGGCTCTTTTATAGCTGAAACATAAGTTCCTTTTCCTTGTTTCTTATAAATTAAACCTCTAATTTCCAACTCTTTTAAGGCTAATCGAACCGTTATTCGACTAACTCCATAGGTTTCACTCAATTCACGCTCTGAAAGCAATTTATCATTAGGGGACATCGTTTCTCTAATCTTCACTTCCAAAACATCAACCATTTGCATATATAAAGGTTGTTGATTTGTCATACCTTCTCCTTTCAACTGGTTATAAACACTTAAGATTATATTATACTATTTCATTTAAGTCAATAGTATCATTGCATTATCCATAACATCACTAAATGCGTTCCTATTTCCCGTTAATGAAAAGACAAGATTAGCAGCAATTTTCACAATATAACAATTTTTGGCACCAAAAAAAGGAGCCAAACTCCTTTTCTCTTATTAAATTCACTGTTCCATAAGATAATCAGCAAGGTCACTAAGAGTTACCATATGTTCAACAACTTCATCTGGTATACTCACTTTAAAAGCATCTTCAATACTCACAATGTATTCCATTAATTCAATGGAATCAAGAAGTAAATCATCAGCTAATCGTGAACTCTCTGACAATTGCATATCTTTATGACTATCTTTTTCCTTTGCTAAACTAATTAATTGATTGACAATCATTTCTCTGGTCATTAGTATTAATCTCCTTCTGCAAACACTTGAGTCAGTTGTTCTACAAGATCTGCATCAAGCATGGTACGAACTTGCTTGATGGTTGAAAAAATAGCTTTGGCATCACTAGACCCATGTGACTTAACAACTGGTGCTTTTAAGCCGAATAAAACAGCACCACCAGCGCTTGAGTAATCCAGAGAGTCTTTCATTGCATAAAGGCTATCTTTCAACAGAAGAGCTCCTAGCTTAGTTTTAAGGCCACCTGATTTGATAGATGTTTTCAATTGTCCCATGATACTAATTGCTGTTCCTTCAATAGATTTCAAGACAGCGTTTCCCGTGAAACCGTCCGCAACAACAACATCCGCTACCCCAGACAAAAGATCACGCGCTTCAATATTACCAATAAAGTTAATGGTTTTATCCTCACTTAACAAGGCATAAGTTTCTTTACGTAGTGGATCACCTTTTGTTTCTTCTGTTCCATTATTCAATAACCCTACACGGGGGTTGGCAATGTGACGAACGGTTTTGGCATAAAATGACCCTAAAATAGCATATTGATGTAAATGATCAGCTGTATTTTCAGCATTGGCACCCAAATCTAACATGTCAAAACCTTTTTGATCATTAGTTGGCAAGGTTGACATCAAACCTGGTCTATCAACACCTTTAATACGTCCCACTACAAATAGACCCGCTGCTAAAAGAGCACCTGTATTTCCTGCAGAAAGGACCGCATCTGCTTCACCCTCTTTAACTGCCTTAGCAGCTAATACCATTGAAGCAGTTTTTTTCTTACGAATAGCCTTCACTGGTTCATCATCAGAATTTATTTTTTCATCGGTATGGATAATAGACACGCGTTCAGACACCATCAGATATTTTTCAATAGCAGCTTGATTTCCATAAAGTTGAATTTCAATATCCGGAAATGCTTGAATAGCTTGATTAACCCCTTCAACAATAGCTTTGGGAGCATTATCTCCGCCCATAGCATCAACAGCAATTTTTCTCATACTTACTCCTTAACTCTATTCCTTCTAGCTATAAGAATGACCTTATTATAGCACAAAAAAACGTTCTTTACACCGCTCTAAATGGCAAAAGAGCTTGATAACCAAACCCTTTTATCTTCATCATTACTTAGAATCAGATGTCATCAAATTGCCCCACTCTCCCAAATCATCAATAAATTTTTTGCTTTTTAGGTGAATACCGACATAGTCATCATATAAACTATCTAAAAAATGACGCAGTTTTTCCTTTGTATCTTTTTTCAGGGAGATGCTCTTTAAATCATCAAAATGAATGCCTTGAAATTTATCCAATAAATAAATAATATTAGGGTCTAAATGACTACGATGTAAATCTTCCTGATAATGTTGTGGACAAAGAACGCCAGAATATTTGTGAGAAAAATCAAAAGGAAGTCCAACTCGATGACAAAACACACAATCATGAAAGTTAAGATGTACCCCAAAACGATCTAAAATTTGAACCTCAAAAATATTAGTCAAAATCTCGTAGTCGAGACCTTCCTCCATCAACTCTAAAGTCTCTTTCAAAAAAGCAAAAAGATGAGGATCTGCTTCATTATCAGAAATAGCAGCATCAGCTAAAGCCAAAACATAGGTAGCATAAGATAAGGGGAAAATATCTGCATTAATATGTTTAAATGCTTCAACACCATTATAATCTTCAATATATGAAAGCCCTGATTCATTTAATTTTAAAATAAAGTCTGCAATTGTCAATGGTTGAATCACAGAAGCTAATTTTGACTTACCAACATGTTTTACAAAAAACATCCGTTTACCAGCCTGCTCTGTGAAAATTTTGACCAATTTGTCATCTTCTCTATAATTGCGATTATAAAGAACAATGCCAAGTGATTCTTTAGTTTCCATAATTCTCCATGAATAATGCTAACCGTTCCATAGCAGCTGAAATTGTCTCCATACTTGCAGCATAAGAAAGCCTAATGTAGCCTTCTCCGTACTGTCCAAAACCGATTCCTGGAATAAGAGCTACAGCTTGCTGTCTTGCTAAATCCTGACAGAATTTAAAGGAATCCTTTTCTCCATAACCTTTAGGAATCTTAGCAAAAATATAGAAGGCACCATCTGGTTTAATAATGTCAAATCCTAATGCTGTCATTTTTTCAATAATGTAATCACGACGTTTCAAGTATTCAACCTTCATTGGTTCTGTATCATTTTTACCAGCTGTTAGAGCTTCAATTGCTGCAAACTGAGCTAGTGTAGTCGAAGCTGTTACCAAATATTGATGTGTTTTAACCAGTTCAGCAGCAAGCCTTTGGTGAGCAAAAATAAAACCAATCCTCCAACCTGTCATAGCATGAGATTTAGACAAACCATTAATCAAAATGGTTTGTTCTGGTAAATATTCTGCAATTGACACATGACTTTCTTGGTTATAGGTCAATTCTGAATAAACCTCATCACTAATCACAAAAACATTGTATCTTTGCAAAACATCAGCAAATGACTTGATTTGCTCTCTTGAATAAGTAACACCCGTTGGATTTGCTGGATAGTTTAATAATACCGCTTTAACCTTATCTCCTTCAGCTAAAAGAGAGGCCTCCAAAGCTTCTGCTGTTAAAACAAAATCGTTGGCAGTAGTATCAATCTCAACAATTTCAGCACCGGCCAATGTCACAACTGGTTCATAACCAGGATAAGCAGGAGCCGGAAGTAAAACTTTGTCCCCTGGCTCTAAAACTGCTAAAAGACTAGCTGAGAGAGCTTCTGTAGCACCTACAGTCACCATAATTTCTGTCTCGGGATTATAAGTAAGATGGTATTTTTCTAAAACAAATTCTGAAGCAGCTTGTCTTAAAGCCATTAATCCACTCATACCAGTATAATGAGACTGATTATCATCAATAGCATTTTTAGCTGCAGTCTTAATATGTTCTGGAGTTGCAAAATCAGGTTCCCCTAATGTTAATTTTAAAATACCAGGAACATCTGAAATTGACTGATCAAAAAGCCTAATTAAAGAAACCTCAATATTATCCAGATTTTTATTAAATCTCCTTTTTAAATCCATACCATCATCCTCCTTTGAATAATACTCCTATTATACATAAAATTCAGATAATGTGCACTTTACCACCACTAAAAAAGTAAAAACTGCCAAAAAGTTTTCCAAATACACTGTCAAGGAAAACTGTTTCAACAGTCTCTTTTTTTATTTTTTACCTATTTCAAATAAGGGTGAAAGTGGACGTTTTTCATGAATTCTGATTATAGCTTCCCCAATCAATTCTGCAATAGAGATTTGCTCAATTTTATCAATTAACCGCTCTTCTGGTAAATAAATTGTATCAAGAACAATTAACTTTTCAATAGCAGATTTTTCAATATTATCCATAGCAGGACCAGATAAGACCGGATGTGTACAAGAAGCATAAACTGCAGTAGCTCCCGCAGCAGCAAGTGCATCTGCAGCATGACAAATCGTACCTGCAGTATCAATCATATCATCAATTAAGATACATTTTTTTCCTGAAACATTACCGATAATATTCATTACTTCGCTTGTATTCATTTTATCAACACTGCGTCTTTTATCGATAATTGCAATAGGTGTATGGAGGAATTGTGCTAACTTACGAGCACGCGTTACACCACCATGATCAGGGCTGACAACAACAACATCTTCACCAACTAAGCCATGACGGTCGAAATAATCTGCAATTAGCGGAGCACCCATTAAATGATCAACTGGAATATCAAAGAAACCTTGAATCTGAGCAGCATGTAAATCAACTGTTAATAAGCGATTAACTCCTGCAACCTCTAACATGTCTGCAACAAGTTTTGAAGTGATAGGTTCACGTGAGCGTGCCTTTCTATCTTGACGGGCATAACCATAGTAAGGCATAACAACACTAATGGTTTCTGCACTTGCTCGCTTCAAAGCATCAACCATAATCAAGATTTCCATTAAATTATCATTAACAGGTGAACTTGTTGATTGTAAAATAAACACATGGTGCCCACGAATAGATTCTTCAATGTTAACTTGTATTTCACCATCTGAGAATTGACGAACCGTTGATTTTCCAAGCTCAATTCCCATTGTTGAAGCCACTTTTTCAGCCAGTTCCTTGTTTGATGATAAAGCAAACAATTTTAAATCAGAATAAGACATTTTTTCCTCCAAAGTTTTAATCCTTTACCATTTTATCGCTTTTTGACCATTTAATCAAATATATTTCAATTAATGAAGCAAAGAAATAAAGAATTCTTAAAGTTTTTAAATAAATAAAACTCTATAATTTCTGTAGTGGGTAAATCCACCGCAAAATTATAGAGCCAGCTTTCACTAACCCACTACAGTTGACAAAGAGCCAGAAAATGCCACAAATAAAGAGAGGACTAAACAGTCCTCCCTATGTTAACAAATTATTCTACTCTTAATTAACGTGGATAGATATAAACTGCTGAACCTTGATATGTTGAAGTTGGGTTAAACCAACCACGGTGATCAGCAATGTATTGGTTTCCATTGTAGTTAGATTCCATAACACGAATTCTAGATGCACTTTCAACTGCAGTAACGACAGCAACGTGACCGTAACCACCACCTGTCCATACTGCTACAGCACCTACAACTGGAGTATTTCCAACTGCAAAGCCTTCTGCTGCTGCACTTGCAGCCCATTGTCCACCATTACCCCAATAGTTACCTACCCAAGGAGCTAATGATTTAGCACCCCAAGTACATTGACCTACAGGATAAGTGTTAACACCACTATAAACGCGTGGAGCTGAAACTGGTTGTGCTACTGGCGCTGCTTGTGGTGCTGGTGTATACTGAGCAACAGGGGCTGGAGCTGCTGGAGCTGCTTGTGGAGTTGGAGTTGCAACTGCTTGTGCAGCCTGAACTGACTCTGCTTGAACTTGTGCTTGTGCTTGCGCTTGTGCTTTAGCTTGCTCTTGTGCACGTTCAGCTTCTGCAGCTACTCTTTCAGCTTCTGCTTTTTGACTAAGTAATGAAGCTTTTTCACCTTCAGCACTCGTCATTTGAGAAGCAAGATCTAATTTAGCAACTTGCAACTTAGCTTCTTGAGTTTCTAATGAAAACTTATTTGAAGCAATTGTTTCTAAGTTTTCAGCAACTGTATTGATTGCTTCTTGATTAGCAGCTTGTTTTTCTTCTAAAGCAGCTTTATCTTGTTTTTGTTGTTCTAACATTTTAGCATTAGCAACAACTACTTCACGAATAGCAACTGCACGGTTAATCGCATCAGAAATTGACTTAGAATTCAAAAGAGTATTGATATAAGTTGAAGTTGTATTCCCTTTTTGAGTACTACGTGCTTGTTTTTTCAATGCTTCATTACGTGCAACAATTTGGCTTGAAAGAGTTTGAATTTCTTCACCAAGCTTAACTGATTGCGCCTCAAGTTTAGCATTTTCAGCTACAAGATTTTCTTGCTCAGCTTGTAATGATCCAAGACGCCCTTGTAAAGTAATAACTTGGTTTTGCGCAGCTTTTTGTTCTGCATTTAAATTTGAAATAATTGAGTTTTGCGCAGCAATCTTTGTATCAAGATCATCTGCTCCAACTGTTGTTGCTGCTCCTAGGGTAACACCACTTACAAGAACGGCTGATAATATTCTCTTTTTCATTTTAAAAAAACTACTCCTTTTCGATAAGACAATATATATTTTACCAGAAAAAACAGTGTTTAATATTACGCACATGTTACAATTGTATGTAATAATCACTAAAAAAACCGTTTAAAATATTGAGTTATGATTACAAAAAACAAAAGATTTAGAAATAGGGTCGGAATAAGACTATAAGTTATAAAAAATGACAATGCTACCTGGTTTGAATGATATTGTCCAACAATAAGAAAATTAATTCCTAATATTTGGAATAAAAAAATTAAAAATAGTAATGTTTTCTGAAAAGCACTTGCTTTTTTTTTCATTTGTCCAAATAAGCAAATGGCAAAACATGTTGCAAGTGGCAATGAAATGAGCATATTAGGCATTCCATTTAGATAATAAGAGTCATACAAAATACCATAAAAAATAGAAAAAATGACAGAACAAACCCTATTTGACTTCCAGGCCAAATGGAAGAAGAAAATAAGCATTAAAAATGAAACCATCTCGATTTTAAAACCAAAAAGATACCTCATTACTAAAGAAAGATGAGCATCTAATAGCATAAGAGGAATCAAACAAAAATAAGCAAATAATAATTTATAAGACATCATTTCTCACCTAAAACATCAACATAATCTATTGTTGAAAAATCAGCAAATAATTGAATCCCAATTTCTCTCTTTAATTTATCAGGGGACTCCTTAATAGTAACTACCTTTCCAACAACAATACCCGAAACAGATTCTCCATCTAAACCACTAGTATATACCTTTGTCCCAATTTCTATAGGGTCACTTGAGTTAAATTCACTAGCAATCATAAGTTGAGAATCAGTATTAAAGTTCTTCAAATTCCCATAAATAGACCGTTTTTTATCCACAACTTTGATTGGAAGATTAAAAAGTTTTCCACATGTTAATAAGTCAACATGTGAACTTGATCTTGTAACACCTGAAACCCTACCAACTAAAAAGCCTCCTGATGTTACAAGCATATTCTCTCTTAGAGCTTGATTTGAACCCGACGAAATAATTAATGAGTCTGTCCAAGATTGTGGCGTTCTTACAATTACCTTACTTACATGTGAGAATGGCGAATCAATTTTAGTATCAAGGATTTTTTTTAACGCTATATTTTCTCTTTTATAGCGTTTTAGTAACTGATTTTCGTTTTCAAGTTGACCTAGTTTTAAAGATAATGATTTATTTTTTGATACCGCACTAGATAGTTTTTTTAAATCATTAATTGATGAATTAATCGAATGGAAAGGTTTAGCAATAAAAACATCTAAACGTGATAAAAACTCATTCGAAAAAGATGGAACCGTTGTAAAAGATGAACTTAAAAAAAAGAGTGAAGAAACAGCAATTATTAAAACAGAGAAGAAGAAAAAAAAGAACCTCGAAAATCTATATTTAAACATAAAAAGCCTCACGAAAAAACAAAAAAAAAACGAAATATCTTTTTTCAAAGATACTATCGTTTAACAATACGGAGAATAAGGGATTCGAACCCTTGCGCCAGTTACCCGACCTAACGATTTAGCAAACCGTCCTCTTCAGCCTCTTGAGTAATTCTCCAAAATAATAATGGGCACGAGTGGACTCGAACCACCGACCTCACGCTTATCAG
>NZ_CP132230.1:0-30000 GCF_030732225.1 Streptococcus iniae | reverse complement strand
TACTAAAATTTCACCGAGTCTCTCGTTGAGACAGTGCCCAAATCATTACGCCTTTCGTGCGGGTCGGAACTTACCCGACAAGGAATTTCGCTACCTTAGGACCGTTATAGTTACGGCCGCCGTTTACTGGGGCTTCAATTCATACCTTCGCTTACGCTAAGCACTCCTCTTAACCTTCCAGCACCGGGCAGGCGTCACCCCCTATACATCATCTTACGATTTAGCAGAGAGCTGTGTTTTTGATAAACAGTTGCTTGGGCCTATTCACTGCGGCTGTCATCGCTGACAGCACCCCTTCTCCCGAAGTTACGGGGTCATTTTGCCGAGTTCCTTAACGAGAGTTCTCTCGATCACCTGAGGCTACTCGCCTCGACTACCTGTGTCGGTTTGCGGTACGGGTAGTGTATACTTAAACGCTAGAAGCTTTTCTTGGCAGTGTGACATCACTAACTTCGCTACTTAATTCGCTCCCCATCACAGCTCAACGTTATAGATATAAGCATTTGACTCATATCACGCCTCACTGATTGGCCAGACTCTTCCAGTCGTCTGGTTTAGTTAGCCTTCTGCGTCCCTCCATCACTATATACACTAGTACAGGAATATCAACCTGTTGGCCATCGAATACACCTTTCGGTCTCTCCTTAGGTCCCGACTAACCCAGGGCGGACGAGCCTTCCCCTGGAAACCTTAGTCTTACGGTGGACAGGATTCTCACCTGTCTTTCGCTACTCATACCGGCATTCTCACTTCTATACGTTCCAGCACTCCTCACGGTATACCTTCTTCACATATAGAACGCTCTCCTACCATTACCTCTTAAGGTAATCCACAGCTTCGGTAAATTGTTTTAGCCCCGGTACATTTTCGGCGCAGGGTCACTCGACTAGTGAGCTATTACGCACTCTTTGAATGAATAGCTGCTTCTAAGCTAACATCCTAGTTGTCTGTGCAACCCCACATCCTTTTCCACTTAACAATTATTTTGGGACCTTAGCTGGTGGTCTGGGCTGTTTCCCTTTCGACTACGGATCTTAGCACTCGCAGTCTGACTGCCGATTATATCGTCTTGGCATTCGGAGTTTATCTGAGATTGGTAATCCGGGATGGACCCCTCACCCAAACAGTGCTCTACCTCCAAGAGACTTAACATCGACGCTAGCCCTAAAGCTATTTCGGAGAGAACCAGCTATCTCCAAGTTCGTTTGGAATTTCTCCGCTACCCACAAGTCATCCAAGCACTTTTCAACGTGCCCTGGTTCGGTCCTCCAGTGCGTTTTACCGCACCTTCAACCTGCTCATGGGTAGGTCACATGGTTTCGGGTCTACAACATGATACTATGTCGCCCTATTAAGACTCGGTTTCCCTACGGCTCCGTCTCTTCAACTTAACCTCGCATCATATCGTAACTCGCCGGTTCATTCTACAAAAGGCACGCTCTCACCCATTAACGGGCTCGAACTTGTTGTAGGCACACGGTTTCAGGTTCTATTTCACTCCCCTCCCGGGGTGCTTTTCACCTTTCCCTCACGGTACTGGTTCACTATCGGTCACTAGAGAGTATTTAGGGTTGGGAGATGGTCCTCCCAGATTCCGACGAGATTTCGCGTGTCTCGCCGTACTCAGGATACTGCTAGGGCTAATTTCAATTTTAAATACGAGGCTTTTACTCTCTTTGGCTTACCTTCCCAGGTAATTCTTCTATTAATTTTAGTCCCACGTCGCAGTCCTACAACCCCGAGGAGTAAACTCCTCGGTTTGCCCTCCTGCCGTTTCGCTCGCCGCTACTAAGGCAATCGCTTTTGCTTTCTCTTCCTGCAGCTACTTAGATGTTTCAGTTCACTGCGTCTTCCTTCTCATGACCTTAACAGTCATGGATGACATGCATTACATGCCGGGTTCCCCCATTCGGACATCTCTGGATCAGCGCTTACTTACAGCTCCCCAAAGCATTTCGTCGTTAGTCACGTCCTTCTTCGGCTTCTAGTGCCAAGGCATCCACCGTGCGCCCTTATTAACTTAACCTTATTTCCAGTCTTTCGACCTTCTTTATTTTTTTTAATATGTTCGCGTTTATCTTTTTTTCGGTTTATTTCTTGTTACTTTTTCTACAATCATTTTCATGATCGTGGAATTTGATATAGATATTCAATTTTCAATGGACTTCACGTATTTTAGAGACTTCCTTGTCTATGGAGCCTAGCGGGATCGAACCGCTGACCTCCTGCGTGCAAAGCAGGCGCTCTCCCAGCTGAGCTAAGGCCCCACAGTTAATATGTTAACGTTTCTTATCTTGTTACTCATACTATATTATGGATCTAAATTGTATTCGAACTAAAATCTTAGTGAAAATGATAAACTTCCTTGTGTCTTTTGACACTGCGTCTCTTTCCTATTTTCATACAGATTTCTTAACGTTCTCTTTACTTTTTTAAGACCTCTCAAAACTAAATAAGACTTCCAAACGTACTTCCTTATCCTTAGAAAGGAGGTGATCCAGCCGCACCTTCCGATACGGCTACCTTGTTACGACTTCACCCCAATCATCTATCCCACCTTAGGCGGCTGGCTCCTAAAAGGTTACCTCACCGACTTCGGGTGTTACAAACTCTCGTGGTGTGACGGGCGGTGTGTACAAGGCCCGGGAACGTATTCACCGCGGCGTGCTGATCCGCGATTACTAGCGATTCCGACTTCATGTAGGCGAGTTGCAGCCTACAATCCGAACTGAGATTGGCTTTAAGAGATTAGCTTGCCGTCACCGGCTTGCGACTCGTTGTACCAACCATTGTAGCACGTGTGTAGCCCAGGTCATAAGGGGCATGATGATTTGACGTCATCCCCACCTTCCTCCGGTTTATTACCGGCAGTCTCGCTAGAGTGCCCAACTTAATGATGGCAACTAACAATAGGGGTTGCGCTCGTTGCGGGACTTAACCCAACATCTCACGACACGAGCTGACGACAACCATGCACCACCTGTCTCCTCTGTCCCGAAGGAAAATCCTATCTCTAGGACGGTCAGAGGGATGTCAAGACCTGGTAAGGTTCTTCGCGTTGCTTCGAATTAAACCACATGCTCCACCGCTTGTGCGGGCCCCCGTCAATTCCTTTGAGTTTCAACCTTGCGGTCGTACTCCCCAGGCGGAGTGCTTAATGCGTTAGCTGCGGCACTAAGCCCCGGAAAGGGCCTAACACCTAGCACTCATCGTTTACGGCGTGGACTACCAGGGTATCTAATCCTGTTTGCTCCCCACGCTTTCGAGCCTCAGCGTCAGTTACAGACCAGAGAGCCGCTTTCGCCACCGGTGTTCCTCCATATATCTACGCATTTCACCGCTACACATGGAATTCCACTCTCCCCTTCTGCACTCAAGTTCTACAGTTTCCAAAGCATACAATGGTTGAGCCACTGCCTTTTACTTCAGACTTATAGAACCGCCTGCGCTCGCTTTACGCCCAATAAATCCGGACAACGCTCGAGACCTACGTATTACCGCGGCTGCTGGCACGTAGTTAGCCGTCCCTTTCTGGTTAGTTACCGTCACGTAATGGATTTTCCACTCCCATTACCGTTCTTCTCTAACAACAGAGCTTTACGATCCGAAAACCTTCTTCACTCACGCGGCGTTGCTCGGTCAGACTTCCGTCCATTGCCGAAGATTCCCTACTGCTGCCTCCCGTAGGAGTCTGGGCCGTGTCTCAGTCCCAGTGTGGCCGATCACCCTCTCAGGTCGGCTATGTATCGTCGCCTTGGTGAGCCGTTACCTCACCAACTAGCTAATACAACGCAGGTCCATCTCATAGTGAAGCTTTTGCTCCTTTTAAATTGAGTACATGTGTACTCTAGTGTCATGCGGTATTAGCTATCGTTTCCAATAGTTATCCCCCGCTATGAGGTAGGTTACCTACGCGTTACTCACCCGTTCGCAACTCTTTGGATTAGTGCAAGCACCAATCCTCAGCGTTCTACTTGCATGTATTAGGCACGCCGCCAGCGTTCGTCCTGAGCCAGGATCAAACTCTCATTAAAAGTTTGAGTTCTTTACTCATTGTTTCTGTCGCTGACAGATTTATTCTTTGTTTCTTTATTGACAGGTAATATGCGTTAACATATCACCCTGCACGTTTGGTTTTTTTGTCTTATTCAGTTCTCAAAGGTCTTTGCATCTCTTACGAGACAACTATTATATTCTATCAGGTTAGCTTATGTTTGTCAACTGTTTTTTTACTTTTTCTTTTGACTTTCTTCATTCTTCTTAGAAGTTTCTTTGCTTCCTGACAGCTTTATTAGTATACCTACTTATCATCCCTTTGTCAAGAGATTTTGTCATGTTTTTTAACTTCTTGTTATAGTGATAAAACAAACAAAAACTCTAAAATGAATTTACTCACTTCAAAAGTATTAAAAAAACATTATATCTCAAAAATAACAAAGAAAACGACCTAAAGATAGGTCGCACTCTTTAAAAATTGGATAAATAACTAACTCCCTAAGAAATAATTAAACTACCAAACTGAACTGCACCCCAAAAGTTGGATACTAAATCTAACAATTGGGGTTGGGCTTGTCAAGAAAAAATAGACATAAAGTTAAGCTAATTAGTAACTATTTTTTTCAAATTCTACAGGTGAGAGATACCCTAAAGCTGAATGCAGACGTTTAGGGTTATAGTAAGTCTCAATATATTTAAAAATCTCAAGCTGAGCTTGCTCAATAGTTGCGAAATGAGCATCATTGACAAGCTCTCTTTTTAATGTTTTATAAAAGGCTTCCATGAGTGCATTATCGTATGGATTACCTTTTCGACTCATACTGGACTTACATTTTTTCCGTCTAAGTAGGTCCTGAAATCGTGCTCCGGTATATTGAGACCCCTGATCTGTATGGACGATTACCCCTTCTTTAGGCTTTTCTCTATCATAAGCTTGATTGAAAGCCTCTGTTACCAACTTGTCTTGCATACGTCGGCCCATTGCCCAACCAACAATCTTTCTACTATAAACGTCTATAAAGACAGATAAATAAAGTATTCCTTCTTGTGTAGGAATGTAGGTTAAGTCTCCTAGCCATAATTTATTCTTACCAGTCGCTTGGAAACATTGATTAACAAGATTGGGACGAGTTAATGAAGAACGTCGACGGTTATAGTATGAAAAGGCAACACTTTTCTGTACAACATTTATAAAGTGTTTTTCTAGGCAATTAATCTTTTAGTCATTGGTGTTTGGTAGTTGAGACTACCATGAATGCGGTGGTAATTCCACCAATGAACATAGTCTTTAGTCTTAAGAACTAGTTCTTCCAGCGATTGAAAGGTTTCTTGATCAACAAATTCAATTTTGAAAGCACGATACGTACTTTCAGCTACGGCATTGTCATAAGGACAACCAGCCTGACTAAGCGAACGTGTGATTCCAAAGGCTTCCAATATTTCATCAATTAACTGATTATCAAACTCTTTGCCACGATCTGAATGGAACATCTTGACTTTGGTCAGGGCGTAAGGGATGCTTTGTATGGCTTGCTTAACGAGTTCAGCGGTCTTGTGCCAACCAAGAGACAGGCCGATGATTTCACGGTTGTATAGGTCAATGATGAGGCAAACATAAGCCCAACGATTGCCTACACGAACATAGGTTAAGTCAGTGACTAAGGCTTGTAGTGGTCTTTCTTGCTTAAACTGCCTGTCTAAGTGGTTGGGAATAGGGGCTTCATTCTTGCCTCTAGAATGTGGTTTGAAGGTGGCTTTCTGATAAACAGAAACCAAATTGAGTCGCTTCATAATGCGTCGAATCCGACGCCGTGAAAGTGTGATACCTTCGTTATTCAAGCATATTTTGATTTTTCTGGATCCGTATCTGGACTCGCTCTCGAGGAAAATTCTTTTAATAGTTTCTTCAAACTCCGTTTCAGATACTGACTCCACGGCTTGATAGTAATAACTTGAGCGTGGCATATTCAGCCAGCGACACATCTTTGAAATGCTGTATTTAGCCTTATTAGCAGTGATTATTTCCCTTTTTGTGCCATAATCACTGCCGCTTGCTTTAGGATATCTAATTGCATTTCGAGTTCTTTATTGTGTTTCCTGAGTTCAATTAGCTCCCGCTGTTCATCTGTCAGATTATCAACAGACTTGAATGAACCAGTTGTTTTGGCTTGTCTAACCCACTTATCGAAGGTGGAAGGGGTTAGCTCGTATTCCTTGATGAGGCTGCTACGCTTTCTACCAGCATTGTAAAGGTCCACAATTTGTTGCTTAAAATCATCGGTGAAGTGACGACGTACTTTTCTAGACATGGTTTTTCTCCCGTTTTTCTTAAGTGTAGAACACTTTATAAGATACTGTCAATAATTTTGTGTAAACACAAGAGTAGAGTTTTTGAATATTAGTCAAATAAGCTATCAAGTGTGTCAAAACATACTCCGAATCCTTTATGAATACGAGCTCCGAACTTAATGTTATAGTCTTCGAAAATACTTACAAGGCATCGTTCTAAGGCTTCTTCATTTGGAAAAACCACCCTCTTCTTGCTTTGTCGCTTGATTTCTTTATTGAGTGATTCAATCAAGTTTGTAGAGTAAATACTAGACCAAATGTGATGTGGAAATTGATAGAAAGTTAGGAGATTTTCAGTTGTTTCAAGTGATGTCATAACCTTTTTGTAACGAGGTTTCCACTCAGAAACAAATTGTTCCAATAATTTAATAGCCTCCTGTAAATTTGTGGCACGATAAATCTGCTTGAACTGATTTAGAATAGGTGCCCTATCTACTCGTTTGACCTTACTGGAGATATTGCGACCAATGTGAACCAGACACCGTTGCTGTTTAGCCATTGGATAGGCTTGTTGGATGATTTGATCCACACCGTTAAGCCCGTCTGTAACAACTAGAGAAACTTGCTTAAGTCCTTGATTTTGTAGCCTCTTAAGAAGATCTGACCAAGAGACATTATTTTCATTAGGGGCAATCTCATAGCCAAGAACTGATTTATACCCTTCAGGCGTGATACCAAGTGCAATGTGAATACATTCTTTACTGACCGTACCTCGTCGCAAGGGTAAGTAAGTTCCGTCTAGATACAAGACTGAGTAGTTAGTTTGAAAGGAACGCTCATGAAAGGCAGTGACACTTTCTTGAGTCACTTTTGTGATATTTGACACCGTTGCTGGACTGTAGTGGTGACCATACATGCGCTCAATAATGTCACTGATTTCGCGTGTCGTAACGCCAGTTTGATAGAGTTTAATCACCATCTCTTCCAAGTGGTCATCTCGTCTAGCATAAGATGGTAATAAAACTGGTGAAAACTCGCCGTTTCGATCTCTTGGAATGATTAAATTGACTAAGCCATACTTCGTTTCAAACTGTCGAGAGTAGGTCCCATTACGGCTATTACCTGTATTGTAACCTTCTTTTTTATATGGCTCATATCCAAGGAAAGCTGATAGTTCAACCTGCAAGAGATCATTCATAGCTATTTCTAAAGAGGATCGAAAGAATTCATCAATATCTTGTTTTTGCGCTAGGAAGTTAAGTAATTCTGTGGTAAACTGAGTCATGGGAATAAATCTCTTTCTAGTGAAGTGTCGTAACTCTACTATACAGGATTTATTCCTTTTTTGTGTTTACACAAGATATTTTACACTACCCTTTATAATTTCTGTCTAGTTTAGTGTAACCTATTCAGTATTTATATTTATATCGACTTCCTTTAGCATAGAGACCTAGCTGATGAAGGAGTCTACCAATACGTTTATGATTGACATGCAGGCCACGTCTACAAAGTTCTTGGGTAATTCGTACACTTCCGTAACGCTCTTTATGTTCATAGAAAATGGCTTTAATCATTTCCTTCAAAGCTTCATTCTCAACATGCCTTGAAGATGGACGACGTTTTAAATAAGCATAGAAACCTGAACGAGAAACTTGAAGAGTTTGACAGGCGTGATGAATAGTCAAGTTAATACTATTTTCCTTCAGAAACCGAAATTTTATTTCCGGTTTGGCTTCAAGAAGACCTGAAACTTTTTTAGAAGTGCTAATTCCTCCTGTAGCAGTTTGTTCTCTTTTTCAAGCTTTTTTATCTCAAATTGAGCATGACAAAGTGCGCTCCCATGTCCTGGGAACGCACTTTCGCCATATTTTTCATATTCTTGAATCCATCGATAAAGACTATTGGGATGAATTGCTAAAGTTGAACTAACCATTTTTACAGATTGCTCTTCCTCAAGAATGAGTTTGACAGCAGAGAGTTTGAAGGCTTTATCAAAGGTTTTTCTTGGCATAATGACTTTTCCTCGTTTCCACTTAATTTTGTGTCTACTTTATTATACTAAGTCCAACCTTTGCTTAAAATAATTTGTCCAACTTTTTGGGGTCAGTACAAACATCACAAAGAGTTTTTACTTACTAGCTAACTTGGACTTGAATTTTTTATAAAGGTAGGTAGAAACACTCTTTATTTTAGTTATTTTCTTCAGAATGCTTGAAACCATATAAAATGTAAATACCAGTTCCTATTACTGTTGTTATTACAAAAGCAATCCAAGTTTGTAGCATATACTGGCTCATAAATGAAATACAAATGATAATTGCTATTATAGGTAAAAGTGGAACGAAAGGTGTTTTGAATTCACCTTTTTTAGGTTTGCCTTCAATTTGGCGTAATTTGATAATAGCATAAGACATAATAATGAGATATGCCAAGGTACAAATATTAACAAATTCTGCTAAGCTTGCCAATGGAACAAAACCTGCACATATCATCGCGATAATACCAACAACTAATGTAGCATTCTTAGGAACAAAGGTATTTTCAGTGACTTTATGTAATGTTTTTGGCAATAACCCATCTCGACTAATACTATAGACAATTCTAGCTAAAGCAAAAGTCATTGAAATACATACTGTTATTAGTGTCAATACAGCAACTACTGAAACATAATTTGCTGCCCAGTCAATACCAATTGATCTTAGAGCAAAGGCTACTGCATCTGGCACATTTAATTTTGTATAGTGTACAATTCCAGTTAAAATTGCTGTCACTAAAATATACAATATTGTAACAATAACTAAGGAAAGAACTATTCCTCTTGGGATTGTTTTTTGAGGTTCTTTTACTTCATCTACAGTCATTGAAATTGATTCAAATCCTAAAAATGCGAAGAACATTACCGATGCTCCTGCAAATATCCCTGATTGACCTCCGTAAAGTTGACCTAAACCATAAGGAGCAAAATTGTTCCAATTTGAAGGGTTGATATGAAATAATCCTACAATAATAAATAATGCTAAGGCCGAAAATTTTAAAAGAACTAATAAACTATTAAACCTGAGAGCTTTTCTAGAATTCATTAGAACAATTGATGTTACAGCAATCATAACAAGAACTGGGAGAATATCAATATATGTTCCGGCTTTGGGATTAAATGTCCCATTTAGAGCACTGGGAATAGTAAGCCCATAATTTGCCAATAGGCCTTTTAAATAACTTCCCCAGCCTACGGCAACACTTGAAATAGCTGTGAGAAACTCCATGATAATGTACCAACCAACAATCCAAGCTGGAAACTCTCCTAGAGTTGCATAAACATAACTATAAGCTCCTCCATTTGCAGGAATGCGGGAAGCAAACTCAGCATAAAATAGTGCTAAAATTGCTATGACAAGTGCTGAAATTGCTATTGATATTGTCAAAGCAGGACCAGCATACTGTGCAGCACCAATTCCCGTAATTGTAAAAATTCCAGTTCCTACCATTGATCCCAGACCTAAAAAAATCAAATCGATAACTTTTAAATGTCTTCTCATTTCTGTTTTTGCACTACTGTTATTTTTTTTTCTGAAAATAGTCATTTTATTACTTTCTAAAGTTAAATATTGTCCTTATTCTATCATAGAAAATTAGTAAAGTAAATTTTCTAAAAAAATAATGGCTCTATAATTTCTGTAGTGGGTAAATCCACCGCAAGGATTATGGTGTCTATTTTTGTGCAGAAAAAAAGTTCCATATGATTTATAATGAAAAGCGACAAAACCATCATTAGAAAGAATCATATGAAACAACTCTATAATACTACAGAATTGATTGGAATTAAAGATAAAAATATTACCTTATCCAAAGTTTTTCAAAAGGATACCCATATTGAAGTTATCGCCACCTTAGACTACCTCCCTCCTCGGTGTAACAACTGTAAGGGAAAACAGATGAAATACGATTTCCAAAAACCTTCTAAAATCCCCTTCATTGAGATTGGGGGCTATCCTAGTCTCATTCGCTTGAAAAAACGTCGCTTCCAATGTAAAAGCTGCCGCAAGGTGACCGTATCTGAAACCAATCTTGTTCAGAAAAACTGCCAAATCGCTGAACTCCTTAGACAGAAAGTAGCTCAAGCTTTACTCAATAGGCAAGCTATGACACCTATCGCTTCTAGCTTGGCGATCTCAACAGTTACAGTCTATCGCAAACTTAAACAATTCAAGTTTAAAGAAGACTTTTCGGCCCTGCCTGAAATAGTATCCTGGGATGAATTTTCTTGTCAGAAAGGAAAGCTGGCTTATTGCTCAAGACTTTGAGATCAAGAAAATTATCACTATTCTCGATAGCAGAAGGCAGATGACTATTCGAAACCACTTCTTCAAGTATTCAACCAAGGATAGAAATGCCGCTAAAGTCGTGACAGTTGACATGTCTGGTAGCTACATTCCGCTCATTAAAATCTTATTTCCAAACGCGAAAATAGTCTTGGATCGTTTTCATATTGTCCAACACATGAGTAGAGAACTCATTCAAACCAGAATTCAAATTGAATCGGTTACACTAAACTAGACAGAATTTATAAAGTGTTCTACACTAAAGAAAATAGGAGAATATGATGTCTAGAAAAATACGTCGCCACTTCACTGATGACTTTAAGCAACAAATCGTTGACCTTCACCATGCAGGGATGAAACGAAGTGAGCTTATCAAAGAATATGAGTTAACCCCATCAACCTTCGATAAGTGGGTTCGTCAGGCAAAAACAACTGGGTCATTTAAAACGATTGATAATCTGACAGATGAACAGCGTGAACTGATTGAACTCCGAAAACGCAATAAAGAACTCGAAATGCAGCTAGATATCCTAAAGCAAGCGGCAGTGATTATGGCACGAAAAGAGAAGTAATCACTGCTAATAAGGATAAATATAGCATTTCAGCTATGTGTCGTTGGTTGAACATTCCTCGTTCTAGCTATTACTACAAGACTGTTAAACCAGTCTCTGAAGCGGAACTTGAAGAAAATATCAAAGCTATTTTTCTCGAAAGTAAGGCCAGATACGGTGCTAGGAAAATCAAGAAATGTTTGGAAAATGAAGGTATCCAGCGGTCTCGTCGTCGGATTC
Organism: Streptococcus iniae; assembly: GCF_030732225.1. Lineage (NCBI taxonomy): Bacteria > Bacillati > Bacillota > Bacilli > Lactobacillales > Streptococcaceae > Streptococcus > Streptococcus iniae. The sequence continues at coordinate 18,605 of NZ_CP132230.1, read as the reverse complement.
GTCGCATCATGCACAGACTCAACTTAGTATCTGTTTATCAGAAAGCAGTCTTCAAGCCACATTCAAAAGGTAAGAATGAGGTAGCTATTCCTAATCACTTAGCCAGACAATTTCATCAAGAAAAGCCTCTAAAAGCTTTAGTGACAGACTTAACCTACGTTCGTGTCGGTAATGGCTGGGCTTATGTTTGTTTCATTATGGACCTCTACAACCGTGAAATCATTGGCTTATCGGTTGGTTGGCACAAGACAGCAGAGCTGGTGAAACAAGCGATTCAGAGTATTCCTTACGCTCTGACCAAGGTCAAGATATTCCATTCGGACAGAGGAAAAGAGTTCGACAATGCCTTGATAGATGATGTGCTTACAGCCTTTGATATCAAACGCTCACTTAGTCAAGCAGGTTGTCCTTACGACAATGCCGTAGCTGAGAGCACCTATCGCGCTTTCAAAATAGAATTTGTCCACCAGGAAACTTTCCAGACGCTAGAAGAATTGGCCCTTAAAACCAAGGACTATGTCCACTGGTGGAATCACCACCGCATTCATGGTAGTCTAAACTATCAGACGCCCATGACCAAAAGATTAACGGTCTAATAAAAACACTTTATAAATCTTGTACAGAAAACTGTTGCCTTTTCAAATCATGAAGCAATATGATAAGAAGTCTCTTGAGTATCGCGTGCTCAAGTATCACTGGAAAGTCCTTCAAAAAGATAGTCGAAAACTATCTCTAAAACCTTTCTACTCAAGGACTTTTAGGGAAACTATGACTCCTAGAGAGTGTTTAGAAAAGATAGTTAAACTTGTCCCTCAACTTAAAGATTATTATGACCTCTATCAGCTGCTTCTCTTTCATCTACAAGAGAAGAATACCCAACAATTCTTTGGATTAATCAAAGATACTCTTCCTCATCTTAATCATACCTATAAAACTACTTTAAACACGATTATTCGTTACAAGCAGTATGTGACTAATGCCATCGAGCTTCCTTACTCTAACGCCAAGTTAGAAGCCACAAACAAACTCATCAAAGACATTAAGCCTAATGCCTTTGGTTACAGGAATTTTGATAACTTTAAGAAACGCATCTATCTCGCTTTAAACATAGCGAAAACGAGTACCAAAATGGTACTCGCTAGAGCTTAGCTATAAGTCACCCACTACAGTTGACAAACATACTAAGATTAGTAGTGAGGAAATCTCCGACGGGAGAGAGTACTCACTACTTTTTCTTTATGTTAAAGTAGAAGTGTCTTGTTAAGTCGTAGGGCTCTATGGCGCTAGACGTCGCTTGACAAACTGGCAAGACACCTGTTTTAGGAAGAAGTTTATCAAAGTATGTGGGACGCAAGACGTCGAGTATTGAAAATGAAATCACTAAAACAAGGAATCATTCAAGACAAAGAGGTAATTATAATGCGGACAGTTTTCGGAATTGATGTGAGTAAAGCAAGCTCAGAAGTGGCTATTCTTGTGAATGGTGAAAAGGTTCATGGCTATACTATGCCCAATGATGCCATTGGGTTTAATCGCCTACTGAGGGACCTAGCGACTGTGAATAGCCCCGAAATCATCTTCGAGGCTACCGGTGTCTATTCTCGCCGTCTCCAGGCCTTTCTGGAAATCAATGGCTATGCCTATACACGCCTAAATCCTCTAGAAGCTAAGAAGCAATTGGACAGTCTGCGAGTTCGTAAAACAGATAAAATTGACGCTGAAAAGTTGGCTAAATCTCAGCTTGTGCACAATCGTAAACCAACTTACGTGCAGGAAGAAGTTTATCAACACCTGCATGATTTAAGCCGTTTCTATCAAAATATGACTGAAAATCTTGTTCGAGCTAAAAACCGTCTGCACAAGGTCCTACAAGTCACCTTTCCTGAATTGGAAAATCTCTTATCCCCACCAACTGGAGAGCAATATTGGAACTTAGTGATGGCTTTTCCATGTAAAGAGTTTGTATTAAGCCTATCTCAAAGTGACTTGTATGAGATTATCCGTCAATCTACCTCCAAACGCATCTCTGAAAAGCGTATTGCTTACCTGACTGATAAACTTATAAAACTCGCTAAACAATCTTTTTGTGCGGTCAAGAAAACCTCTCCAATGCTTGAAGAGGTTCGTTACTATGCTCAAGAATTGCTTCGTCTTTCTGAACGCAGACAAGTTGTCTTAAACGACATGGTAGCTCTAGCTCAGCCTTTATCAGAGTATGACATCTTACGGTCAATTCCTGGTATCGCAGAAACAACAGCTACAAGCATTATTGGCGAATTAGGAGACATCCGTCGCTTTCAGTCTGCAAACCAAATCAATGCCTTTATCGGTATCGATCTTAGACTCTATGAATCTGGCAATTTCCTAGCTCAAGAACATATCACCAAGCGTGGAAATCCCTATGCTAGAAAAATTCTCTACAAGTGTATTCACAATATTGCTTCAGCTAGCCACACCAATCCCTGCCATATTGCAGACTTCTAGGAGAAACGAAAAAGGCAATCGCAAACGACTTCAACTAAGCCACATACAATTGCCTCTATACATCGTCTCATTCGGACAATGTATTACCTCTTAACGCATAACAAACTTTACGACTACGCTTCAACCCAAAGTCGGTAAAGTCGCCTATGCCCTATAATTCTAACACCTTGTTTTGAAAAATGCTAGATAAGGTGTCATTTTTCTGTACCTAAATTCTTAAAAAATGGCACGAACTCCTCCTAAAATGACTCTATTGATACACTTTCAGAAATAATTTTGAGTCAGAACCCGCATTATTCTTGACAAATAGTAGAAAAGAGCCAAAATAATCTAGACACTAAGTCTAGATTATTTTTTATTTTTCAGTCATTTTATCTTTTATCTCATCATATGATAAAGCATGAACATCATCATTTTCTTGTTCTTGATTTTCAGGCATTTTACCTGTCTCGTAAATTGACTTAATTTGAGCTGCATCTAATGTTTCATATTTTAAGAGTGCTTCTGCAATTAATTTATGAGTTTCTTTATGTTCATTAATAATCTCAGCAGCTTTATTACGCGCCTGATTCAATAAAGATCTAACTTCATCATCAATCAATTGTGCTGTTTGAGCTGAATAGGATTTTTCTGGAGATATTTGTCCTGGCATCATAGCATGGCTGCCTTCATATTGAACAGGACCTAATTTATCACTCATTCCATACTCTGTAACCATAGCTCGAGCCATCTGTGTCGCTTGTTCAAAGTCATTTGATGCACCTGTCGTTTGTGCATTAAAAATGATTTCTTCAGCAACACGTCCACCCATCAAACCAGCTAATTGTTCTTTCAAGTCATCTTTAGAGAGTAACATTTGATCTTCTTTTGGAAGAGCAATCATATAACCACCTGCACGACCACGAGGAACAATTGTTACTTTATGAACAACTCTAGCATTTGATAAAACAAGCCCAACAATTGTATGACCAGCTTCATGATAAGCAACCATCTCACGTTCTTTTTGAGAAATTGTTCTATCTTTCTTAGATGGACCTGCAATAACACGGTCCTCTGCTTCATCGATATCACTAGCATCAATTTTAGTTTTATTACGACGTGCTGCTACAAGTGCTGCCTCATTAAGAACATTCTCTAAATCAGCTCCAACAAAACCTGGTGTTTGTTGTGCAACAACTTTTAAATTAACATCTTCTGATAATGGTTTATTTTTAGCGTGAACTTTAAGAATAGCTTCTCGTCCTTTAACATCTGGACGACCAACTAGAACTTTACGGTCGAAACGACCTGGTCTCAATAAAGCTGGATCTAAAACATCACTACGGTTAGTTGCTGCAATAACAATGATACTTTCATTGCCTTCAAAACCATCCATTTCAATAAGAAGTTGGTTCAAGGTTTGTTCACGTTCATCGTTACCACCGCCCATTCCTGCGCCACGACGTCTACCAACGGCATCTATTTCATCAATAAAGATAATAGCACGTTCTGCTTTCTTAGCATCTTCAAACAAAGATCTAACTCGACTTGCTCCAACACCAACAAACATTTCAACGAAGTCTGAACCTGAAATGCTAAAGAATGGAACCTCTGCTTCACCAGCGACAGCTTTTGCTAATAAGGTTTTACCTGTTCCTGGAGGACCCTCTAAAAGGACACCTGAGGGAATTCTTGCACCTAGAGCTTTATATTTCTTAGGATTTTTAAGAAAATCAACAACTTCAACAAGTTCTTGTTTTTCTTCCTCAGCACCAGCAACATCTGTAAATCGAACTTTGACATCACCTTTTGTTTGTGATTTTGCCTTATTTTTACCAAAACTCATGGCACCACGAGCTCCACCACCACCTTGATTCATCATCATCATCATGAAAGCTGCAAAGATAATAATTGGCAAGAAACTCATCAATAAGGAAATCCAAGTTCCACTTGAACTTTCTTGTTTGACAATAATTTCAGTACCTTCTTTTGATGCTGCACTTGTTATTTCTTTTAATGTTGAATCACTAGGTAATACTAAAGATGTAAATTCTTCAACAGTTGCTGTATTGTTTGAACCAAAGAATGTTAATCCTGGATCTGTTTGAACTTTTTGAGGCTTATCATACTTCCCTCTAACTTCAATAATACTTCCACTTGGTTGATAGGTTAGTGTTTTTACATCACCTGATTTAATATGTTTGATTAATTTTGAGTAACTAATCTGTTGGCTTTGTGAACTTGTTCCTTTTAAATAATATTGAAATCCTGTAATAACAATAACAATCAATAAAATATAAATAAATGAATTTTTCACAAAACCATTATTTTTGTTGTTTTTCATAAAGTAATAATTGACCTTTTTCTATTTTGAATAGATTTCTTCTTTTAATACACCGACATAAGGAAGATTACGATAATTTTCCGCATAGTCTAAACCAAAACCTACAATAAATTCATTTGGAATATCGTAACAAACGTAATCTGCTTCAATCTCTACAACGCGGCCTTCTGGCTTATCAAATAAAGTAGCAATTTTAACTGAATTAGCTTTACGGTATTTAAACATATCGATTAGATACTTAAGTGTACGACCAGTGTCAATAATATCTTCAATAAAGATAATATCACGGCCTTCAATGTTAGTATCAACATCTTTTAAGATTTTGACTTCTCCACTACTCATTGTTCCACCATGATAACTTGATACCACCATAAAGTCGATTTCAACATGTGTATCAATATGTTTAATAAGTTCTGCCATAAATGGAACTGAACCTTTGAGAACACCAACCATTAACGGATTTTTCCCTTGATAATCCTTAGTTAATTGTTCTCCTAATTCTTTAGTTTTAATAATAATATCTTCTTCTGTGTAAAGAATTTTTTTAATATCTTGCTCAAGCATGATGTCACCTTTTTTCTAAATTTTCAATATACAGTGTGGCTCTCATTATATCATTTTCAGCCATTTTTCTCAAATAAGTTTTATCAGCTACAATAACAAATATAATAATATCATTTTGTAATCCTATAATTGCTTCATTTCTTTCCTGAATAGAATATTTTTCATCAATAAATAATCGCCTTAATTTCTTTGAAAAAGAACCAAATGAAATAACATCTCCTTCATTTCTTCCTCGTAAGGTAATAGGAGAAGTATCATAAATTGGGATGCTAAAAGTATTTTCTTTTGTCATTCCTATTGTTTCAAAAGAGAAGAAATATCCTTTATAGTCATGCATTGAACCATATTTTAACAGAAGTTTTTGCTTATAAACCTCCGTCTCAAGCATGATTTTTTGAATTTCAAAGGATTTTATTGATAAAATGAGTTGATAACTGCTATTTATAGGAAAAATACCATTATTCTTTGAAGTAAGAATTGAATGTATATCTTTAAACTGAGTTTTTGAAAGTTTTAAATCTGAAAATTTAGCAATATACTCTTGTAGCAAATAATATTGTACCGCATAGGATTGCGACTGAAAAAAAGATAAATCCGTTTTTTCATAAGAATCTGTTAACTCTTTTAAGGCTGTAAACAAAAGGTGGGACTCTCTAGCTAAATCAGTAAGTGCTTCTTGAATTCTAGGATTTTCTTTTGCCAAATCTCTCAAGTAAAGATTTCTAACACGATTTCTGAAGTAATGATTTTCTTGATTTGAGTAATCATCAAAATGAAAAACATTAGGAAGTTGCTCTTTATTAAAAGTCAGAAAAGGTCTAATTAATTGTCCATTCCCGAAATCTTGAACTTCCTGAATTGCTTGAAGATGCCTTAGTAAAGTTCCTCTTACAATGCGCATCAATACTGTTTCAGCTTGATCATTAGCGTGATGAGCTGTAACAAGAGCAGAATAGTTATAGCTAATCATTATTTCCTTAAAAAAAGCATAACGAAAGTCTCTTGCTTTTTTTTCTGAAAATATTCCTGAAAAATGCTTTATAAATAGTGGAATTTGATTTTCCTTTGCCCAATTTTGAAGAAATTTTTCCTCTTCATCAGACTGTTTTCGTTGTTTGTGATTAACATGTGCGATTGCAATTTCAATCTGCAACTCATCTTTGTAAAAATGCAAAAAGTGCAGTAAATTCATAGAATCTACTCCACTAGATACTGCTATTAATACGCGTTTGTGGGATTTAAATAAGCCCTGTTTTTTAGTGTGTTGATAAATTTTTTGATACATTATTTTAGGATTGAGTATACATCATCTGAAATTTGAGTAATATCCTCATAAGATGCATTATCTGTAAAAACTGATAGGATATATGGCGACTTCCCATAAATAATAGCAACATCATGCCTATTTTCATAAGCGTCACCAATTTTATGAGCGACTGGTACTGAAATGTTTTTTGAAATACGATTATCATCAAAATCAGTTGCTGACAAATAAGAAATGATTTGTCCATTTTGATAATAAATAGCTTCCATTAGATTTGCTGCTGCGTGTGATGATAACATACGACTTTCCATATTCCATTTCATTCCTGCAATGGCATTAATATGAGCATAAAATTTTTGGTCATATTTATTAGCAATATAGTAACCTAAAATATTTGTTGCAACATTATCTGAATGTTGAGACACTGCTTTTAATAACTCATCTACACTATAATCTTTATGATCGGCTTCTTTGCTGATTTTACCACTTCCAGAACCATCATAAGCCCCATCAAAATGATGAACCTGATCACTATAATTTAATTTCTTATCTGCAGCTAATTGCCCATTATTAATTTTGTCTTGAACATAATAAAGAGTTGCTAATTTAGCAATACTTGCTGAATACATTAATTGATCGGCATTAATACCTGCAACTGCCTGTGTATCTAATTGTTTTACAAAAATAGAATAGTTGGATTTATTGTATTTTTGAGTTAACATGTCTTGAACTTTTGACATACGATTATCTGAAAGTGATAAATCTGTTTCAGAAATCCAAACCTTATTATTAATATAATAATAATTCCCTTGTTGGGTTTGAACAAGTCGACTTGCATGGACCTCATCATAGGCTTTTATATCAGTTTCTTTAGGAAGAATTCCTTTTACAAAAGGTTGATTATAGGCTAAGAAATGTGCTTTTGTCCAAAAATTCAAATCTACAGGCATTTGATTTTTTAAGACATCATCATAAATAATAGTTTTATTAGCTTCAATGTAAGTGCCATCTGTTAATTGAAAAATAGCTTTTCCTGAACTGTTAATCATTAACTTACTGATGCTAAATGCTGTATTTGGTGAAATAAGATGACCTAACTGATTTAAATCGGCATCTAAATAACTATAAGTTTCATAGTAAACGTTAGGATTTTGAGGAATGACATCATAATAAGTGACTTTAGAAAGAGCTGATTGATTAAGTTCATGAATCACTTCTTTTGGAAATTCTGGTTTTTCCTCTGTACTAATGACAATAATAGGAGACAAGAAAAACGTCATTAACATAACTGCTAATAATTTTTTCACCATTTCTCCTTTCTTAATATTAATCTTTCCGTTGGAAATCTTCCTTAATCAATTGATTTTTTTCCTGTAACTCTTCCAATTTATCATCTGAATGCGCCAAAAATAATTCTACTTTTTGAATAATATCTTCCATCATTTATTTTGGTAATAATCCTGGAATAGGATAGATAACCTCTCCTTCTCGTGAAAGATAGTATTTAGCACGCGCATATTTTTTAACATAATCATTGTCTTTTAATTGCTTAGCTAATTCTTTTTCTTTTTTCGTACTATTTTCTAAATTTTGGTATTCTTTTTGCAGTTTGATGACTTGTTTATGTTGTTTTTCTAGACCAACATAACTTTGAACCAAATTATAGGTTGGTAAAATAAATAAAAACATGATAATAATCAAAATCCATCCCATAAAACGGTTTTTCTTTTGATTTTCCTCAACTTCAAAGCGTTTTTTGATATTTTCATCATTGATGTATTGATTATTTAATTGAACAATACTAGGCTTCTTCATGACTTTCTATCCTTGTTTCTCTAATAATGTCATACATTTTGACAGCATCTTCCTTTTTAGTACTATCTTTCATTTCAAGTACACGGACTGTCAGCAATTTATTGCCAAAACGAATTTCAACTTCATCATTGATTTTTAAATCTGTGGAACTCTTAGCCAATACACCATTAACTTTAATACGACCTTTATCAGCAACTTCTTTGGCTACTGGACGTCTTTTTATAATGCGTGATACTTTTAAATATTTATCTAGTCTCATGATTTACCTCACAGTCCATTCCATTTTATCATTTTTCTTTGTGTAATGGTAGATAGTACCATAATTTCTGATCAAAAACCATTAATTGATGACATAAACTTAGAAAGACTACCATTCCTAAAAATGCTGCTATCACTAATGTTATAAGGGCAGTCACTCTACTATGACTGGGAATAATAATTTGGACAAGATAAACCATTAATAGCATCATTGCTATACTAAAGTAGTATTTGATATTAGTAAAAACTGTTACTGTTATCTGACTATTTTTTAGATAACAAAACAAAACGATAACAAGTGGCACCACCGTTGATAATGAACTTCCTATAATGCCGAAATGATAGGTTAAAAAAGGTGTTAAAATCATTTTTAATGCTAAACCTATAACTAAAAATAGAAAAGAAGCCTTAAATTTTGTTTCGATAAAAGCTTTTTGATGAAAATATTGAATTAAACTTGACAATACAATGATGGTCAAATAAATTTCAAGAGCTAAAAAACCTTTATTATTTTCAAATAAAAAGTGATTCATTAAGTGTAAAATACTGCCAAAACCAATTGTTAAGGTCAGATTGAAATAGAAAATAAATTCAAAAAAAGACTGACTTTCTTCTTGATAATTTGATGTATTCTCATAGAATAATTTTGTTAATTTTGGTAAATAGGATGTGAATAAGGCTGTTGAAAAAATTAATCCAAACTGGATCAATGGTTGCCCCCTATCATAAATTCCCTTACTTGCTTCCGCAGTAATTTGTGAAAAACCACTTAAGACTAAACTATTTTTGACAAAAATAGAATCAAGAAATTGAAAAAGTAAAAGATAGATAGAATAAAAAATAAATAAAATTGTTGATAAACCAATGCCATGCATTTGTCCAAATGACAATTTCTTCACAGTCATCATACTTTTCGCTGAATATGATGATTTCTTAATCAAGTAGATTAGCACACAAACACTTGCAACTAAATTTCCACTAGCTGCCACATTAGCTGTGAAATAAACAGTCCAATCACAAAAATAAAACAATAAGGCAGATAAAATAATAATAGTCACTCTAATGATTTGTTCCAAAACTTGACTAATAGCTGTTGGTAACATATCAGCATTTGCTTGTGCCATTCCTCTATAAAAAGAAATAAAAGGAACTGTTACTAAAACAAGTGCTGTCATTATAATACTTGGTGTCAGGTAAATACTACCAAGTAAGTTAGCAAGAGAATATGAGAAAATTAATAATAAAATTGATAAGCCGGTACTGACGTAAAACTGGATTTTAAATAGAATTTCCAAATCTTTTTGGCTATTTTTTTGAGCAATGCTTGCTATTACATTAGGCAAGGCTGTTAAACTAAGTGCACTGATAATAGCTAAGAGTGGATAGACTTGCTGGTAAGCATAAACCCCCCTATCACCAACTAAGTTTTGATAGGGTATTTTATACAAGGCTGCTAAAATTTTAGAGACTAGCCCACTTAATACAATAAGTAAACTGGATACTTTAGTTGTCTCCTGTATTTTTTCGTTCTTTAATCTCACTCAATTTTTCTCCAAAAATAACTAATTCCTCTAAGATTTCATAGTCTTTTTTATTTCTGATATCAAAAATAATATCAATTTTTCCATTATTTTCACTGATTCTTGCTTTTAATTGTGTTTTTGACAAAGCTTCAAAATAATCTTGTGTTAAATAATAGCTCAGAGATACCTTTTCAAAACGTACTAATAATTGCTTATCTTTACGTTCTGCTAATTCAGCAAAAGCATTATCCATATAGTATTTTAATAAACCAATTTCAATAAGATAGGCTACTTGATCTGGATAATCACCAAAACGATCCACTAATTCTTCTTGTAATTGTCTATAATCTTCACGATTTTCAAATTCACGGATACGTTTGTAAATTTCAATTTTCTGACGTTCATCTTTGATGTAATCTTCAGATAAATAGGCATCAATTTGTAAATTAATTTCACAATTTCCTTTTTTCCTAATTATTGTCTTGCCTTGTTTATTAGCAATAGCTTGTTCTAACAATTGTGAATACATTTCAAAACCGACTGAATCTATAAAACCACTTTGTGAGGCACCAAGTATATTACCTGCGCCACGAATAGATAAATCGCGCATAGCTATTTTAAATCCAGATCCCAATTCTGTAAACCCTTTGATAGCTTCTAATCTTTTTTCAGATATTTCTGAAAGAACTTTATCAGGTCGATACATGAGATAAGCGTAAGCAATCCTATTTGAACGACCAACACGACCTCTTAATTGGTATAAAGTTGAAAGTCCCATATGATCAGCATTTTCAATAAATAAAGTATTTACATTTGAAATATCAACACCTGTTTCAATAATCGTAGTTGCTACTAGAACATCATAATCTCCATTAATAAAATCAATCAGGGTATTTTCCAATTGAATTTCACTCATTTGACCATGAACAAATCCAATTGAAGCTTCTGGAACTAACTCTTGTAGCTCTGAAACTTTTTTATCAATCGTATCAACTTTATTATAAACATAGAAAACTTGACCACCACGGTCTATTTCCCTAATAATAGCTTCCCTCACAATTCCAGGATTAGTCTCTAACACATAGGTTTGAACAGGATAACGATTGGTAGGTGGGGTTTCAATCACAGATAAATCACGAATTCCTAACATTGACATATGTAATGTTCTTGGAATAGGTGTAGCCGTTAAAGTAAGAACATCTACCTTAGCCTTTAATTCTTTTAATTTTTCTTTATGTTTAACACCAAATCGTTGTTCTTCATCAATGATAATTAAGCCTAAATCTGAAAAATGAACATCTTTTGATAAAAGTCTATGCGTCCCAATAATAATATCAACTTGACCTTTTTTCAATTTTTCAAGACTTTCAGTCTGTTCTTTTTTACTTCTAAATCGACTGAGCACATCAATTTCAATAGGATAATTTTCAAAGCGCTCTTTAAAGTTTTCATAGTGTTGCTGCGCTAAGACAGTTGTTGGTACTAAAATAGCAACTTGTTTGTTATCATTAACGGCTTTGAATGCTGCTCTCATCGCAACTTCCGTTTTACCAAATCCAACATCTCCAACTAAAAGACGATCCATAGGATGATGACTTTCCATATCCTGCTTAATTTCCTTAACGGACCGTAATTGATCCTCTGTTTCAATAAAAGCAAAGTCTTCTTCAAAGGCTGCTTGAAGATTATCATCCGGAGAAAATTGAAATCCTTTTAATTGACTTCTTTCAGCATAAAGTTTTAACAAATCGTCTGCTATATCTTCAACTTGTTTGGTAACTTTTTGTTTTGTTTTTTGGAAACGACCGTCATTTAATTTATTAATTTTTGGTGTTTTACCATCTGCTGAAACATATTTTGATAAACTTTCAATTTGTTCAACAGGTAGTGAAATACGATCAGAATTTTGATACTGAATTGTAACATAATCTCTATGAATACCATTAATTTGAATGGTTTCAATGCCTAAAAATTGGCCAATACCATGAACATTATGAACAACAAAATCACCTTTTGATAATTCATTATAATTTTTAAGACGTTCAGCATTACTAATAGTTGATTTTCGAACTCGTCTTTTAACTTTTTTATGATAAATTTCGTGTTCTGTGATAAAAGCAATTTTCTCATCAGAAAAATAAAAACCACTAGACACATTTCCAATAATGATTTGTGTTTTTTTAGCTTCAATAGCATTGGCTGAAACAAGTGGAAAATCAGTATTGTATTCTTCTAAATGCTTTTGCAGATTTTCAAAGGCATGATGAGATTCAACTTGAATAATCACAGTAGCTTGTGATTTTTGATAACGTCTGATTTCATCTAATAAGAGTGGAAATTGATTATAAAATTCCTGCATCGCATATTGTGTCAACTGATGCATTTTATCAAACTTGATATTTCCTAGACCCTTATGAAAATTTGAGAAGAAACTTGCTGGTTGATAAGCTCTAAACTGACGATAGTTCTCAGCAAAATAATGCAAACTTGAGACTGCTTTATGATTTTGTAAATCAGCTGTTAATAAATTAGCAACTTCTAAATCAAAATTAGCATTCTTATCCATTATTTTTTGAAAATCATCAAAAATTAATGGTGTTCCTTTTGGAATATAATCCAATAAGGTCCATTCTTTCTCATAGTACAATGATAAAAATTTTCGAATATCTTTATGTTTAAACCCATCTCGTGAAACTGCAATAATGTCTGAAATATAAGCCTTAGCTTCTAAACTTAAAGGACTTAATAGACTTTCGAGTTTATCACTACCACGATTTAAATCTATTGGTTCTAAAATAAGGTCACTAGCAGGACCAATAAGAATTTTATTTTTTTCAGTTAATGATTTTTGAGTTTCACTATCAAATGTTCTAATACCATCAACTTCATCACCAAAAAATTCAATTCGAAATGGAAGTTCTTCAGTGATTTCATAGATATCTAAAATATCACCTCTCCTACTATATTCACCTGGATTGGTAACTTGTGAAACTTTTTGATAACCTAAAATAGACAGTTGCTTAACAAGTGTTTCTAAATCATATTCACTACCAATAGCAAATGTCAGTTGATTTTCTTTAAAAACTTTTGGATTTGGAAGTAAGGTTCGTAATCCAATAACACTTGTAATTAAAATACCACTACAACTCGTATTATTTAAAAATTGAATGGCTTCAATTCTTGAAATAGCCTTATCTAAGGATGAGAAAATAAATTCTGCAGCAGCAACATCATCTGAGAAAAATTGATAGACATTTTCTTCACCAATTAATGCTGATAAGTCCGCAGCTAATTTTTCAGCTTCATTTTGACTGGCTGTAACAACAATTACTTTATTTTCTTGACTAATATATTGTGAAGCTATAGCCATAGCTTTGCTTGATCCAGATAATCCCATTACTAATTGTCTTGCAAGTGTTTCACTTCCTGCAATCCAAGATTGAATGGTTTTATTCTGACTAAATAATTCTAAACTATTCATAATTACCCATTATATTTTTGCATGGTCTTTTCAAAGTTGTTTTCTTGTAAATAAAATGCTACAGCATCACTAACTTTTTCTAAAGTTAAAGCGATGGTAATGCTATCATCACTATCAAATTTTCCTAGAACATGATTAATAACTGTCATTCCTTGCTTTGGTCGACCTATTCCAATTTTAATACGATCAAATTCCTGGGTTCCAATATGTGCAATAATCGATTTAATACCATTATGCCCACCTGCGGATCCTTTTTGTCTAAACCTTATTTTACCAACTTCCATATCTAAATCATCATAAATAATAATCATATCATTCACAGAAATATTGTAATAAGTTAATAATGCTTTTACAGAAATACCACTATTATTCATAAAAGTAATAGGTTTGACCAAATAAATTTTTTCGTGATTAATAAATGTTGATCCAATAAGTGCTTTAAAATTTTTTTCCTCAGTAAAGTTAATTCCATGCTTTTTAGCCATTTGATCAATAGCCGTAAATCCTATATTATGTTTTGTATTATCATATTTTGATCCTGGATTTCCAAGACCAACAATCATTTTTACCATTTGCTCTATTCTCCAAATAGGAAAAGGGTTGGAAATTCATTTTCCAACCTTTTCCTTATGCTATTTTTTATACGTTAAATCGGAACTCCATAATGTCGCCATCTTGAACAACATATTCTTTTCCTTCTTCTCTTAAACGTCCAGCTTCTTTAACAGCTTTTTCACTTCCATATTTAATCAAGTCATCATAACTCATGGTTACGGCACGAATAAAACCTCGTTCAAAATCTGAATGAATAATACCAGCTGCTTGTGGAGCTTTAATGCCACGTTTAAATGTCCATGCGCGAACTTCTTTGACACCTGCAGTAAAGTAAGTGCCTAAACCTAATAAATGATAAGCTGCGCGTGTTAATTTATCAACGCCTGATTCTGTTAAACCGATAGCTTCTAAAAATTCAGCTTTATCTTCTTCATCGTCTAATTCTGAAATTTCTTCTTCTGCACGCGCTGAAATAACAACAACTTCTGCATTTTCTGTTGCAGCAAAGTCACGAATGATATTAACATAATCAATATCATCTGGATCAGCTACTTTATCTTCATCAACATTTGCTACATAAAGAACTGGTTTTGTTGTTAACAAGAATAATTGTTTCACAACTTTTTCTTCTTCATCTGTAAAATTAATTGTTCTGGCTGATTTTCCATCTTCTAAAACAGGTTTAATTTTTTCAAGCACAGCAAATTCTGCTACTGACTCTTTATCTTTTTGTGTACGTGCCATTTTTTCAACACGTGCATAACGTTTATTAATTGATTCTAAATCTGCTAGAATTAATTCCAAATTGATAGTATCAATATCAGCCATAGGATCAACAAAAGCATCCTCACGACCTTGTTCACGCATAACATTTTCATCATCAAAGGCACGAACCACATGAACAATAGCATCCACTTCTCGAATATTAGCCAAGAACTTATTTCCAAGACCTTCACCTTTTGAAGCGCCTTTTACAATTCCAGCAATATCTGTAAATTCAAAAGTTGTTGGAACTGTTTTTTTAGGAGTGATTAGCTCTGTTAATTTATTTAATCGCTCATCTGGTACCTCAACCATACCAACATTTGGATCAATTGTTGCAAAAGGATAGTTAGCAGCCTCTGCACCTGCTTTTGTAATTGCATTAAATAAAGTTGATTTACCAACATTTGGTAAACCGACAATCCCAGCTGTCAAAGCCATATTTAGTAATCTCCGTTCAAAATTTCAATCACAACTATTATAGCATAAAACTATCAAAAAAAGCTTGCTAAGTCACAAGCTAAAATAAATTGATAAACATTTTTAAATAAGTAACAACTAATGGTGTTAAAAATATCAACTATCAATAATCAGATAAAAATTCCCAACTAGTTATTGACCCAATTTTCAGTTGCATAGTTTATAAAAATACTTGCTGTTACAAGTATTTTAAGACTGCAACACTTTTTTTAGTTTTCGTTCAAAATCATAGCGACTCATCATAATAATATGGTCACAATTTGTACACTGTAATTTTATATCAGCACCAACTCTGATAATTTTCCATTCATTTGCTTTTTTACCTGTTGATTTTACGGTGCAAGCATGTGGTTTTTTCATCTCTACGAGAGAACCTAAATCATACATTGTTTTTCCTTTCCTAAGGCTATAAAAATAACCCCACCCAAATGGAGTTATTCTAGGGCTATTAGTTTGTACGGACAGGTGTGATTAATTGGATAAATCCTTCTTCATCATCTCCTGGAGTTAGTGTAAATGGTCGAACTGGAGAAATAAAACGAATTCTAACTGTATCACTCTTCAATGCTTTTAATGCTTCAATCAAATAAGTTGGGTTAAATGAAATGATTAAATGCTCACCTGATTTTTCTACAATTTCAAGTTCTTCATTAACTTTACCAACCTCTGGCGAATTAACATGTGCTGTAATAGCATTTTCAGCAATTTCAAGTTTAACGGTTCCATTTTGTGTAGCATTTGAAATCAAATGTGCACGTTCCATTGCATGGCGTAAGGATTGTGTATTAAAAACAACTTCTGTTTCAAATTGATTCATTAATAGACGGTCTGTATCAGGATAATTTCCTTCAAGAAGTCTTGTATAGAATGAAATATGTTCACTTCTAAATAAAATTTGACTTGGAGAAAAGAAAATTTCAACGGTTTCAATATCATCAGTAAAAACTGATGAAAATTCACGAAGTGATTTACTTGGAATAACCACATCAAAATCACTAGCAGATTTTTCAAGAGTTAATAACCGTTGACTCATACGGTGTGAGTCTGTAGCTACCGCTTTAAACTGATTATTTTGACTCAAAATCATATGAACACCAGTAAGAATTGGACGGCTTTCTTGTAAACTTGCTGCAAATGCTGTTTCAGCAATAATAGATTTCAATAATTTTGTTTCAAGAATAAGAGGATTATCTGTGGACACTTCCTGAAGACGGGGGTATTGTTCAACATCTTTTCCTTTTAAGGTAATTTCAGATTTTCCTGATGTTAAAACAACTTGGTGTTGTTCTATTTCTTTAAATTCTAAACTAATATCTGGTAAGCTAGAAATAATATTAATAAAGAAGTTTGCCTCTAGTAAAACTGAACCAGTTGATGTAATCAATAGTCCCGCATTTTCATTTGAAACAGGAATAGTATTTTCAATAGAAATTTGACCATTAGATCCTGTTAAAGTAATGTCAGCTTGATTAACATCAATTTTTATAGTTGAAAGAATAGGAATAGCGTTTTTAGTACTAATAGCTCTTTTAGTTGCATTTAAAGCTTGCATAAAAAGGGAACGATTTATTAAAAATTGAATCATGAAAACTCCTTTATTTTATAAGTATAATATTTAGTAGTAGTAGTAGGTCTTGTGCATAACGTTAATAACTTAGCTCATATCAGTTCCACCAAGAGATAAAGCTTGTTCACAACTTGTGGATAACTTTATCAAAAAAGAATACTTTTCCACAGGTCTTATTTTATCTTATTTTTGATGGTCTCAATCTCAATGCGAAGACTCTCATCTTCAGCAATCATATTTTTGATTTTATTATAAGCATGAAGAACAGTTGAATGGTCCCTGCCACCAAATTCTTTTCCAATTTTTGGCAATGAATTATCAGTCATTTCACGTGCTAAGAACATTGCGACCTGTCTAGCTAAAACAATGTCTTGAGTGCGTTTTGTTGCTTTTATTTCTTTTACAGTTACATCATAAAATTTACCAACTTGAATTTGGATTTCTTCAATTGGAATAATAGTCATTTTAGGTGTATCTTGTTTTCTAGCACGAATAGCTTCTGCTGCTACATCAACTGTAATACGATCAATTTGTTTAAAATTGGCAACTAAACTAATATCTTTTAAGGCACCTTCTAAATCTCTGACGTTAGAATCAAATTGTCCAGCTAAATATTCAATAGTATCTTGTGGAAAAGTAAAATTATATTCTTGAATTTTATTAGTTAAAATAGCAACCCTTGTTTCAAAATCAGGTGGTGTAATGTTAACAGTTAACCCCCATTTGAAACGTGTTACAAGTCGTTCTTCCAAATCATTTAAATGGTCTGGTGTTCGATCGCTTGTTAAAACAATTTGTTTATTATTATTATGGAGAGCATTAAAGGTGTTAAAGAATTCTTCTTGTGTTCCAGATAAAGTCTTTTTAGCAAGTGACTGAATATCATCAATAAGTAATAAGTCTAGATTTCTAAATTTTTCTTTGAGTTCATCCATAGTATCTAAACGAATATGAATAACAAATTCATTAATGAAATTTTCAGCTGTAATATACTTAATACGTGCATTAGGGTTATCTCTAAGAACAGAATTCCCGATAGCATTAAGTAAGTGAGTTTTTCCTAGTCCAGGTCCACCCCATATAAATAAGGGATTATAAGTGGTACCAGGTGTATTTGCTACAGCAATTGAAGCAGCTACTGCCCAACGATTTTCATCTCCTTGAATAAAATTTTCAAAGTTATATTTTGAATTTAAATCAGAGGCAACAATTGGTAATGGATTAACAGGTTGTCTTGAAAAAACTTGAGTATTAGATTGTGCGGGTTGTGACTCTTCTAAGTAGTCTTCAAATACATATTCAATTGAAATTTGTGCATTGTAAATTTCAAAACCAGCAGTCAAAATAACATCTTTTAGGTTGTTTTCCCAAAATAACTGTTTGACGCTTTCTAAATAGATTGTAGCTACTTGATTTTCAACTTTAACTAATCTAGCATCAAAAACAAAAAACTCATAAGTTGCCTGAGTTAATTGATTTTGCGCAAGTTCCAAAACCCTATTCCAAAAAATTTGTTCATTTTCAGTCAT